>NZ_JARUBF010000001.1:4931700-5243401 GCF_029626025.1 Solwaraspora sp. WMMD406
GCCCTCGCCGAGCAGGTTGCGGAACCGGTTGAAGTCGGCCGGGGTCATCCAGCGCAGCGTCTGCCAGGAGGCGTTGAGGCCTTCCAGGTGCAGGGCGGCGCGGCGCAGCGGGGCCAGCGCCTCCCACACCTGGTCGGCGCGGATCAGGCGTTGGGCGTGGCGCAACTCGTGGCGGGTCAGCCCGAAGTACAGCTCCATGATCTGGCTGACCATCAGGAACGACATCTCGCCGGGGTCGTCGCTGAGGGTGCGCTGCAGGCTGTGCAGGGTGCTGGCGTGCACGTAGGCGTCGTACGGGACCCGGTCGCCGAACTCCAGGGTCGGCTCGCCGGCGTTGGCGGCGGCGCGGGCGTCGCGTTCGTCGGCGTCCACCGGCCGGACGGCGGGCGGGCTGGCCACGTCGGTGCTGTTCACGTCGGCTGCCTCCTTCGCTGTGTCGCCCATGATTGCCCACTTGCGGTGCGTGGCTGAATACCGGATCAACGGCGGTACGGGGGCGCGACCTGCAGGTCCGTGGCTAGATTGGGGTGATCGGTTAACGAAGGGAAAGTGTCCGTGGACGAGATGGATTGGGCGCTGCTGCGCGAGTTGCAGACCGATGCCCGACTTTCCTTCAGTGAGCTGTCCCGCCGGGTGCACCTGTCACCGCCGGCGGTGGCCGAACGGGTCCGCCGGCTGGAGGAATCCGGGGTGATCGGCGGCTACCACGCCCACGTCGACCTGACCCGGGCCGGCTGGACGGTGGTCGCGCTGATCCGGATGTCCTGCTACGGGTCGCACTGCATCCTGCGGGATCCGCAGGTGCCGACCTGGCCGGAGATCCGGGAGATCCATCGGATCACCGGGGACGCCTGTTCGATGGTGAAGGTGGCGGCGGCGTCGATGGACGCCTTCGAGGACGTGATCGACCGGCTCGCCCCGTACGGTCAGCCGTCCAGCACCATGGTGCTCTCCACTCCGCTGGGCTGGCGGCCGGTCACCGCCGCCGACTGACGAATCTGGCTGGCCCACCTCTGACACACCTCGATTGAACGGAGGCAACCGTGACGACAGCACCGCAGGGGCCGTGGGTGCCGCTGGACCGGGCCCGGCACCGGACCAGCGTCAAGTGGCGGATCTATCCGCCCGACGTACTGCCGGTGTGGGTGGCGGAGATGGACGTCGAGCTGGCGGTGCCGATCGTCGACGCGATCGAGTCGGCGGTGCGGGCCGGGGATCTCGGGTACGCCACCGGGGCCGGCTACGCGGAGGCGGTCGCCGGGTTCGCGGCGGCACGTTGGGGCTGGGACGGTCTGGATCCGGCGCGCACGGCGATCGTGCCGGACGTGATGCTCGGCGCGGTCGAGATGCTGAGGCTGGTGACCGGGCCGGGCGACACCGTGGTGGTCAACCCGCCGGTGTACCCACCGTTCTACGGCTTCCTACGCAACCTGGAGCGGCGGGTGTGCGCGGCCCCGCTGGACGACGCCGGCCGGCTGGACCTCGATGTGCTGGCCGAGGCGTTCACCGCCGCCCGCGCCGGTGGCCGGAGTGCGGCGTACCTGCTGTGCAGCCCGCACAACCCGACCGGGACGGTGCACACCGCCGACGAGTTGGCCGCCGTCGCCGAACTGGCCGGCCGGTACGGCGTACGGGTGGTGGTCGACGAGATCCACGCGCCGATGACCGCGTCCGGTGTGACGTTCGTGCCGTACCTGTCGGTGCCCGGCACCGACGACGGTCTGACACTGATCTCCGGGTCGAAAGGCTGGAACCTGGCCGGGTTGAAGGCCGCCCTCGCGGTCGCCGGGCTGGCGGCCGCCGCCGACCTGGCCCGGTTGCCGGAGGAGGTCGGCCACGGGGTCAACCATCTCGGGGTGATCGCGCACACGGCGGCGTTCCGTGACGGCGGCGACTGGCTGGACACCGTACGGTCGGCGGTCGACGCCAACCGGCGGCTGCTCGCCGACCTGTTGGCGGACCACCTGCCGCAGGTCGGGTACGCACCGGGTCAGGCGACGTTCCTGGCCTGGCTGGACTGTCGTGGCCTCGGGCTCGGCGGAGATCCGGCGGCGGTGTTCCTCGACCGGGGGCGGGTGGCGCTCAGCTCGGGCGTGGACTTCGGTGCCGGCGGCGCCGGGCATGCCCGGTTGAACCTGGCCGCCGCCCCGGAGACGATCACCGAGGCGGTACGGCGGATGGCGGCGGCGGTAGCCGTCGCCTGATGTCACCAGGGCTCGGGGATGACCAGCGCGAGGCAGCGCTGGGTCCCGGGCACCGGCTGATAGCAGGCTGACGCCTCCAAGTTGACCGTCGACTCTGGTCGATTCGATTCGGTAGACGTCCACGGTGAACCGGCACGACGCCGGCCAGTGCCCGCGACGACGACGTGCCGTCGCTGGTGGGGCGCGGAGCACATAGGACTTGACGTGCTCCAACCCGCTGCCGACAGCACCGCAGCGGCAGCGCCGGTTCGGGGGCGCTCTGCCGCACCTGCTGCGTGGTGCGCGGGCTTTCCGACCTGCCGCCAGGAAACCTGGTGGTCAGCGACTACTGACCGGCATCGGCGTCGCGGCGCGGGCGGCGAACGTCGGCGTGGTGCCCAGACTCGGCCGGTCCCGGTTCGCAGGCACGGCCCTGGACGGTGAGCTGGGTCGGGCGGTCGGGCACCTGGTTGGCGGCTGCGGCCGCTGGTGCCGCCGGCACCAGCGGCACCGCCAGCAGGCTCGCCACGCCAGTGGCGAGGCGAGACGGTCAACCGGACAGGCGCCGGACACCGTGACCGACGTCGAACGTCAACGGGCGCCTGCCGCCCGGCGTGTCCACCCCCGGCGATGTGGATGTGAATGCCGGAGCAGATCGGCCACCGGACGCCAGTGCCCGGCGATCCCCGTCCCCACGAGACTTCACGCCGCGGCAGTCGATCGACACGATGCGTGGTCGGGCTCGGGCGGTGCGCCCGCGTCGCCGTGAACGTGCGCATCACCTACCGACGACGTCGGGCCGGGGTTCCGGTCGGGTGGGTTAGTTCGATACCATCGAACAAGAATCGGCGCGGCCCGGCGGGCGGTCCGCACCGCCGCAGTGGGAGGTCCGGTGCGCAGGTCAGACCGCGTCGTCGCCGACGGCGACGTACGCCAGGATCTGGTCGGCGCCCGGATGCGCCAGTTCCGCAAGGAGCAGGGGCTGACCCTGCGCGGTCTGGCCAGCCGGGCCAACCTGTCGATCGGATTCCTGTCCCAGGTCGAGCGGGGCGTCTCGTCGATCGGGCTGACCGCGCTCAACGGTGTCGCCGCCGCCCTGGACCGGCCGGTCGCCGAGTTCTTCAACGAAGAGCCGGCCGAGCCGCCGCCGGACCCGGACGCCAAGCTACCGGTGCATTTCACCCTCACCCGCGCCGACAACGGCGCCACCGAGTACGTCTCCGGTCAGCAGACCTACCGGATGCTGTCGGATCGCGGCCCCAACCTGGTGCTGGAGCCGATGCTGGTGCACATCGCGCCGGGCGGACGCCGCGACGAGGCGTACGGGCACGCCGGCGAGGAGTTCGCCTACGTGGTCAGCGGCGAGCTGCTCTACGAGGTCGACGGCGTCGAACACCGGCTCTACCCGGGCGACAGCCTGCACCTGCGGTCGAGCACCCCGCACCGGCTCTACAACGACACCGACCAGGTGACCACTGTGGTGTCGGTGGTCACTCCACGGCTGTTCTGACCGCCGCTCGCCGGTGATCGGACATCATGTTCACCACCACCTAACATTTCCGAACGGACATCAGTCCGCACGGCAGCCACCGGTCAACGGCCCAGTTTGCGGTCGACCTCGGCCATCGTGGCCGTCCAGATGGGCGCGGCCGGGTCGATCACCGAGAAGTGGTCGCCGGGCTGCTCCCGCCAGCCGGGATCGTCGCCGGCGGCCCGGGCCGCCACCACGTACCGGCGGTTGACGTCGATCAGGTCCAGGTCGTCGTCGGCGCCCTGCACGATCAGCTGCGGTACGCCGAGCGGCAGCCGCGCCATCGGATCCGAGGCGGCGTACACCTGCGGAACGGTGTCGCGACCGCCGCCGAGCGCGGCGGCGACCGCCCCGGTGCCGACCTGTCGCCGCTCCCCTTCGGCCAGATCGAGCACGCCGGCCAACGACACCGCGAGCGCCACGGCCACCGGACCGTTGTCGGCGGCCAGCCGCAGCGCCAACTGTCCGCCGGCCGAATGGCCGAACACCGCGACCCGGTCCAAATCCAGCAGACCGGCCGGCACCGCGCCGCCGGTCAGCTCCGGCAGGTCGGCCAGCACCGCCAGCCCGGTCGCCACATCGGTGGTGGTGGCCGCCCAGCCGTGCCGGTCCGGTCGGCGGTACTCCAGGTTCCACGCGGCGTAGCCCCGGTCGGCCAGGTCGATGGCGAGCGCGTCCATCAGGTCCGCCGCCCAGATCGACCGCCAGAAGCCGCCGTGCAGCAGCACCGCCACCGGCAGCGCCGCACCGCCCGGGTTCGGCGGCAGCCGCAGCTCGCCCCACTGGTCCGGGTCAGGGCCGTACGGGATCCGCGACGCCGGGCGGCGCAGCCGGTGCACCGCGTGCCGGATCGCCCAGGCAAGCCCCCACACCCCCCGGCCGTACAGGTGGACCGCGCCCGGGTCGGTCTGCTGAGGGCCGGTGACATCAAGGTCGTAGTGGACGGTGCGGGCCGCCCAGTCCTCGCCGCAGGTCAGCAGCGCCCGTACCGCCTCGTCCGGACCGGGTAGCAGCACGGCGGCACCGCCCGGGGCGAGGCCGGCGAGCTGCCGCCGCACCTCGACGGCGTCGGCGGCGGCCACGACGTCGCTGTCGACGCCGAGCGGCACGGCCTCGCGGGCGGCGAGGTCTCGCAGCAGCTCCGGATCGGCGGCCAGTCCCGGTCCGACGACGACGAGCACCCGGTCCACTGTCATCAGGTCGCCTCCCTCCGCAGCATCGGCAGCACCGCGCCGCCGAGCAACTCGACCCCACGATCGTCGGTCAACCCGTGCGGCGTGCCGAACTCGACCCGGCGCACACCTGCGTCGATCAGCGCCTGCGCCTGGGCGGCCACCTGCTCCGGGGTGCCGGAGAAGGCGAACCGGTCCAGCAGATCGTCGGGGACCAGCCGGCCCGCGTCGACGTCGCGCCCGGCCGCCACCAGCGACTTGACCCGCGCCAGCAGGTCGTCCGGGACGGTTACCGTCGGGTCGAGGTCGGCGACGACCGCCAGGTACATCGCCACTTCCGTGCGGGCCTTCGCCCGGGCTGCTTCGCCGTCGGTGTCCACCACGGTCACCGCGCCGAAGACGATGCCGATGTCGTCGACGGAGCGGCCGGCGGCGTCGGCACCGGGGCGGATCCGGTCGCGGATCACCGCGACCATGTCGGGGTTGGCGCTGCCGCCGACCTTGAGCTCGTCGGCGATCCGGCCGGCGAGGGCGGCACCGCGCGGCCCCCAGGCGCCGAGCAGCAGCGGCGGGTCCGGGCGCCGCACGGCGTACCGCAGCGTGGTGTCGGGGGCGAGCCGGAAGACCTTGCCGTCGAAGCCTGCGGTGTCGCCACGGAGCAGCCGGTAGACGACGTCGGCGGCCTCGGCTAGCACGGTGAGCGGGCGCGGCTGGTCGATGCCGACCGCGCCGAGCCAGGTGCCCCGGGCCAGCCCCAGGTAGGCCCGCCCGTGCGAGGCCAGGTCGAGGGCGGCGAGCTGCCCGGCGATCTCGTACGGCGCCATCGAGTACGGGTTCAGGCAGGCCGGGCCGAGCCGGACCCGTCGCGTGACGGCGGCCATTTCCAGCAGCGGGAAGATCGGCGGCTGGTACATCAGGTCGCCGAAGACGGTGAGCACGTCGAAGCCGTACGCCTCGGCGGCGCGGGCCAGCCGGGCGTAGTCACCGGCGCGTTTGTCGCTCTGCAGGCCGAGTCCGATTTCGACGATCACGCGAACCTCCGCAGGGATGAGAGTCGGATCAGGTCAGGTCGGCGGAGTTCATCCGCCGTTTGCAGGTCCGTTCGACCCGCATGACCAGACCCTCCTCCGGGTCGGGGCAGGCGAACAGGGTGTCGCGTTCCAGCCAGTCCCCCGGCGGCATGTCGCGCTGCTTGGCGGCCAGGAACGGCAGCACCGACGCGAGCGCGTACACGCAGAAGTGTTTGCCTTCCGGGATCTTCAGGTGGGCGCTGTCGGTCAGCTCGAAGTGGTCGCCGACGGCCATCCCGCAGACCGACCGGCCGTCGATCCGGTCCACGCTGACCCGCAGGTCGTAGACCTCCATGTCGCCGTCGCCGGTCGTGTCACCGCCGCCGGTGCCGGCAGCCTGGTCGCTCACGGTTGCTCCTTCGGGTCGATCCGGACGACGATCTTGCCGGTGGTACGCCGGTCGGCCAGGTCCGCGAGCGCGGCCGGGGTGCCGGCCAGGTCGACGACCCGGTTGACCGGGGGCCGGACCGCGCCGGTCCGGATCAGGTCGAAGATCCGCTGGTACGCCTGGGCGACCGCGTCGGGCCGGGCCCACGGATACGTCGAGCCCCAGGAGAGCCCGATCAGGCTGTGGTTGCCGGCGATCAGCCGCATCGGGTCCACCGGTGGCGGGGTGCCGCCGGCCGCGCCGACCGCGACGAGGCGGCCGTCGACGGCGAGGCAGTCCAGCGACCGGGTGAACACGTCACCGCCGACCGGGTCGACGATCACGTCGACGCCGGCACCGCCGGTGGCGTCGCGTACCGCGTCGACGAAGTCGGTGGCCAGGTAGTCGACGGCCACGTCGGCGCCGTTGTCGCGGCACAGCGTGGTCTTCGCCGGCCCGCCGGCGGTGCAGATAACCCGGGCGCCCCGGGCGCGCGCCAGCTGGGTGGCGGCGACCCCGACGCCGCCGGCTCCGGCGTGCACCAGCACCGTCTCACCAGCGTGGAGCGCGGCGCGCTCCAGGGCGAACCAGGCGGTCTGGTAGGTGACCGGGACGGCGGCGGCGACACCGTCGTCGATGTCCGCCGGACGCGGTACGGCGAGCGTCGCGTCGATGGTGACGGTGTCGCCGAGCGCCCCGTGCGGCAGCGCCGGGCAGGCCACCACGTCGACCCCGGCGAGGGCCTCGGCGCCGGCACCGGTGGCGACGACCCGGCCGGCCAGTTCGACGCCGGGGGTGAACGGCGGCCGTGGCCGGACCGGGTACTCGCCCCGGCACAGCATCACGTCGAGGAAGTTCAGTCCGACGGCGGCGACCGCGATCCGTACCTGGCCGGGGCCGGGCGGCGGGTCGTCGGGCAGGTCCGCGACGGTGAGCACCTGGTCCGGTTCGCCATACCCGGTGGCGATCAGTCGTCTCATGCCGGGCCGCCGGCAGGTGTGCGGGCCGGTTCCGCCGGGTGGCGGACCAGTTCCGAGTGGTGGTGCACGATGCGCCAACCGTCGTCGGTGCGACGCAGCACGTCGGTGACCCGGCTGTGCTGCGCCGCGCCGCCACCGGCGGGCACCGCGACCAGCACGTAGCGGGCCAGCGCGGTGTCGCCCCACACGTCGACCCGCAGCTCCTGCGGGGCGAGCCGGTCCAGCACCGGCCGGGCACCGGTGGCGTCACGCCGCGCCCGGTAGGCGTCCAGTTCGGCGCGGGTACGCAGCGGGCCGGGCAGGTGCGTCTCCCAGGTGGTCACCTCGGGGTGCAGGTGCCGGTCGAAGCCGGACCGGTCGCCGGCCAGGAACGCGGCGTACATGTCACCGATGCCGGCGGCGATCTCGGCGCTGTCCGATCCGGACATGTCGCTCCTCCTCACGTCGGTCACCGGGCGGCCCAACCCGTACGGTCGTCACGGACGATCCGGCCACCGGACATCACCCAGCGGATGCCCCGGAAAGCGGACGTGTCGGCGACCGGGTCGGCGTCCATCGCCACCAGGTCGGCGTACTTGCCGGCCTCGACGGTGCCGAGGTCGGCGTCGGCGCCGAGCCAGCGGACCGGCCCCAGCGTGCCGGCGTACAGCGCGCGGGTCGGGCCGATGCCGCCGTCGGACATGTACTCCAACTCGCGTACCGAGGCGTTGGTGCCTTCGAAATGCCAGAACGGTGGCATGTCGCTGCCGAGCAGCACCTCCACCCCGGCGGCGAGGGCCATGGCGTAGCTTTCCAGGTGTCGCGGCCCGGCACCGAGCGAGCGGCACTGCATCCACTCCGGTACGCCGAGTTCGTCGAAGAACTCCTTGCACCGGGTGACCAGCAGGGTCGGGACGAGGGCGGTGCCGAGCCGCGCCATCCGCGCGGCGACGGTCTCGGTGAGCTGGTATCCGTGTTCGACGCAGTCCAGGCCGAGTTCGACGGCTTCGCCGATGACCGGTGCCGGGCCGGCGTGGGCGGTGACCTTGCGGCCCCAGGCATGCGCGGTGTCGATGACGGCGGCCATCTCGTCGGGGAAGAGTTGCCGGGTGTGGATCGCCTCGTGCTCACCGGCGATCCCGCCGGAGATCATCACTTTGATCAGGTCGGCACCGGCTTTGATCTGACTGCGGACGCCACGCCGGAATCCGTCCGCGCCGTCGCATTCCAGCGTGTCGGTGCTTTCGTGGCCGTGCCCGCCGGTGCAGACCAGCGCCCGGCCGGCGGTGAAGATCCGTGGCCCGGTGACCCGGCCGGCGGTGATCGCCCGGCGCAGCGCGAAGTCGGCGTGGTCCTTCTCGGCGACGCAGCGCACGGTGGTCACCCCGGACAGCAGCGTCCGGCGGGCGCCGTCGGCCATGTAGAAGGCCAGCTCGTGCGGGGTCATGTTCTTGACGTTCTGCCCACCCGGGCCGGGCAACGACAGCGACAGATGGGTGTGCATGTTGGTCAGCCCGGGCGTCAGGTACGCCCCGTCGAGGTCGATCTCGGTGACGTCGGCTTCAGCCCGCGCGGCGGCGGTCACCTCGGCGGCCGGGCCGACGGCGGCGATCCGCTCGTCCCGTACCCAGACGGCGGCGTCGGCGACCGGGCCGACGCCGTCGAGGATCCGGGCGTCGACGACGGTGCAGTTGGTCAGGACGGTGTCGACCGGGTCGGGGCGGGCGGCGGCGCTCATGCCGGCGTCCGATCATCGATGATGCTCATCGGAACCTCTTTCGGTACGGGACGGGTACGCCGTAGACGTCGCGGGCGGCGGCCGGTGACACGTAGCCTTCGGCGACGTCTTCGCGGACCGCCTCGGGATCGCGGTCGCGTGGGTCGCCGTGCCCGCCGCCGCCGGCGGTGAGCAGGGTGATCCGGTCACCGGGTACGACCGGGGTCCGTTTGGTGCTGACCCGGTGCTCCCGGTCGGTGCCCGGGTGCACGATGACCTGGATCGGATCGGGCCGCGCGCCACCGTCGAGGGCCCACGGCGACGACTTCGTCTTTTTGATCACCGACAGGAACTCGCCCGGCGTGGTGAACCGGATGTCGCGGCGCAGCCCGGGTCCGCCCCGGTGTCGGCCGGCGCCGCCGGAGTCGGTGCGCGTCTCGACCCGTTCGAAGAACATCCCGGTACGGGCTTCGAGGACCTCGACCGGGGTGTTGCGGGCCTGGGTCTGGCACAGGTGGTTGGCCGGGCCGATGCCGTCGTGCCCGGGTGCGGCACCCCAGCCGACCGGGTCGTTGTTGCTGACCGCGTAGAGCTGCCCGGTGTCGGGGTGGGTGCCGACCATCATGAACCCGGGCACGTCGCCGCCGGACGAGGCGGCCAGCCGGTCCGGCATGCCCTGGGCGAGTGCCTGGTAGATCAGCTCCATCGCCACGGTGCCGGTCCACTGGGTGAAGGTGGCGGCCGGATAGACGGCGTGGAACAGGCTGCCCGGTTCGGCGACCACCCGCAGCGCGGTGAAGTGCCCGGCGTTGGTCTGCTCGGTCGGGGTGGTCAGCGCCTTGAACGCGACCCGGGCGGTGGCGATCGTCGACCCGTACGGCAGGTTGACCGGACCGGCGACGGCGGGTGACGACCCGGTGAAGTCGATGGTGCAGGTGCCGTCGGCGATGGTGACGGTGACCTGCATCCGGATCGGTTCGTCGGTGATGCCGTCGTCGTCGAGCCAGTCGACGGCGGTCCAGGAGCCCTGCGGCAGCGCGGCGAGGGCGTCGGCGGTGGAGCCTTGCGCGGCGGCGATCGCGGTGTCGACGACCGTGCTCACGGTGGCCGGGCCGAACCGCTCGATCAGCTCGATCAGCCGCCGTTCGCCGGTCCGCAGTGCCGCGACCTGGGCGTGCAGGTCACCGATGACCAGGTCGGGCATCCGCGAGTTGAAGCGGATCAGTTCGATGATCTCGTGCGCCTCCTCGCCCCGGCGGAACACTTTGGTCCCGGGGAAGATGATGCCTTCCTGGTGCATGTCGGTGGAGTCGAGCACGTATCCCGGGTCTTTGGCACCGAGGTCCATCCAGTGCGCCCGTACGCAGAGGAACCCGACCAGGGTGCCGTCGCCGGCCGGGCCGTCACCGCCGGCACCGTCCCCGGCCGGGTCAGGCAGGAACACCGGGGCGAACAGGGTGGCGTCGTAGGCGTGCGCCGCGTTCCAGTACGGGTAGTTGAGCAGCACGATGTCGCCGGGGTGCAGGTTGTCCCGGCCGACGTACTCGACGCCTTTGCGGATCGAGTAGTCGTTGGCGCCAAGGAACCGGCTCAGCCCGGTCGATTCGGCGACCAGTCGCAGCCCGGCGTCGTAGATGGAGATGCCGAAGTCGTACACCTCGTAGATGACCGGGTTGAACGCGGTGCGCACCAGCGCGGAGCGCATCTCCTCGGCGGCGGCGACCAGGTAGCTGCGCACGACTTCGGCCGCCGCGCCGTCCACTGTAGGTGCCGCTGGCCCGCCGGACCCGGCCGAAGGGCTAGCCATCGACGTCGACCCCGTAGACGTCGCGGGCGGCGGCCGGCGACACGTAGCCTTCGGCGACGTCTTCGCGGACCGCCTCGGCATCCCGCCCGCGCGGGTCGCCGTGCCCGCCGCCACCGGCGGTGAGCAGGGTGATCCGGTCACCGGGTACGACCGGGGTCCGCTTGGTGCTGACCCGGTGCTCCCGCTCGGTGCCGGGGAAGACGATCACCTGGTTCGGGTCCGGCCGGGTGCCGCCGTCGAGCGCCCACGGCGCCGACTTCGTCTTTTTGATCACCGACAGGAACTCGCCCGGGGTGACGAACCGGATGTCGCGGCGCAGCCCCACGCCGCCCCGGTGCCGGCCGGCGCCGCCGGAGTCGGTGCGCATCTCGACCCGTTCGAAGAACATCCCGGTCCGGGCTTCGAGGACCTCGATCGGGGTGATCCGGCCGGTGCTGCCGGAGACGTGGGTGGCGGCGTTCGTCCCGTCGTGGTCGCGGGTGGCGCCCCAGCCGACCGGGTCGTTGTTGCTGACCGCGAAGAGCTGCCCGGTGTCCGGGTGGATGCCGACCATCATGAACCCGGGCACGTCCCCGCCGGACGAGGCCGCCAACCGGTCCGGCATGCCCTGGGCGAGCGCCTTGAGGATCAGTTCGACGGCGACGATCCCGGTCCACAGGGTGAACGTCGGCTGCGGGTAGACGGCGTGGAACAGGCTGCCCGGCTCGGCCTTGACCCGCAGCGGCGCGATGGTGCCGGCGTTCGAGGGCTGGTCCGGCGAGGTCAACGACTTCAGGATGACCTTGCAGATCGCTCCGGTGGCCCCGTACGGCATGTTGATCGGGCCGGGCACCGCCGGTGACGAGCCGGCGAAGTCGACGGTGAAGGTGCCGTCTGCGATGGTCACGGTGACCTGCATCTTCACCGGGTCGTCGGTGATGCCGTCGTCGTCGACCCAGTCGGTGGCGGTCCACGACCCCTGCGGCAGCGCGGCCAGGGCGGCCCGGCTGCGCGCCTCGCCGTCGGCGATGATCGCCTCGACGGCGGCGTCCACGGTGGGCCGGCCGAACTTGGCCAGGATCTCCAGGAACCGCCGCTCGCCGGTGCGCAGCGCGGCGATCTGGGCGTGCAGGTCGCCGAGCACCTCGGCCGGCATCCGCGAGTTGAACCGGATCAGTTCGTGGATCTCGTGCACCGGCTCACCCCGCGACACCACCTTCGTGCCGGGGAAGATCAGCCCCTCCTGGTGCATGTCGGTGGAGTCGAGCACGTACCCCGGGTCCTTGGCGCCGAGGTCCATCCAGTGCGCCCGCACACAGAGGAACCCGACCAGGGTGCCATCGCCCTCCGGATCGGCCTCATCGGGCTGAAAGACCGGCGCGAACAGGGTGGCGTCCGAGGCGTGCGCCGCGTTCCAGTACGGGTAGTTCAGCAGCACGACGTCGCCGGAGTGCAGGTTCTCCCGGCCGACGTAGTCGACCCCTTTGGCGAGCGAGAAATCGTTGGCGCCGAGGAAGAAGGTCAACCCGGTCGCTTCGGCGATCAGCCGCAGGTCGGCGTCGTACATCGACATGCCGAAGTCGTGCACCTCGTAGATCACCGGGTTGAACGAGGTACGGATCAACGTGGCCCGCATCTCCTCGGCGGCGGAGATCAGGTAGCTGCGGACCACTTCGGTGGTCGCGCCGTCCAGAGTGCTCACTTCGCCTCCTCCAGGGTGACCAGCAGGTAGCCGTGCGGGTCGACCTCGACGCGCTGCCCGCTGGGCACCACAGTGGTCGAGGTGCCCTCGTCGACCAGGGCCGGCCCGGCGAACCGGTCCCCCGGGGCCAGCTTCGACCGGTCGTAGACGGCGAACGACGCCACCTCGCGGGTGCCGAAGTCGAAGGCGTCGCGGTGGCCGAGCAGTGCCCGCGTCGGGTCGCCGTCGCGCGTCGGGTCGCCGTCGCCGGCCGCCGGACGGACCAGCTCCGGGCGGGTGGTCCGGCCGATGCCGCGTACCCGCAGGTTGAGGATCTGCAGCCGGTTGCTCATCGCGTGGCCGTACCGGGTGCGGTGCAGTTCGGTAAAGGCGGCGCGGATCGCGTCGCGGTCCAAGTCGGTGCCGATCGTGACGATCAGGCTGTGTTCCTGGCCGAGGTAGCGCAGCTCCAGTTGGCGTTCCAGCACCGCCGAGGCGGCGTCCACACCTTGCTCCACCAGGGAGCCGACCGCTTCGGCTTCGACCTCGGCGAACGTCGACTCCAGCACGGCCAGGTCGACGCTGCCCTCCGGCGCGTCGGCGTCCAGGGTGGCCAGCACCGTACGGGAGAAGTCGTCGACGATGTCGGCCGACAGCATCCCCCAGGCGGAGAAGCCGGACGGGGCGAACGGCACGACGACCTCCCGAATCCCCATCTCGCGGGCCAGCAGCGGGGCCAGCAGCGGCCCGGCGCCACCGAAGGCCAGCAGCGAGAACACCCGGGGGTCGTGGCCACGTTCCACGGTGATCTGGCGGACCGCGCCGACGGTCCGGGCCAGTAGTACGTCGTAGACGCCGGCTGCGGCCGCCGTCGGGGTCAGTCCCAGCGGGGCGGCGATCTGCTCGTCGAGGGCGGCCCGCGCCGCCGCGGCCTGCAACCCCATGGTGCCGGCCAAGAAGCGGTCCGGGTCGACGTAGCCGAGCACCACCGAGGCGTCGGTGACGGTCGGCCGCTGCCCGCCCCGGCCGTAGCAGACCGGACCCGGATCGGCGCCCGCACTCTGCGGACCCACCTTGAGCAGCCCCCGGTCCAGCCAGGCGATCGAGCCGCCGCCGGCACCGATGGTGCGGATGTCGTACGTCGGGATCAGCAGCGGGAAGTGCTCCAGCTGCGCCTCGTAGGCGGCGACCGGGCTGCCGCGTTCGATCACGCAGGCGTCCAACGACGTACCGCCGATGTCGAAGGTCAACAGGTTGTCCCGGCCCAACGCGCCGGCCAGGTAGGCGGCGCCGACGATGCCGCCGGCCGGGCCGGACAGCACGGTGTGCGTCGGCGACGTCTTGGCCATCGCCGAGGTCATCGACCCGCCGCCGGAGCGCATGATCAGGAACCGGCCGGTGAAGCCCCGGGCGGCCAGCCCGGACTCCAGCTCGTCGACGTAGCGTTCGAAGATCGGCCGGATGTAGGCCTCCAGCACGGTGGTGCTGGTCCGCTCGTACTCGCGGTGCTCCCGCACGATGTCCGTCGACACCGAGACGCTGACCTGCGGGTACGCCTCGCGGATGAGCGCGGCGGCGGCGCGCTCGTGGCGCGGGTCGACGTGCGAGTGCAGGAAGCAGACCGCGATCGAACCGACACCTTGGCCTTCGACCAGGGTACGGGCGGCGGCCCGGACGCTGTCCGGGTCCAGCTCGGTCACCACCCGGCCCCGGTAGTCGAGCCGGCCGGTGACCCCGGCCGTGTACCGGCGTTTGACCAGGCTCTCCGGCCGCTCGTATTGGAAGTCGTACATGTGGTCGGCGGGCACGTTGCCCCGGCCGAGCAGAAAGATGTCCCGGAAACCCTCGTTGGTGATGATCCCGGTGGCCCCGCCCCGGCGTTCCAGTACGGCGTTGAGCCCGAGCGTGGTGCCGTGAATGAACAACTCCACCTGCGACAGGTCGGTGCCGAGCGCGGTCACCGCGTCCAGCACGCCCTCCCACGGGCGGGCCGGGGTGGTCGACGCCTTACGGAACCGGACCTGGTTGGTGCGGGTGTCGAGTTCCATCGCGTCGACGAAGGTGCCGCCGATGTCGACAGCGAGCCGGATGTGGGGTGCGGACATCGTCGTGGGGTCACCTTTCGGAAGCGGTGGCGTCCGTCGACGCCGACGCGGTGGTCGGGACGGTCAGCAGGTCGGGGATCTCCGGTGCCCGCCAGCAGGCCGCCCGGCTGGGCCCGTACGGCCGCAGGTGCTGGTGCTCGCTGCGGCAGCGGTCGGTGGCGAACGGGCAGCGGGCGGCGAGCGGGCAGCCGGCCTCGGCGTCGGCCTCCTCCAGGTCGGTGAGCAGCTCGACCCGGCCGCCGCCGAAGCCGGCCCCGAGGCTCGGCGCGCTGGACAGCAACGCCCGCGTGTACGGGTGCGCCGGACGGGTGAAGACCTCGTCTACCGGGCCTTCCTCGACGATCCGGCCCAGGTAGAGCACGATCACCCGGTCGGCGAACCCGCGTACCGTGGCCAGGTCGTGGGAGATGAAGATCGAGCCCCGGTCGCGGTCGGCGGCGACGTCGCGGATCACCTCCAGGATCTGTGCCTGCACGGTGACGTCCAACGCCGACGTCGGCTCGTCGAACACGATCAGGTCGGGGTCGCCGACCAGGGCGCGGGCGATGCCGACCCGCTGGGCCTGGCCGCCGGAGAGTTCGTGCGGGCGGCGGGCCAGGATCGACCGGTCCAGGCCCATCCGGTCCAGCACCGTGCCGACCCGCTCGGCCCGCTCGTCGGCCGGTACGCCGAGGGCCCGCAACGGTTCGCCGATGGCGTCGGCGACGCTGCGGCGCGGGCTGAGTGAGCCGAACGGGTCCTGGAACACCATCTGGGCGCGGGTCCGCAGGGTGCGCAGCGCCCGGCCGCGCAGGTCGGCCATCCGGGCGCCGCCGATCTCCACGGTGCCGTCGGCCGGCTCGACCAGTCCCAGGATCAGTTTGGCCAGGGTCGACTTGCCGCAGCCGCTCTCCCCGACGACGCCGAGGGTCTCGCCGGCGGCCACGGTCAGGTCGACGCCGCGCAACGCGTGGTGTCCGCCGCGCCCGAACCGGCTGCGGTAGACCACGTGGGCGTCGGCGATCCGCAGCACCGTCCGGTCGGCGGCGGCGGTCGGCTCCGCGTCGCCGGTCGTCGTGCCGCCGGTCGACGTGCCGGTCGACGTGCCGACAGTCGTCGAGGTGCCGGCGGTCAGCGGCCCGGTCTGCGGGTGGAAGCAGGCCAGCGTCCAGCCGGCGCTGCCAGCACCGAAGCCGGCGGCGGTGCTGTCCGACACGGCGGCCGGCCCGGCCCCGGTCGGCGGGCGCAGCGTGGCGCAGTGGTCGGTGGCGTGCGCGCAGCGCGTCACGAACGGGCAGCTCGTCGGCGGCCGCGTCAGCAACGGCATGCCGCCAGCGGTGGCCCGGACCGGCCGGCCGTCGACGTCGGGCACCGAGGCGAGCAACGCCCGGGTGTACGGGTGGGCCGGCGCGCGCAGCACCGTGGCCACCGGCCCGCTCTCCACGACGGTGCCGGCGTAGAGCACCACCACCCGGTCGCAGACCTCGGCGATCGAGGCCAGGTCGTGTGAGATCAGCAGTACCCCGCGCCGGTCGGTGTCGGCGGCGTGGCGGAACTGCCGCAGGATCTCCCGGGCCAGGGTGACGTCCAGGCCGGTGGTGGGTTCGTCGGCGATCAGCAGGCCGGGCGCGCAGCCGGTGGCCAGCGAGATCATCACCCGCTGCGCCATCCCGCCGGACAGCTCGTGCGGGTACGCCGCCAGCCGTCGCTGCGGGCTGCGGATGCCGACGGCCGCGAAGAGTTCCTGGGCGGTCTCGCGGGCCTGCTGGCGGGTCACGCCCTGATGGGTGACGAGCCGGTCGGCCAACTGTCGACCGACGGTACGGGTGGGGCTGAGCGCGCCGCGCGGGTTCTGGAAGCAGATCGCCGCGCCGTGGCCCCGGTGGCGGCGCAGCTGCTCCGGTCCGAGCCGCAGCACGTCGACGGACTCACCATCGCCCGGACCAGCGGGACTGTCGCCGCCGTGGAAGCGGACCCGGCCGGTGGCCCGCGCGCCGCCGGGCAGCAGCCCGACGATGGAGCGGGCCACCATGGACTTGCCGCCGCCGCTCTCGCCGACCAGGCCGACCACCTCGCCCCGGTCGACGTGCAGGCTGACGTCGCTGAGCGCGGCCACCTGCCGGCCGGGCCGGCGGATCAGCACCGACAGGTTCTCGATGGCGAGCAGTTCGCGGGTCGTCGTCGGGTCCATCGCGCTCACCGCCGTTTCGCTTCGGCGCGTTCCTGCAGGCCTTCGCCGAGCAGGCTGAACCCGAACACGCTGACCAGCAGGAACAATCCGGGCGGTACGGAGGTCCACCAGCGGCCGGCGACCACGTCCGGTGAGCCGAGGCTGATCATCGATCCCCATTCGGCGGTCGGGACCGCGATGCCCAGCCCGAGGAAGGACAGCCCGGCCAGGGTCAGCATCGCCCAGCCGCAGCCCAGCGGGGCGATCACCCGTACCGGGGTGAGGCTGTTCGGCAGGACGTGCCGCCAGAGCACCCCGACCGGTGACGCGCCGGAGGTGACGGCGGCGTCGATGAACGGCAGTTCGCGGACCGAGCGGACCTCGGCGCGCACCAGTCGGGCGTAGCCGGGGGCGTTGACCAGGGCGATGGTGAGGATCAGGTTGACCGTGCCGCCGCCGAGCAGGGCCGCCACGGCCAGGGCGAGGATGAACGTGGGGAACGCCTGGAAGATGTCGAGCAGCCGCATCAGCAGGTCGTCGATCCAGCCGCCGAAGTAGCCGGCGACCAGCCCCAGGGTGGTGCCGACGATCACGGCGAGGGCGACGGCGGCGACCGCGATGCCCAGGTCGAGCCGGCCGGCGTGCAGCACCCGGCTCCACACGTCCATCCCGTTGATGTCGGTGCCGAGCAGGTGGCTGCCGCCGGGTGGTAGCAGCGTGCCGGCGGGGTCGATCTCCTCCGGGCCCCACGACGACAGCAGCGGGGCGGCCAGCGCGGCGAGCGCCACCACGGCCAGGATCGTCGCGCCGACGGCGATCAGCACGGTGGCGAACCGGCCGCCCCGGGCGGTGCCGGCGGCCACCACCGGGGCGGCGTCGTCGGCGCCGTCGCCTGGTCCGCCGGCCGCGCGCAGGTCAACCATCAGATCTTCACTCTCGGGTCGAGGATCGCGTGCACGACGTCGGCGATCAGGAAGACGAGGACGTAGCAGACCGCGATGAGCAGCACGCTGGCCTGCACCACCGGGAAGTCGCGGTAGAGCAGCCCGCGTAGCGCCCACTGGCCGAAGCCCTGCCACGAGTAGACGTACTCGATCAGCACGGTGGAGCCGATCGCGGTGCCGAACACCAGCGCGGCCAGCGACGGCAGCCGTACCAGGGTGGCTCGGATCAGGTAGCCACGGCGCAGCAGCCGGTCGCGCAGCCCGTGCGCGGCGGCGGCGGTGTACGCCTCGGAGTGCAGCACCTCCAGGGCGGAGGCGCGGACGCTGCGCAGCAGCGGCGCGACGACCACGATCGCCAGGGTGGCCACCGGCAGCGCCAGGTGCCCGAGCGCGGAGGTGAACGCCGGCCCGTTGGCGGTCAGCGCGGCGTCGATCAGTTCGGCGCCGGTGATCGGGGTGAGGTTGGTGTCCGGGTCGACCCGGCCGCTGGGGGCCGGGAACCAGCCGAGCACGCTGTAGCCGACCAGGACCAGCACCAGTCCGAGCCAGAACTCCGGCACCGAGTTGCCGATCAGGGCCAGCACCCGGATGCCGTGGTCGGCGGCCCGGTCGGCGCGGCGCGCCGACCAGATGCCGCCGACCACGGCGACGAGCACCGCGACGGTGACCGCCAGCACCACCAGTTGCAGGGTGGGGCCGACCCGCAGGGCCAGTTCACCGGCGACCGCGTTGCCGCTCTGGATCGAGGTGCCGAGATCGCCGGTGACCAGACCGCCCAGGTAGTCCAGGAACTGCTTCCACAGCGGCTGGTCCAGCCCGTAGCGGGCACGCGCCGCCGCGGCCTCCACCTCAGTGGCGTTGGGGCCGAGGATGGTCCGGATCGGGTCCCCGGGCAGGACCCGGACCAGGACGAAGGTCGCGACGATCACGCCGAGCAGCACCGGGACGAGCTGCAGCAGCCGGCGGGCGACGAAACGGGCGATGCGCATGGGCGCTGGTTGCCGCCGGCGGTCAGGCCGAGGCGCTCAGGTACCGCAGCCGGGCCAGCCCGTCCATGGGCTGGACCCAGCCGGTGACCTGATCGCGGACCGGCAGGTTGAAGTTGGGCTGGCAGAGGATCACCCAGGGCACGTCGGCGGCGAGGATCTCCTGGACCCGCAGCCACAGCGCGTTGCGTTCGTTGGCGTCGACGATGGTGTGCGACCGCTCGTAGATCTCCTCGAGCTCCGGGTTGACGTAGTTGGAGTAGTTGAGGTTGGCGCCCTCGACGAAGCTGGTGGCCAGCATGTACTCGACGTCGTTGACCCACAGCTGGCCGGAGGTGATCTGCAGCGGGATGTTCTTCTGCTGCCGGCGCTCGGCCAGGGTGGCCGGGTCCAGCGGGGTCAGTTCCAGTTCGATGCCGACCTTGCGGGCCTCGCTCTGGACCAGTACGGCGATCTGCTGCTGGGTGTCGTTGTCGGTGGCGTACACCAGCTCGGAGGTGATCTGGCCGACCCCGGCGGCGGCGAGCGCGGCGCGGGCGGCGTCCGGGTCGTAGCCGTACGGGTACCCGCGCTCGTCGTAGCCGGGCATGTCCAGCGGCACCAGGCTCTTCGTCGGGCGGGCGTCGCCGCCGTACACGTTGGCGATGATCTGCTCGTACGGCACCGCCTGGGCGAGGGCCTTACGGACGTCGACGTTGTCGAACGGCGCGGTGGTCACCGACATCTGGATGGCGACCTGTTCGTTGCTGGCCGCCGAGATGACCGTGATGCCGTCCGCGTTCTTGAGATCGGCGATGTCGCGTTGGCTGATGCCCAGCGCCACGTCGATGTCGCCGGCCTGCAGTTGCAGTCGCTGGTTGGCGGCGGCCGGCACCACCGAGATCCGGATGGTCTTGGTCTGCGCCGGGTCCGGGCCGGGGTAGTTCTCGTTGGCGGTGAGCACGATCTCCTGGCCCTGCACGGCCCGTTCGACGTTGAAGTAGCCGCCGGTGGGGGCGTTGTTGGCGAACCATTCGGCGGCCCACGGGTCGGCGTCGGTGGCGTGCTGCTTGGCTTCTTCCGAGTCGAACACGTACAGCGAGATGGCCTGGATCTGCCGGGTCAGCGCGCTCGGGAAGGCCTGGGTGAACTCGACCGTGTAGTCGTCGACCACGCGTACCTGGTCGGGCTCGGTCAGTCCGATGGTCCGGTAGATGCCGGCGACGTTGGCCTGGGCGGCGAACGCCCGGTCCTTGGACCATTTGACGTCGGCGGCGGTCATCTCGTTGCCACTGGCGAAGGTGACCCCTTGGCGCAGCTTGAGGGTCCAGACCGTCTGGTCGGCGTTGGGCTCGAACGACTCGGCGAAGGTGGCGACGATGTTCTCGGTGTCGAGGATGCGGGAGCCGTCGGCTTCGGTCACCCCGTAGTCGATCATGTACGGGAAGACGTTCTTGTACAGCATCAGGGCGACCGGGTCGAAGCCCACGAAGTCCTGGTCCCAGCTGCTGAGGTAGCTGGAGACGGCGATCCGGAGGGTGTCCGAGCCGGTGCCGGGCGAGGCGTCGTCGGAGCCGTCGGTACGCGAGCCGGAGGCGCACGCGCCGGTGGCGAACAGCAGTGCGCCGATGCCGCCGAGCTGGAGCACCGACCGGCGGGAGATAGCGGACGAGGCGGTGCCGCCTCGCGGAGAGGTACCAGCCATGGGAGAAGTCCTCCGTCGTGAACGGCGAGGGTGACCTGATGTGTGTGGCGTGGAGTGGGTGGCAGATCCCACGTCGGGCGGCAGGTCGGCTGACCCAGCCACCTCCGTGTTCTATCAGGCTGAACGTTTGTGAACAAGAGGTGAAACTCGTTCACGCGCATATTCCCGCAAGTGGAGATGCGATAGAACCGAAAGGAGGAGAGACCCGAGGCCGAGTTGTTCACAGATTTTCACACAATTGATACACAACCGAGAGCACCGCACCGGCGGCCTGGCCGACGTGACGGCACAGCGGCGCTACGGGCCGGCCGCCGCCGAGGCCCGCCGACGTCCCGCCGGTCGCCGACCGGACCTGCCTCGCTGGCGGCCACCCGGCCACCCGGCCACGGTCACCACCCGTGATCGACAAAAATTGATGAGCGGCCTATGCTCCCGACTGACCTCTGGTAGCGCTCCCACCGTCCGACGCCGGAGGCGCACCGATAGGAGGTAGTGTCATGCGCTCCATTGCGGGCGTTCTCGTCGGAGTGGCCGCGCTGGTGCTGGTCGCCGGATGCACCACACCGCCCGGCCGCGACACGGTCGGCCCATCCGCCGCCGCGCCCACGCCCAGCCAGTCGCCCATCCAGGTCAACGTCGCCGACGCGCTCGCGGTCGCCCAGCAGGAATTCAGCCTGATCGCCGGCGGCGACTGGACCGGGGCCTGGCAGCTCTGGACCGAAGAGGCCCAGAAGTCGGTGCCCGAGGAGGTCTTCGTCGACGCGAACGAGACCTGCCCGGTCCAGCCAGGGGTGGAGTTCGAACTCCAAGAGGTGACGCCGGTCAGCGAGACCGCGGTCGACCTCACCTGGCGACGGGACGACCGGGTCGGCAACAGCTCGCTGCGGCTGGAAGACGACACCTGGCGGTTCGACCCAGGCGGCGGCATGCTCGTCGAGTACGCCTCCGGCGCCGACGAGACTATCGAGGCGCGTCGCGCCGCCGGCGACTGCCCGTCCTGACCTTGAAGGCGGTTACCCGGCCCGGAGGCAACGGACCCTGACCGTGCTCCGGGCCGGCCAACCTGTCGCGGCTCACCGCCCTCAGCGGCGCCGCTTGTTCCGGTGCAGTGCGTCCCCCGCCTGCCGCAGCAGCTTCGAGGTACGCGACGACGGGCCCCTGCGGGACTCCACCACCGAGCTGAGCTTGCGCGCCCCGGCCGCCGCCAGCGGCACAGCGACCGCGACGACCGCCCAGCGCTTGATCATCCTACCGACCATGGTCGCCTCCTTCGGTCCGGCGTCGACACCCGGCACGTCGCGCCGGCATCGACCTGGCTGGTGCCGTGTCGACGGGTCCGGCGCGTGCTGTCGGCAGACACATACCCAGCAGCCCGCTCCGCTAAGCCTGGCCCGGACCCGATCCGCCGCCGGGTCGGCCGGGGTGGTGCGGAAAGGACAGGATTTCGCCGTGTCGGGCTGGTTCTGTCGACGGCGCAGGTGCGCGGTGGCGGTGGCCGTGGCGGTCAGCTCGGGTGCGTAGCCGGGCGGCAGGTGCGCCTGGATGATGACCGGCGGTCGCCCGAACGCCCCGGGTGAGCCGGCCGCGCGATAGGTTGGACATCGACAGAGGTCGGTAGCTGGTCGGCGGGCAGCTCGGATCAGCCGGTGGTGGGCAGGCGGCGCACGGTCGGCGCGGCCCCAGCCGGGTCGCCGCCGACCGGGCCCGAGTCGACGACCAGGAACAGCTCCAACCGGTTGGCGCCGGCGACGAACAGTCGCTCGTCCGGGATCAGCCCGACGAAGCGGAGCTGACCGGCACGGTCGCGCGCCACCTGGACGACGGTACCGACCCGCCCGTTCAGCGCGACCGCGACCGGGGCTCCGACAGGCACCGATTCCGGCAGGGTGCCGTGCACCAACGCCGGGATCTTGCCGCGCTCCGCCCGGACGTCCTGGTACTCGGACAGATTCGCCACGGTCGCCGGCGGGCCGGTGCCGAGCACCGTCAGATCGTCGACCGCCGCGCCGACCAGGTCGGCCGCCGGCAGCGGCGGGAACACCGGCCGGGCGCTGGAACCCGCCCGTACGGCCGCGAAGTGGGCCGGTCCGTCGACAGTCACCGGCTCGCCCGGTCGCCGGTCGAACCGCTTGTCGGTGGTCTCCCGCTCGCCGCGCAGCGCGGAGATGCCGTCGGTACGCCACGGAACCTGCACCCCGGCGTGGTCGGCGACGGTCGGCAGCAGGTCGACCTGCTCCCAGTTGCGGTCGTCGGTCCGCCCGGCCTGTTGGCCTGGCTCCTTGACGAACAGCGGCACCCAGGCGAGCTCGGCGGCGGCGGTGAACTCGTCGTCCATCTCCCGGCCGGTGACCCCCTCGCTGAAGCTGCCGCCGTGGTCTGATGTCACCACGATCAGCGCGTCGTCGTAGAGGCTGCTCGCCCGCAAGACGCGCAGCGCCTCACCGAGCAGAAGGTCGGTGTAGCCGACCTGCTGCAGGTGCCGCTGGTGGGTGAGCCGGGCCCACCATGGCCCGTCGTACGGCAGCCCGCCCGGACCGTCGTACCGCATCCCGCTCGGCAGATAGGTCCACGGCGAGTGGGGCATCAGCAGATGCAGAAAGTGCAGCGTCGGGGTGTCCCGTGGTTGCAGCGAACCGAGAAACCCGGTGAACCTGGCCGGCTGGTTCTCCTTCAACCTGCTCATCCGGAACTCGGGGCCGGACTCGGGCGCCTTGTCGTCGGCCCGGATGTCGTCGGCCACCGTCGGCTCGCGGAAGCTGGCAGCCGGGTCATCCAGCGAATCGTCCGGTGAGATCAACTGGCCGTACAGTGCCGTGGTCTCCCGCAGCATCACCGGCAGGCTGCCCCGGTCCTGCCCGGGACGCCCCCGGCAGTGCTGCGGCGGGCACAGTTGGGTGACGTTTTCCCAGGCCTCGATCTGGTAGGTCGGTCCGAGCAAGGTGAACAGGTTGTCCGGGTGCTGCGAGTAGTGCGGGGTCAACTCCCCGGTCGGGTACCGCCCGGTCAACATCGCCGGCACCGCGTTGACAGTCTTGCCGCTCACCGTGGTGGCGTTGCGGTACCAGGTCGATCCGGCGGCCAACTGGGCGAAGTTCGGCACCCGGTCGGCGTCGATCTCACCCCGCTCATCGAGCAGCGACACCAGCGGGAACTCGTCGAGGATAATCATGACGACCGGCGGATGGGGACCGATGCTACGCACCGGCGCGTCGGACGTCTCCCGGCCGAGCAGCACCGCCGACGACGGAGAGGCGAAGACGAACAGCAGCACGAAGGCCAGCGGACCGACCGCCGCGACCCGCAGCACCTGCCGGGTGATCGTCAGTCGGGCGTACGCGACGGCTAGTCCGACTCCGATCAGCAGGGCGAAAACGGTCAACGGAGCACCGCGCAGGCCGGACAACAGTTTGCCGACCTGCACCGCGAGCAGCGCGCCGAGACAGCCGACGACGACTAGGTGGGTCCCCCGCGCGGCCGGTGCACCCAGCAGCCCGGTCAGTAGTACCACACCCCACAGCAGTACGGGTGGAACCAGCACGACGATCGCCACCAACGCCAGCACCGAGGCCGGACCGGCACCGTGGAAGAAGAAGAAATCCGGGCTGCGGCCGAGCACGTCCAGCAACGGCTGCGCGACGACCAGGCCACACAACGCGGCCAGCTCCAGCAACGCGGGGACTGGTGCCAGGGCTGGGGCTGGGGCTGGGCGCACCGCGTCGGTACGGCGGTCACGGGGCTGCTCGGTCACCGCGCACTCTTATCACAGTCGTCGGCACCTCCGCGTGGTCGGCGGGCCGGCAGCGGCTGAGCGCACAGATGGGCGTGGTTGGTCCGACCCACCGGCCGGGTCGGGTCCGGCTGCACCGGACCCGACCCGGCCGGACCGAAACACCTCGTCGCACGCTGCCGCCAATCGCAAAACGTGTGGCCGTGCGACACCGCCGAGCGGTCAGTGCTGACCGGCGGCCTGCTTACGGCGCAGGGTCCGCAGCCAACTCTGCGCGGTGTGTCGAGGAACCGAGTAGTGTGCGGCCACCCCGCTGGTGGTACCCAGCTGGGCGAACACCGCGCCGAGGTCGTCCGGCGCACGTCGGTAGCTGCGGGTGCCGGTGCCGGTGGCCGTCCGGTCGGCCGCGTCGGTACGCCTACCACGGCGCGGGGTCGATCCCGGTCCACCGGATGCCGCCTGCGTGGTGGCACCCGCTGTGGTGGCGGCACTCGCCGCGGACGTCGTACCGGCAGCCGTCGTACCGGCTCGCCGGGTCTGCCTACCTGCGGCAGCGGACGTCCGGGCTCCGGCCGTGGTTTTCCCACTCGCGGCCACGGACTTGCCACCCGTGGACTTCCTACCCGCGGTCGCCGACTTTCCGGCCGTGGCTGCGCCTTTCTTGCCAGCGGC
This sequence comes from Solwaraspora sp. WMMD406, assembly GCF_029626025.1. Classification (NCBI taxonomy): domain Bacteria; kingdom Bacillati; phylum Actinomycetota; class Actinomycetes; order Micromonosporales; family Micromonosporaceae; genus Solwaraspora; species Solwaraspora sp. WMMD406. Next base: position 4,956,434 of record NZ_JARUBF010000001.1, read on the forward strand.
TGCGCCTTTCCTGCCAGCGGCTGCGGCTTTCCTGCCAGCGGCTGCTGGCCTACGGGGTCGAGTCGGCACGGCGACCGGCGGCCGGACGTCGTCGGAAGACCGCGCATCGTCGGAGGACCGGACGTCGGCCGCGTCGGTGGTCGGTGCCGTCGCTCCACCATCGACCAACTCATCGACTGACGCTAATGCCGGACGCTCGGCGGGGCCGGCCTCGGCCGCTGGCGGGATCGGCGTGGATTCGGCAGCGATCGGATGATCCCCGGATGGACCCACAATCGACCTGAGGAGTCGCTCGACATTGAGTGCGGACAACTGGTCCGCGATGAGGCCCGCGCCGGTGCCGGCGCGGACCAGTAGTTCGGTGATCCGGGTACCGGAGCCGGTCACCTCGACGCGCAACGTGGTGGTCGCCCGGGTGTGATCGTCCGGGGCGATCGTGATGGTGTATGAACTCACGTGTTGTGGAACCTCCATGACTGCGGACGCCGCCGGTGCGGACCAGCCCCGTCGAGGTCACGGCCCGGCAGTACGCCTGACGATATCCGCAGCCAAGCTACCCCTTGGTAGACGGAACCACCAGGTAGGGTTTAACTCCCCACAGGAGCATGGGAAAGCAGAGCTGGATCGCCGCTCATCCGGCGTCGCGACATCGCCGAGAGATGCCGTACGGGAAACCTTGCGGCACAACGGATCTTAACATTTGTCTAGCTGGATTTATCCGAAGCTCCGTGACATGATCGGCCGAACGTGACCCCTCGCTTCCAATTAGTCACCAGGCCGGCCAGTGGAAATCCCACCGGCCGGGTGCTGACGAATGGAGCTGACGTGCAGGAAGACCCATGACGAACACCACGACACCGCCCCGGGGTCACCCGGCGTCGGCGACGACCATCTCGGCCTGGCGGATCCTTCCCTCATTGGTCCGCGATCCGCTGGCCACATTGGTCCGTCTCGCCGACCACGCCGACGGGCGAGTCGTCCGGCTGGGGCTCGGACCGGTCCGCCCATATCTGATCACCGACCCGGCGCACGTCGCGCATGTGGTACGGGACAACTCCGGCAACTATCTGCGCGATGGTCGAGGACTGCTCTGGCAACCGATCAAGCGGCTTTTCGGCGACGGAGTCCTCAGCGAAGGACCCGTCTGGGAATCCAGCCGCCGAACCCTGCAACCGTTGTTCACCGCACGGCGGGTCGATGCCCTGACCGAGGATCTCGCTGACGCGATCGACGCGGCGATGGAGCCCCTCGCCGAGGCCGCGTACGCGGGACGGACCGTCGACATGGGGCGGGAACTGTCCCGCATCGTCTGCCGGGCGGTCGTACGGGTGTTGTTCGCCGACCGGTTCTCGGTGACCGACGCGCTACGGATCACCGCGGCGCAGGACACCATCGCCACCGCGGTGCTCCCCCGGTTGCTGCTGTCGTTCGTACCCAACTCCGTCCCGGTGCCCGGCGATCGCGCGTTCCGCGACGCGGTACGGACCATCGACGGTATCGTCCTGCCGGTGGTCCGACAGGTGATGGCGCAACCAGCCGACGGCGGCGACGTCCTGGCCACTCTGGTCCGGGGGGTCGACGCGCACGGCCGACCGCTGGACGAGACGCAGATCCGCAACGATACCGTCGCCATGTTCGCCACCAGCACCGAAACGACGTACGGGGTGCTCACCTGGCTCTGGCCGATCCTGCAGGCGCATCCGGAGGTGGCGGCCCGGTTGTACGACGAGGTCGACGAGGTCGTTGGCGCCGGTCCGGTCCGTGGCCACCACCTGACCCGGCTGCGGTACACCCGGATGGTCCTCGACGAGCTGTTGCGGCTGTACCCGGTGGCCTGGCTGATGCCCCGTACGGCGGTCGCCGCCGACACCATCGGCGGCGTCGGCGTCGAAGCGGGAGCCCACCTGTTGCTGAGCCCCTATCTCACCCAACGCCTGTCCGGTGTCTGGCCCGACCCCGAGCGGTTCGACCCCGAACGGTTCGACCCCGAACGGACCGACCCCGAACGGACCGACCAGCGGCCCGCTGACACCGACCCGGCCGGGGGCTGCCCGGCCGGCTCCGGACCGCTGACCAGCCGACCCGTTCGACGTCCCCGGTACGCGCACTTTCCCTTCGGCGGCGGACCACACCAATGTCTCGGCCAGCACCTGTTCTATCTCGAAGGACTGTTGATCGTGGCGTCCATCGTGAGCCGGTTCCGGATCTCGGTGCCGGACGGTCGCGTTCCCCGGCCCCGGGCCGGCGCGTCGCTACGGACCAGCCATCCGGTCCAGGTCACGCTCCGACCGGTCGCACCGACCAGGATGGATTGATGCAGACTTCGGCGCTGTCGTTGTCCGCCGCCGACAACCTGGGGGCCGCCGCCGAACACGGGCGCGTGTGCGCGATCGCCGCCACCGGACAGCGTGACCTGATGGCCCGGGCGGCGGCGTACCCCGGGCTGTTTCCGGCCGCGCCGTTCGACGCCACCGTGTTCGCCGCAGTCTCGATGGCCACGGCCTTCGGCGCACCGTGGTGCACGCCCGAACAACTACGCCTGGCCAACCGTACGGCGTTGTGGGTGTTCGCGGTCGACTGGTTGATCGACTACCGGGCCAGCGTGGCGTCCGACGTAGATGATGTGATCCGCGCCTGCCAGGCGGTCGCACACGGCGCGTCGCCGGCCGGCGACGACGAGGTGGGCGGGTTCCTCGCCGAACTCGTCGCCGAACTGGCGACGTCACCGGCCTTCGCGTCGGGCCGGCAGCGGTGGAGCACGGAGCTCGACCGGATGCTGCTGGCCATGCGCCGGGAGTGGCGGTGGAAGACGGCCCGGCGGGACGACCCAGCAGGCGACCAGCCGACCTTCGCCGACTACCTCGACAACGCCGACAACTTCGGGTCGACGTTCGTCAACGTCTCCCACTGGCTGCGCAACGCGGACGGACCGGCGATCGCCCATCTCGATGAGCTGACGACTGTCAGCCGCGAGGTGCAGCGGGTGCTCCGGCTGGTCAACGACCTGGCGACACAGGGTCGGGACCGTGGCTGGGGCGATCTCAACGCGATGATGTTCACCTCCGACCGGGCCGCGATCCACGCACAGATCAACCAACTCGTGGACCGGTGCCGGGTGCTGCTGCGACCGTTGGAGATCCGGTGCCCCAAGGAGGCGGCCTACCTGTCCCGCCAGATAGGTTTCAGCAGCGGCTTCTACCGGGTCGCCGACTTCTGGGGCCGGCTGTGACCGTGGACGAACACGCGCCCGAACGCACCGTACCCGGGCGTGCTGGGACGGCGGACCGGCCACCGACGTCAGCGGCGGACCGGCCACCGACGTCAGCGGCGGCCCACACCTCCGTCGCGCGCCGCGACAGGCCGGCCGACCCGCACGCCGCCGGGCCGACCGCCGCCGACCTACACGCCGCCGGGCCGCACGCGGGCTGGTCGGCGGCGGCGCAGGAGGTGGTCGACGGATTGACCCGCCAGCCCTGGGGCCGCAGCAGCGTCTCCGTCTACGAGACCGCGCGGCTGGTCAGCCAGGCACCCTGGCTACCCGGCCATCAGGAACGCGTCCGCTATCTCCTCGGGCGGCAGCACCCCGACGGCAGCTGGGGCCCGCCGGGTGGGTACGGCCTGGTGCCGACGTTGAGCGCCACCGAGGCGTTGCTGGCAGGCGGGCCGATGTCGGCCGACGGCACGGTGCCGAGCACCGCGTACGACGAGGCCGCGCTCCGCGGGCTGGCCGCCGTACGGCGGATGTTGACCCCCGTACTGGCGGTCGCCTTACCCGACACGCCGGCGGCCGACATCATCGTGCCGGCGTTGGTCGCCAAGGTGAACCGGCGGCTCGACCGACGCCGGGTCGTGCCGTCGGCACCGGGCCGATGGACCGACCAGCCACCGTTGTCCTTGCCGGCCGGGCTGGACTCCCGGCGGCTGGCCGCGGTGCGGTTGCTGCTGGGCACCGGCGGTCGCCTGCCGGCGAAGCTGCTGCACGCGTTGGAGGTGCTGACCGACGAGCCCGGGCCGGTCCGGGTGCCGACCGCGGCACCCGGGCGCCCCGGCCCGCCGGCCGGCCCGGGCACCATCGGCGGATCTCCGGCCGCGACCGCCGCCTGGCTGGGCATCGTCGGGACCGACCACACCGGGGCCGACGAGGCCCGCGCCTATCTGCGTACGGTGGTCCGCGAGTACGGCGGCCCGGTCCCCTGTGCCACGCCGATCACCGTCTTCGAACGGGCCTGGGTCCTGGCCACCATGCTCCGCTGTGACCTGCCGATACGGGTACCGCCGGAGGTCGTCGCCGGGCTCCGGGACGCCGTCACCCCGACGGGCGCGGCGGCCGGTGCCGGGCTACCGGCCGACGCCGACACCACCGGAGTGGTCCTGCACGTCCTCGCGCTGCTGGGTGAACCCGCCGACCCCACGGTGCTGCGTGGCTACCAGGTCGACGGTCACTTCGCGACCTGGCCGGACGAGGACGGTGCCTCGGTGACCACCAACGCGCACGTCCTCGACGCCCTGGGCACGGTGGTCGCCACCGGCGCGTGGGGAACCGTGGCGGGTGGATCGGCGTACCGCCGGGACCACACCGATCTGGCGGCGGCCCGCCGCTCGGTGACCGCCTGGCTCTGCGACCGGCAACAGCCCGACGGGTGCTGGTCCGACCGGTGGCACGCGTCGCCCTACTACGCCACCGCCGCGTGTGCCCTGGCCTTGCACGAGCACGGCACCGGGCCCCGTTCCGCCGCGGCCGTCCTGCGCGCCGTCGACTGGGTGTTGCGCACCCAACGCCCGGACGGTTCCTGGGGCCGTTGGCAGGGCACCACCGAGGAGACCGCGTACGCGGTACAGGTGCTGCTCGCCACCACCACACCACCGAGCGCCCGTATGCGTGACGCGGCGTTGCGCGGGGCCCGCCACCTTCGACTGTCCGATGTTGATCGGGGACCGGCGTTGTGGCACGACAAGGACCTCTACCAGCCGGTGTCGGTGGTGCGGGCCACAGTGATCGGCGCCGGGGAACTGGTCTGGCGGATGGTGACAGGTGGCCTCAACAGGCACGCTTGAGCACCATGCCGCGACGCTGCTAGCGTGCGCCGTGCCCATGCGCTCAGTACCGCCACGGCACCGACGACGGTTTCATGACCACGCAGGAGTGGCAGGCAAATGACGAGTTACCCGCAAGTCCGGCCGGGGACGGTGTAATGGTTTCTCGCAGTTCTCGTCTGCGTACCAAGATCGTCGCACTCCTGGTTTCGCTCTGCGCGCTGTGGGCGTTCGCCGCCTGGGTAACCCTGCGCGACGGTTTGAATCTCCTCTGGGTGCAGACCTACGACAGTGAGATCTACCAGCCGAGCGAACCGCTGCTACTCGGATTGCAGGCCGAACGCCGTCTCGCCGCCGAGTATCTCGGGGATCCCAGTGAGCGACGGCGCGCGGCGCTCGACGATTCGATTCGGGACAACAGCCAGTTGGCTCGGGACTTTCAAACGTCGGCGCGGAGTTGGCGGGCGGAACTCGCCGCCGGCGACGAACTGCGGTCGCGGGTGGCCGAGACGGTGTCGCTGTTGGAAGGCCTCGGCACCACCCGTACGGCGGTGCAGGCGGCTGACCTCGACCGGTCCGACGCGGAAGCCGCCTACACCGCGACGATCGACGCTTTCTTTCACATGTTCGACGCGCTGGGCAATCTCGACGAGCGCGACATCGCCGACGACACCGCCGCGCTGATCGACCTCAACCGGGCCCGGGAACTCGTCTCCCAACAGGACGCGTTGATCGCCGGGGTGCTCGCGGCCGACCGACTCACCGCCGCCGAATACACCCGGTTCGTCCAGCTGGTCGGGGCCGAACGCTTCCTGATCGACAGCACCGTGCCACGCCTGCCAGACCGGGACCAGACCCGGTACGCCGACCTCGTCGACTCCGGCGGCCACCAGGGTCTGCGGACCACGCAGGAACGGATCGTCTCGACCAGCCGGGCGGGTGCCCCGCTGCCGGTCGACGGCACCGACTGGAACTCTGCCACCGAGTCGACTCTCGGCGAGTTGCACACGATCGTGCTCGCCGGCGGCGACGATCTCGTCGACCGCGCGGCGCCGGTCGCCATCGGGGTGTTGCTCCGGCTGCTGCTGGCCGCCGGGCTCGGCATGTTCGCCGTCATCGCCTCCATCATCATGTCGATCACCACGGCCCGCGCGATCGTCGCCCAGTTGGAACGGCTCCGCGACGCGGCGCACCAGCTGGCCGAGGAACGGCTGCCCGGGGTCGTGGAACGACTCGGCCGAGGTGAGGAGGTCGACGTCGCGGGTGAGGCCCCGCCGCTGGAGTTCGGAAACGACGAGATCGGCCAGGTGGGCCGGGCGTTCAACCGGGTCCAGGAAACCGCCGTACGTACCGCCGTGGAACAGGCCGAACTCCGACGCAGCGTCCGTGACGTCTTCCTCAGCCTGGCCCGACGGACCCAGGCCCTGGTGCACCGCCAGCTCACCCTGCTCGACGCCATGGAACGCCGCGAGGACGACGCCGACAAGCTCGAAGAGCTGTTCCGGGTCGACCACCTCGCCACCCGAATGCGCCGCAACGCCGAGAACCTGATCGTGCTCTCCGGCTCGACCCCCGGTCGGACCTGGCGCCGCGACGTGCCGATGGTCGACGTGCTGCGCGGGGCGATCGCGGAGGTGGAGGACTACACCCGGGTCACCGTGTTGCCGGTCGGCCCGGTGGCGCTGGCCGGCCGGACCGTCGGCGACGTCATCCACCTGTTGGCGGAGTTGATCGAGAACGCGCTGTCGTTCTCGCCACCGCACACGACCGTCCAGGTGAAGGGTCAACTCGTCGCCAACGGCTACGCGGTGGAGATCGAGGACCGCGGCCTGGGCATGAGCGACGACGAACGCGACGCGGCCAACGAGCGCGTCGCCAGCCACCCGGAGTTCCGGTTGTCCAGTACGGTGCGGCTCGGACTGTTCGTGGTCAGCCGACTCACCGAGCGGACCGGCATCCGGATCCATTTGAAGGAGTCCCCGTACGGCGGCACCACAGCGGTGGTGCTGATCCCGCTCGACCTGATCGTGGTGACGGCCGACGACGGTTCGGGCGACGACGGTTCGGGCGACGACGGTTCGGCCGCCCACGGTTCGGCCGACGACGGTGTCGCCGATGCGCACCGCCGATCCGACCCCGCGCCCGAGGCCGCGAGCACGAACGCCGGTCACGGACCGGAACCTGAGATCGCCGCGGCCCGGCCGCAACGTCACCAGACCATACGGGCGGTGGCGTCGGTGGTGACGGCGTCGCCGCCGCCCGCCGCGTCGGCGGGACCGTCGGTCGACACACCGACCGGTTCGCTGGCCGGGCCCCTCGCCGGTTCGCTCACCGACACCCCGTCGACGGCACCGCCAGCGGCCCGGAGCTCGACCTACACGCCGTCTGGGCTGCCGGTGCGGGTACGACCCACCATCGGTCCACCGCCGGCCGCCGCCCCGCCGCGCCCTACCGGTGGCCTGACCGACGACACGGCCGACCTCACCGGCGGTACCTCCCGACCACCCGAGCAGGTACTGCGCATGATGAGCGCATATCAGAGCGGCACCCGGCAGGGCCGCTCCGACGCCGCCCGGCTGGGTGCGGACCCGGACCCGCCCGACGACCAGCCCGCAGACGACCGTACGGGGCAGTGACGACGCCAGATGCGCCGCTGAGTCCGCTGACGGCAGGACCAGCCGGCACGAAGAGGGGAACGACTGATGCAGCAGACCGCCTCGATCGCGGACCTGACCTGGTTGCTCGACGACCTGGTCGGACGAGTGAAACAGGCCGATCACGCGATCGTTCTGTCGGTGGACGGCCTGCTGATGGCCTCGTCCCGGAACCTCGGCCGCGACGACGGCGAGCACCTCGCGGCGATGGCGGCCGGCATCCAGAGCCTGGCCCGTGGCGCCGGCAAGCGGTTCCGGGGCGGCTCGGTGCGGCAGACCATCATCGAGATGGAGTCGTCGTTCCTGTTCGTGACGGCCGCCGGGCACGGCGCGTGCCTGGCCGTGCTGGCCAGTGAGGAGACCGACGTCGGCCTGATCGCCTACGAGATGGCCATGCTGGTGACCAGAGCCGGCAAGTACCTGGCGTCCCGGACCCGGCCCACCGATACCTCTACCACAGAGAAATGACCTGTCACGATGAGCCAGCCCGACGATTCCAGTCCGGAGCGGTGGATCGACGACCACGCGGGGCCGGTGGTCCGTCCGTACGCGATGACCCGGGGCCGCACCCGTCCCAGCCGAGGCCGGTTCGACCTCATCTCGCTGGTCTTCGCCACCCCACGGACGCCCCCACCCGAGGCGGGTCTCGGTCCGGAGCATCTCGCCATCCAGGATCGGTGCTACGAGCCACTGTCGGTCGCTGAGGTGGCGGCCTACCTGGACCTGCCGCTGGGGACCGTCCGCGTCCTGCTCGGTGACCTATTGGAGCACGGTCTGGTGCAGGTGCAGGAACCGAGACCGGCGTCGACCCATACCGACGACAGCGTATTCGAGGCGGTAATCAATGGACTACGAGCGCTCTGATCAGCGAATCGACGAGGTCGTCGCGCCGACCGCCGTCAAGGTCCTGATCGCCGGCGGGTTCGGGGTGGGCAAGACCACCCTGGTCGGCTCGGTGAGCGAGACCCGACCGCTGCGGACCGAGGAGTTGCTGACCGAGGTCGGGGTGGCCGTCGACGACGTCTCCGGAGTCGAGGGCAAGACCACGACGACCGTCGCGATGGACTTCGGGCGGATCACCGTGAGCAAGGATCTGGTTCTCTACCTGTTCGGCACACCCGGCCAGGAGCGGTTCCTGTTCGTGTGGGACGAGCTGTCGCTCGGCGCGCTCGGCGCGGTGGTCCTCGCCGACACCCGCCGCCTCGCCGACTGCTTCCCGTCCATCGACTACTTCGAGCAGCGGGGCACCCCTTTCATCGTCGCGGTCAACTGTTTCGACGGGGCTCGGCAGTACGCGCTCGACGAGGTCCAGCTGGCGCTGAATCTCGACCCGGAGGTGCCGGTGGTGCTGTGCGACGCCCGGCAGCGGCAGTCCGGCAAGGAGGTGCTGATCACGTTGTTGCAGCACGCCCGGGGTCACTCGAAACGGACCGCCGTCGTCGGGTGACGGTCCCGCTGGCTCGGCGAGACGTCCTCCGGTTGCCCCGCCCCGGCTGTTGCCCGCGCCCGCGACAGGTACGCCGTACCTGGTAGGGCCGACGTACGGCACTGCCGGGCGGGACTTGTGGCCCTGCCGGCCGGTCGCGCCATCCCCAGATCATTGATGTGTCGGAAGGGCCAGCCCCGGCCGACACGGCGAACGGATTGGGGAGGGGATTGCGATGACACGATCGACTCAGACGACACCAGCGGCCCGCAGCGGACTGGGACAGGCACCGGGAACACCGACTGCCGCACGATTCGGCGAGGTGATCTGGGCGGTCACCCGGGTGGCACTCGGGTTCGTCTTCCTCTGGGCCTTCCTGGACAAGCTGTTCGGTCTCGGCAAGGCGACGCCCACGGAGCGAGCCTGGCTCAACGGCGGTTCGCCGACCACCGGATTCCTGAGCAACGTGGAGGGTCCGTTCGGCGGCTTCTTCTCAAGCATGGCCGGACAGGCCTGGGCCGATTGGCTCTTCATGATCGGTCTGCTCGGCATCGGTGTCGCCCTCTTGCTGGGCATCGGAATGTGGGTAGCCGCGGTCTCGGGATCGCTCCTCCTGGGCCTGATGTGGCTGGCGTCGCTGCCGATCGCGACGAACCCGTTCCTGGACGATCACCTGGTTTACGCGCTGGTGCTGCTCGGCCTGGCCGCTACGGGTGCCGGCCTGCGCTACAGCCTGGCGGGCTGGTGGCAGAGCCTGGCGGTGGTACGGCAGAACAACTGGCTCCGCTAACAAATCCATAACAGGCCCCGCTGATTCGATCAGCGGGGCCGCTTCGTGTCGGCACCCCGATGAGCCGATCTCAGGTCCGCTGGCCGGTGCCCGCTACCTGGTGGAATATGCACATGAGCGCCGGCTGCGGCTTTCGCCGCAGCCGGCACCCACGTCCATCAAACGACAGCATCCGAGCGTCCGAACCGGACACTCACCACCTACGGCGGTCGTCGCCTGAACCAGGCGATCAACGCTGCACCTCGTATCCTAGAGAACCGCTGTCCGTTCGGTAATGGATTGTGGGGCATCCCACGCCCGCCAGTCCGCTGGCGGCAGCCGTGGACGGCCGGCCGGATGCCCGACCACACCGGGGATTCGGCGGCCACAAGGACCGGGCCGGGCCCCGAATGACCGCCCTAACCAGATCTTCCGACCCCCTCTGGCGCTGCCAACCCCACGGGAAGAAAGGCGGAAGTGTTGCGGAATCGTACGTCAATGCGTCAGACTCAATTCTGAACCCGGCCGTATCCTGAGGAGTGAGCATCTGTGGCCAAGAAAGTCATTACTCTGCTGACCGACGACCTCGACGGCAGCGAGGCCGATCGGACCGTAGAGTTCTCGCTGGACGGCGTCAGTTACACGATAGATCTGTCCGAGAAGAACGCGGGTAAGCTGCGGAAAGCACTCGACGCCTACATCGCTGCCGGCACCAGGGTCAGCCGAAGTGCCGCCACTGGACGCGGCTCGCGGGGCAGCTATGCGGCCGCGCCGGCCCGTTCCGACCGCGAGCAGAACCGGGCGATCCGCGAATGGGCCGCCAAGAACGGCTACACGGTGTCCGAACGCGGGAGGATCCCGGCGAACGTCATCGCCGCCTATCACAAGGGCTGACCACAAGAGGCTGACACGGACGGCCCGGCACGTACGACGGCGCCGACGACACCTGGGGGCGTCAATTCCGTCCCCAGGCCGGCGGCGGCGTGTGCCGGCCCACCGCCGACCTTCCACCGAACCGCCGATCCGTCGCCGCGCAGCGGGATAGCGGCCACGACGGGACAGCGGCCCGCAGCCGGCCCGCAGCCGGCCGAGGGTCGGGATCGGTCAGAACGAAACGTGATCGAACGCGAACTCGCCATCCATGTCGGATCGCCGCAGCCGCAGCTGACGCAACTCGTCGGCGAGGTCGGCCCGCCCACGTAGCGACTCATCGGCCAAGCCCAGCGTCTTCAGCCGCTCGCCCACGGCAGCCGCGGCCAGGTCCTCGGCCAATCGTCCATGATCCACCCCGCAGTGCAGCCGGTACGCCCGAATGCGTACCCGCTCGAAGAGGAATCCGCCGTCGCGTACGGTCAGCCAGGCCCATCCCTCCGCGGCACCGTCCTTCCACCGGACGTGCAGACCCCGCAGCAACGGATCAGCAAGCTGCCGGCTCACGAAAGCGTCCACCGCACCGGCCCGGGCCACCGCCCCCAGATCGTTCACGTATCCGGTCCGACCGTCCGGGAGCCGACCGATGATGTCCCGATAGCCGACCCCCGCGCCGGGCTGGTCCGGCTCCGCTTCCCCGGCTTCGGTGAACGTCCGCGCGTCGATCACGTACTCGACGATCCGACGCCCCGCATCGGCGGGCCGCAAGGCGGACGACTCGATTCGCAGCGTCCGGAGACCCAGCGCGTCGCACACCGCGTCCGTCATCCGGTCCTCGCGCCACTCGGCCGCTGTCCGCCGGGCCGGATCCACCAGATCCACCACGAAGACGGGACGGTAGTCCTCCGGATCACAGACCACGAAGTCCCACTGGACGCGGGTCGCGACGCTCCACTGACGAGTCGTGACACCCGGCGGCCGGCGATACGCGATCTCGCTGAGCCGCCGATCCCGCACAATCACCTGGCCGGCGCGTTCCAGCAGAGCACCACTGCGCAGGCCGAGTCCGGCGTCATGCTCCGCCCGGCTCAGGACAGGACGGAGCCAGGCAGCCTGCCCGGCGCGTTCGTTGAACATGGTCATCATTGCCTTGGTCGCCCACTGGTCCAGGGCTATTGCGTAGTCGGGTAACTCCTGGTCACGGCGTCGATGAGGTCTGTAGAACGGCGGTTCGCTCGTCGGGTGGCGCGGGCGATGTTGGGTTCGCCGTTGCTGCGGTGGTAGCCGACCGCGGTGTTACGGAGTGTGGCGAAGACGGCGGGTCCGTTTCCGGTCCGGGCGTGATGGGCATCCTCACGTAACGTGACATCGCGGACGTAGTGCAGGCGGTTCTCGATATGCCACTCCGCCCGGGCCCAGGTGCCGAGGTCGGCGGGTCGGGCCTGTCCAGCGGGCAGGGACACCGTCAGGTACGCCGTTTCGCGGCTGGTCCTGCCCTTCACCGTGCGGGTACGGGTGATCCGGACGGCCTGCTGGGCGTAGGGGAAGCCGAGCCCGCCGGGGGTCGCCACGGTGACAGCTTTGACGGTGCGGGTCTCCGTGCGGCCGTGTCCGGTGTCCCGGGTCCGGGCTCCAACCGGGACCTGCGCCCAGGGAACAGCTTTGAGCTGGGCGAACGTGGTCGGCCGGTTGGCTTTGACCGTGACCATCAGATGTCCGCCGGCGGCGGCCAGGTACTCGGCGTGTCCGGTCTGGGCGTGCAGGGCGTCCGCGACGACCAGGACGTCGGTCAGCGATCCCAGCTGGGCGGCGACCAGGCGCAGCAGGGGCGTGAACGCCGGGATCTCATTCGACTTCGCGGCGATCTGGACCTGGGCGAGCACGACGCCGGTGCTGGTGTCGTAGGCCGACAGCAGATGGATCTGACGTCCGTCGGCGAGTCGGGCGCCGCGTACGACCTTGCCGTCGACGGCGATGACGAGGCGCCACCGCCGCCCGCTGCGGGTGACGGGTGTCGTGCGTGCCAGTAGCCAGCTGGCCAGCACCGTCGACAGGGCCTGCGCGTCGACGCGGATCAACAGCCGCCACACCGTGGTCGCGGCGGGAACCCGGTCGGTGAAGCCGAGCCTCGCCCACGCGGTGCGGTCCAGGTCCCGTACCCAGTCGGCGATCGCGGCGAAGGTACATGCCCCGGCCAGTACCGCGCACACCGCGACGGCGAGCACGCTGACCAGGGGGTAGCGGCGGCCACGCGGATCACGCGGATCGGGTACCGCCCTCAACGCGGCGAACAGGCCGTGATGCTCGCTGTCGGTGACCGCCGCCGGTGGTGGCGTATCGGTGGGTCGGTGCGGAAGCAGAATCTCGGTGGGTGATGATGGCATCGGCGGGTGCGGTCCTTCTCGTGATCATGTGGCTTCGCAACTTCATGATCACCAACGGGCCGCGCCCGTCCTGCATAGACCCCCGAATTCCTCCCGAACTCCCAGCTCAGCCAGCCCTCAACCGACTACGCAACAGCCCTGGTCCAGCGGGCAGGGACACCGTCAGGTACGCCGTTTCGCGGCTGGTCCTGCCCTTCACCGTGCGGGTACGGGTGATCCGGACGGCCTGCTGGGCGTAGGGGAAGCCGAGCCCGCCGGGGGTCGCCACGGTGACAGCTTTGACGGTGCGGGTCTCCGTGCGGCCGTGTCCGGTGTCCCGGGTCCGGGCTCCAACCGGGACCTGCGCCCAGGGAACAGCTTTGAGCTGGGCGAACGTGGTCGGCCGGTTGGCTTTGACCGTGACCATCAGATGTCCGCCGGCGGCGGCCAGGTACTCGGCGTGTCCGGTCTGGGCGTGCAGGGCGTCCGCGACGACCAGGACGTCGGTCAGCGATCCCAGCTGGGCGGCGACCAGGCGCAGCAGGGGCGTGAACGCCGGGATCTCATTCGACTTCGCGGCGATCTGGACCTGGGCGAGCACGACGCCGGTGCTGGTGTCGTAGGCCGACAGCAGATGGATCTGACGTCCGTCGGCGAGTCGGGCGCCGCGTACGACCTTGCCGTCGACGGCGATGACGAGGCGCCACCGCCGCCCGCTGCGGGTGACGGGTGTCGTGCGTGCCAGTAGCCAGCTGGCCAGCACCGTCGACAGGGCCTGCGCGTCGACGCGGATCAACAGCCGCCACACCGTGGTCGCGGCGGGAACCCGGTCGGTGAAGCCGAGCCTCGCCCACGCGGTGCGGTCCAGGTCCCGTACCCAGTCGGCGATCGCGGCGAAGGTACATGCCCCGGCCAGTACCGCGCACACCGCGACGGCGAGCACGCTGACCAGGGGGTAGCGGCGGCCACGCGGATCACGCGGATCGGGTACCGCCCTCAACGCGGCGAACAGGCCGTGATGCTCGCTGTCGGTGACCGCCGCCGGTGGTGGCGTATCGGTGGGTCGGTGCGGAAGCAGAATCTCGGTGGGTGATGATGGCATCGGCGGGTGCGGTCCTTCTCGTGATCATGTGGCTTCGCAACTTCATGATCACCAACGGGCCGCGCCCGTCCTGCATAGACCCCCGAATTCCTCCCGAACTCCCAGCTCAGCCAGCCCTCAACCGACTACGCAACAGCCCTGCCCACTGGTCACGGTCGTGATCCGTCACATCGCTACTCGCCCACTCGTCGCCGGGTCGGCGAAGTCCCGACCATGCTAGTGGTCGACACCGCCGCCAACGTGCCGTCATCGGCGAAACCGCCCGACGCGCGGCCCGAGCCCGCCGTCACCGGCCGGTCCGCCGATGACGGCGCCGACGGACCCGACCGGGCCGATCAGCGGCGGGGCGGTACCGGCCCGACTGGAAGCAGCCGCAGTGCCAGCTCAGGACAGTTTGCGACCGCGAGAGCGGCGTGCCCGCGCAACTGTGACGGGACCACCGGTTCCCTGCTGCCGTCCCGGGAAACCGGGAATCCCCAGTCGTCGTGGGTCAACAGCTCAGGTAGCAGCTCGATGCAGAGCCCGCGACCATCGCACGCCGCCCAGTCGATCTGCAGCCGCCGGGCGTCCGGATCGTTCACCTGTCCACTCCTAGCGGCGCCACCCCGTAGAGACCGTCTCCGAGCCCTCACCATAGCCGCCGCCATCGGCCCAGCCGTGCCACTGGTAGCCAGCGTCACCTGGCGCATCCGTCCAGGCCGGATCACGGTAGGCCGGGTCCGTCCAGGCCGGGTCGCGTCGGTCGGCCTCGCCGCCGTGGTCCGGATACCCCGACCGGCCGTACTCGTCGTCGACGACGCCCGGCTCCGGGTAGCCACCCCACCGGGCGTCCGGGTGGATCTGCGCCCCGTACCCCGGCTCGGCGCGGCCGTGGCGGGAGTAGCTCAGCTCGTCGTCGCCCTGCCGGCGGTGTCCCTGATACGACGGCTCAGGCTGATACGGCGTGGGTCGGCGATACATGTCGATCGGGGAAGCCGCCGCCGCGTACCCGTTGGACGGCACGGCGGCGTAGCCACCGGACGGGGTCGCCGTCCGGGCGGGCGACCCATAGGGCCAGTGGCGCGACGCGTCGTCAGGCGGCGATCCCACCACAGTCGTCTCCTCCTCGACGACGCCGGTGGTGGACCGGGCCGCCGCGCCACCGGTCACCACTGTCGAACGTCGAGGCGATCGGCGGGCTCTCGGCCGGATCCACAGCACCAGTCGCCAGACCAGCGCACCGAGCACGGCCAGCAGGCAGGCCGCCGAGACCGCCCACATCCAGGACTCACCGCTGTCGGTGCCGGTCCCGACCGCGTGCCCGAAGGCCGCCGGCCACGACGCGTACGCCAGCCAGTGGATCGTGCGCCACAGCCGCACCCCGATCCGCCGACGGAGCAGGCTGGTCACCACCAGGACCAGCATGACGTCGCTGGCGATCGTGCCCAACCCCAGGTAGATCGGCCGGTATTCGGCACCGAACGGGACGAACAAATCGAAGACCCGCAGCTTCGCGTACGGATCGAACAGCAACGTCACGATGTGCACCGTCAGCAGGCCGATCGCCAGCAGGGCCGCGTTGCGGTGCACCAGGCTGACCGCGAACCGCGGCAACCCGAACACCGGACGGCCGGAGCGGCTGCCCACACCGAGCACGACGACCACCGAGAGCAGGATCAGCGCCATCACTCCGGTGCCACGCGCGACGAACCACCCTGCCTCGGTCACCGCGTCCCCTCCTTCGCCGACCAACCGGCTACGGTCCGCACCACGCCGTCGTCGGCCACCAGCCGGCTCGGCGCCCCCAGCTCCGCCAGCCACCGCGTGGCCCGGCCACCCCGGACCAGCGCCGCCGTGCTCAGGGTGTTGGCCCGTACGCAACTGAACGCGGCGACCGACACCGTCCGCCACACCCGCCGCGCCGGTTGACCGGTACGCGGATCCACGATGTGGTGCAGCGTGACGTCCGATCCGGACCACTGCCGGCTGACCGTGCTCGAGGTGGCGACCGCGCCACCGGCCGGCAGGTTGATCACACAGTGCGGTTCTCCGGGACGGTCCTGGACCCGGACCCGCCAGCCATCCGCCGGAGCCGGGCCAGCGGTCGCGATGTCCCCACCGAGCGCCACCAGCGCACCCACCCGGCAGCGACGGGCGACCTCCCGCGCACACCGGTCAGCGGCCCAGGCCTTGGCGGTCGCCCCGAGGTCGAGGTGCACCCCGGCGGGGACGGTCAGCTCATCGTCCCGCAGCCTGATCTGGCGCCAACCCGCCACCGGCACGGGCGTCGGCGGCTGCGGCCGCGGCCGCACCGCACGCAGGACGACCCAGCGCAGATCCGCGTCGTAGCCGAGCTCACCCAGCGCCGTGCCGACGGTGGGATCGACGTCCCCGTCGGTGTCCCGGGCGGCCCGCAGCGCCACCGATACCAGCCCGGCGAACAGCGGACTCACCCGCACCGGTTGCCCACCCGTACGGCAGGCCCGCACCAGTTCGGAATCGGGCCGGAAGCGGCTCGCGGCGCCGTCGACCGCCGCCAACACGTCCTCGGCGATCTCGCGGGCCGCCGGCACCGCCGCCGGATCCGTCACCACCAGCCGCGCCAGAGTGCCCCACACCTCCCACTGGGCGCAGTCCGGTCCGACCGGCAGGGTCTCCAGCAGCGGCATCCGGTCACGACCCGCCCGAGGTCGCCTGGCCGGACGCGCCACCGCCATCGGTCACCGGTGGAAACCCCTCGGCTGCCGGCGGGTCTGCCGCCTCCTGCGGTGGCTGGTCAGGCGGGTTTCCGTCGGCCGGCGTACCCGGGGCTTCGTCGCCGACGGACGCCGCGCCCGATCCGGTGCTCCCCCCGGCGCCGACGTCGTCGGCTGGCACCTGGTCCGCTGGCGGGTTGGGCTGCTGACCGGCCGACCCACTGTCCACGGTCCCGGCCGGTACGGTGGCCTTCTGGTCGGCGACGTGGTCGGCGTGCGCCGCGACGGCGACCCCGAGTGTGCCGGCCAGGCTCACCGCGGCCAGGCCACCGGTCAGGATGGTCACCCGGCGAAGCCCGCGTTCACGTTCGCCCACTGTCGCCTCCCTCGTCCACCGGCTGACAGTGCAACCCGCTGCCGGCGATGAACCCACCGGCTCGCGGTGAGTCCTGTCGTCGACCGGGGATACGGCTGGGATCGGTGACCGGTTCAACGGACGGCCGGAGCTCGCCGACAAGTCGTCAGGTTTTACCGACAACCGATTTACAGCGCCGAAGATCGATGACACCGTGTCCACAGCGGAGGGCGACCGTCCCCCGCTGCGGGCCGCCGGTCGGATCGGCCAGCGGCCACCCGATCGATCGTCGACGGAGGGAAACGGATGTCGGAGGGACAGCGATGAGGTCCAGAGCGGCAACCCTGATAGCGGTAGCGGCGGCACTACTCATGGTCGTTTCAGTTGCTCCGGCCAGCCAGGCCGCCGCACCGCGATTCGCGCATCTCAATCCGGGCGGCGCCCCGGACCTGACCGAGAAGGTTCCGGTCAACGTCGTGTTCCTCGGCTACAGCCGGAACCAGGTCGACCGGTCCGACTACCTCGCCGAGCTACCGCAGCGGTACGAACCGGTGGTGCGGTCCCGGCTGTGGTACGACACCGTGGAGAAGCTCGGGCTCACCTACACCTACGACTACCGGATCAGGTACGCCGACAAGCGCTACGAGGACCGCTTCTTCGGTGAGCTCTCCCGACTCGCCGAGCCGGCTCCGCTCACGCTCTACCAGGAGCTCTACAACGAGCAGGAAAACAACGTCACCACGATCACCGAGAACTACGAGATCGACGCCCCGAGCGTGGAGCGTTGGCTCGCGCTGAACCCGCCGGCCGGGGTCGACACCCGCCGCAACACCATCTTCTTCATCAACTGGTACAGCCGCGCCGACTTCCGCTTCCACGTCTACACCAAGACCAACGAGCCGGACCCGGACACCGGCTACAACTTCGGCGCCGAACGGGACAGCCGCAAGATCATGGCCTGGGGCGGCACCACCGCCGACGACGAGGAAAACGGACTCGGTTCGACCCGGCGGGTCTGGTTCCACGATCTGTCCGCCGGGCCGGAGTCCTGGACCGAGAACTGGAACGTCGACACCCCGGACCTCGACGGCAACGGCGTCGAGGACTACCGGATGCCGCCGACCTGGGAGTACACGGCAGACGGCTACCGCTCCCCCGACGCGCTCAGCGGCGACCTCGGGCTGATCACCCGCTATGTGGCGTTGAACCTGCTGTTCACCACCTCACCGCTGTATCCGGCGGAGCTACCGAGCGCCGGGCCGCCCACCTCGATCAACATCGACAGCAACACGTACGAGGGTTGGCCGGGGGTGGACGCCTCCACCGAGTACATCGACCAGGAACTGCTGGAGTCGGAGCTGGCGAAGTTGCGGTGGCGCAACCTGCTCGACTACGACAGCCAGGATCTGGCGTTCGAGGGTGAAGCGCAGCGCTGCTACGTCGCGGTGATGGAGAACGACGAATCCTGCTACCCCGAGCTGGGCTACCCGCCGTTCGCCAACTTCTACCTGCAGAACACCTTCGAACTCGACCGGGTACTCGACGACCAGGACCGAGTCGACTACGAGATGCCGGTGTTCAACTACGCGGTGCCGGCGGGGACCCCGGTGCCGGCTCTCGGTTTCGCCGAGGACAACTACACCGACGGCACCCAGTCGTACGTCTTCGCGTTCGTCTCGCCGGAGATCACCGAGTCGGGTTACGGCCTGACCACCACCCTGATCCACGAGGTCGGCCACCACCTGGGCATGAGTCACCCGCACGACGGCTACGACAGCGAAACCGGCGTCGACTACGGCCCGGAGGACGACTACTTCTTCGCCTGGGCCGGCGACGAGGTCAACTCGATGATGAGTTACATCGACCTGAACTGGGACTTCAGCCAGTTCGACCGGGACAACAGCGACCGGTTCCTGACCGCGGCGTACGCGGAGGCGGCGAACCTGCTGGCCGAGTCGGTGTTGGCGAGTCCGCACGCCAGGCGGGCCACCCGCGAGCTCCGGGAGGCCGACAGGTTGCTCGGGCAGGCCCAGCGAGAGCTGTCTCGGCACGACTACCGTGACGCCCTGGTGTCGGCGGAGTGGGCGTACCGCGCGGTCGTCGAGGCCGCCGAGAAGGTGGGCGTCTCGGCCGACACGGTCGCCGAGACCATGGCGGTCGAAGCGAAGCAGGCTCGGGACACCAGCGACCTGACCGGAACGCACGAGTTCATCGACACTCTGCACCCGGACGGGCCGCGTAGCCAGCCCTGATCCAGCTGCACCACGCGGCGTCCAGCCGCACCATGCGGCCGGGACGACATCGTCCCGGCCGCATGTCTTTGTTCCGCTGGCGGCTTCTTGTGCCGAGTGATCGTGACCGGGCGCACCACCCTTACAGCATCCTAGGTGGCTGGCCAGATGATCGCCGCCAGATCATCGCTCCCGGAGCAACTCGTGGCCAGGTCAGCTCGTGCAGGTCATCGCCGGGAGAGCGGTCGGCGCGGCGTTCGTCGACACCACCATGCCGAACGAGGCCGTTCCGCCGGCTGCGACGGCGCCGTTGTAGCCGGCGTTGGCCACCGTGACCGCCGCCCCGTCGGTGGTCACCACACCATTCCAGGCAGTCTGGATCCGCTCGTCGCCGGCCCACCGCCAGGACACCCGCCAGCCCTCGATCGCCCCGACACCGGCGTTGCGTACGGTGACCGTCGCGACGAAGCCGGTGCCCCAACTCGCGTCGAGGGTCGCGGTGGCGGTGCAGGTCGCCACCGGCAGGGTCCATGCGGGTCCGCCGACGACATAGGTGTCACGCCGGCCCTCGGCGTCACTGAACCGGAACCAGTACTCGGTGTCCGGGGTCAGCCCGGCGAGTGTGACGTCGCCGTGCCGGTCCGGGCCGGACACCTGCTCCGCCACCGGATCGCGCCACTGCTGCGCGTCGGCCTGGCTGGCGAACAGGGTGACCGTGATCGGTGGTACGTAGCCGCACGGCGGACCGACCAACAGCATCGAGTAGCTGACGGTCAGCGTGGTCGGGGTCGCTCCGGTCACCCTGCCCGTGATCGGCAGTGCCGGCGGGCACGTCACGCCCGGGGTCGGGGCGGTGGTGGCCGGCGCGGTCGGCTGGGCCGCCGCCGCCCCGGCCGAGGCGGTGAGGGCGATGGTTACGGCGGCGAGGAGCACACCGACTCGATACGGCATCACGATCTCCTTCGTGGACGCGGAGGTGCCGGCCGCACCGCCGGTACGGCCGGCACCAGGTCAGCGCCGTCGGGTCATCGGCACTGTCGGATCACAGCGGTGGGTACGCGTTGGCCATCAGCTCACGGAACTGCGCCGAGAACCAGTGACCAGAAACCGGCGCGTTCGGCAACGCACCACTCATGTTGTTGTTGTTCCGCGGGTTACCCGTGTACGTCGGGTCGCACATCCGGTCGAAGCCCTTACCCTCGTCGTTCGGGATCTCCGAGCTCGAACCATCCGACTCACCCGGCGGCTTGATCCACACGTACGCGTCGATACCACTGGCCGGCGCGGCGGTCGGCCGCTCACCCAGACCCGCACCGGACTGGTTACACCAGTTGCCCTTCTGGAACCGACGGTCGATCCGCGACTCGTCCACCCGGGTGTTCACGTCCCCGGCGCTGCTCGGACCGGTCGGCCGGTCCGGCCCACCCCACCCGTTACGCGACGTGTCGATCAACATCCCGATGTTCGAGTTGAACCCGGCCTGCACCAACCGCTGCCGGAACGCCTGCGCGAACGACAACTCGTCGTTGTACATGTTCCAGTCGATCCACGTCGACGGACGCGTCGTCGAGTCCACCGTGATGTACGGCTCCCGCAACGCCGAGTAGTTCGCCGTGTTCGTGATGAACCCGTGCACATCCGACGGCGACGCCCCGGACGCGTTGGCGGCCTGCGCGATGAGCTGCGCCGACGGACCGAAGTTGTCGTCCCAACCGATCCAGCCGTGGTGCCCGGCGTCGATGTAGTTGTACACATTCGGCACATCACCGAGCTGAGCGACCGCGTACCCCACACCACTGACGTAGTTACCGTTGGCCAACATCACGTCACACTCAGGAGTAGCCGTCGGCCGACTACCCACATTCGTCACCAGGTTCGGCAACGAATCGATCTCGATCACCGCGACGATCCGCAGAGCCGCGTACGCCGGCCGCGCCACGATCTCCGCGATCGGATCGATGTACTCCGTCCGATAGACGTCGATCTCCTCCGGACCGAGCTCACCGTTGGACGCCAACGCCGCACAGTCACGACCCGGCAGGTTGTAGATCACCACCTGGAACACCAACGGCCGACCACCGTTCGCCGCGTCCTGCCGCACCGCCTCGTCGAGGTGATCCGCCAGACCCATGTCACCCGTCGTCGGACTGTTGTTGCCATAGATAGCGCTCGTCCGGTCCAACCACACACCGGTCGGCTCGTCCGCGATCCGGCTACCACCCGGCTCCGCCGCCGCGTTCGCACTCCAGATCGGATTCACGTACACATCCGCACCCACATACGGGTTGTCCACCCGCGGACCACCCGTCGGAGGCGGCGACGTCGGAGGCGCCGTCGTCGGAGGCGCCGTCGTCGGAGGCGCCGTCGTCGGAGGCGCCGTCGTCGGAGGCGCCGTCGTCGGAGGCGCCGTCGTCGGAGGCGCCGTCGTCGGAGGCGCCGTCGTCGGCGGGGGTGCCGTGGTGACCGGCGGCGGAGTCGTCGGTCCGGTGCCGCCGTTGCAGGCCACCCCGTTGAGGGTGAAAGCGGTCGGGCTGGAGTAGCTGCCGGACCAGCGGCCGTTGAAACCGATTGAGGTGGACGCGCCGGTGCCCAGGTTGCCGTTCCAGGAAGCGTTGGTCGCGGTGATGGCACCGGAGCTGCCGCTCCAGTTCGCCGACCAGCCCTGGGTCAGGCTCTGGCCAGACGGCAGGGTAAACCGCAAGGTCCAGTTGCTGACCGGGTCCTGCCGGTTGTTGATGGTGATGTTGGCGGTGAACCCGCCGGTGCCGGAACCTTCGGTCCAGGTATTCGCCTGATAGGTGACGTTGCAGACGACAGCGGCCTGGGCGGCGGTGGCGGGAACGATCAGGGCGGCGGCGACCAGTGCGCTCGCGCCGCCAGCGGCGAGAAGTCCGCGACGAGCGGTGCGTCTCGGGACAGGTGACATGGCTGGCTCTCCTACCGGGGTCAGGGTGTGCCGCCACGGCTGAGGGGTGACCGGCGGTCCTGTCCGGACGGGCGACAGGACGGGACCGGGCAGCGACGTGGCGTGGCGGATCGGGAGAGGATCGCCCGGCGCGGTGGCACGCCACCTCGCTCATCCTCTCGGCTCGAAACGAGCTGCTCGCACTGGCTCCCGGTGCGACTGAGCCGAATTCTCGCATGTGAGAATGATCGATACAATCGCCGATTCGTCGTGGGTTCGCGGTGCCGTGGAACCGTCCCCACGCCGGCTGCCGATCGAGTACGGGCGATTTACAACGCGGGTCGACGCGTCGTAGGGTCGGCATATCGGACGGCAAGTACGGGGATAGTTGTCTGCCGCCGTCCTGGGCATCTTTGGTGCTCTTAAGGCTGCTATGGTGTTCGATGTGAACTTGAAGGAGTGGGCGGCGTCGCAGGGCATCGCGTACGTCGCCGCTCGTCGGCAGTACGCGGCCGGGACGCTGCCCGTTCCCACGTACCGACTCGGCCGCCTGATCATGGTCGGCGACCCGCTCGCCGCTGCCCCGACTGACACCGGGCAGGTCGTGGTGTACGCCCGGGTGTCGTCCGCCGACCAGGAAGCGGACCTGGACCGGCAGGTCGCCAGGGTCACCGTGTGGGCGACCGGCCAGCGGCTGTCGGTGTCGCGGGTGGTGACCGAGGTGGGGTCCGCGGTGGACGGACATCGCACGAAGTTCCTGGCCCTGCTCCGAGACCCGACTGTGTCGACGATCGTGGTGGAACACCGGGACCGGTTCGCCCGCTTCGGCGCCGGGTGTGTCGAGGCGGCACTCGCCGCGCAGGGCCGGCGCCTCCTGGTTGTCGACCCGGCCGGGGTGGACGACGACCTGGTCGGTGACGTGACGGAGATCCTCACCTCGTTGTGCGTTCGCCTGTACGGGCGGCGGGCGGCGGCGGACCGGGTCCGCCGGCCTGTCGAGGCTGTCACCGCAGCGGGCGGTCCGGTGTGAAGACGATTCAGGCGTACCGGTTCGCCCTGGATCTCACCCCGGGCCAGGAACGCGCGGTGCTCGGGCACGCCGGGGCGGCGCGGGTGGCGTACAACTGGGCCCTCGCGCGGGTCAGAGCGGTCATGGACATGTGGTGCTGCCCCGACTGGGTCGGCTGAAGGTGCACGAGTCCACCCGCAGACTCGCCCGCCGTGTGGAAGCCGGCACCGCCCGGATCATGTCCGCCACCGTGCGCCGCGACGGCAGGCGCTGGCACGTCGCGTTCACCGTCGAGGTCGACCGCGCCCAACGCGCTGTGACCCGGCCCGGTTCGGTGATCGGGGTGGACGTCGGCATCACGCACCTCGCGGTGCTGTCCACCGGTGAACCGGTACCGAACCCGCGACACCTCGCCGGCGCGCGAGGTCGGCTACGGACACTCGGCCGGACCCTGTCGCGCCGGCAAGGCCCGGACCGGCGCACCGGCCGACGTCCGTCGAACCGGTGGCAGCGCGCCTCCGCCCGCCTCGGACGGGCACACGCCCGGGTCGCTCGTCTGCGCCGCGACGGCCTGCACAAGCTCACCACCCGACTGACCCGCGAACACGGCACCGTCGTGGCCGAAGACCTCCATGTGGCCGGGATGCTGGCCAACCGCGGGCTGGCCCGGCACATCACCGACGCCGGATTCGCCGAACTGCGACGGCAACTCGCGTACAAGACCGGATGGAACGGCGGCAGGCTGCTCGTGGCCGACCGCTGGTACCCCTCCTCCAAAACCTGCTCGGGCTGCGGCACGGCGAAAACCAAGCTGGCCCTCTCCGAGCGTGAGTACCACTGCGCGGCCTGCGGCCTGGTCATCGACCGCGACCACAACGCCGCCCGTAACCTGGCCGCCCTGGCCGCCGGGTACGACACCGCCGGGAGTGGCCCGGTGGCAGCACGTGGACCGACCAGAAGACCCCCGTACGCGGGCAGGTGGCCGCGAAGCGTGAACCCGGCACGGCACCCGCCGGTCAGACCGGGACCGTCCCACCGCAAGGCGGGACCACCCACCGCGTGCTCACTAGAGCACACTGAGAGGTAATGGACCATGCCAGAGACGATCGGCCTTGGCGCGCCATGGATGAGCCTGGCTGACAGTCATGTGCTCGCGGCCCAGCGGTGGGTCAACGCCACCTACGCCGGCGCGCCGGGCTACATCCGGTGTCCGGAGGACGGGCTCACCGGCTGGCCGACGGTGCTCTCCCTGACCCAGGGACTGCAGCACGAACTCGGCATCTCCCCCACCGTCCAGAACTTCGGGCCGGGCACCCTCAGCGCGGTCAAGGCACACGCCTGGATGCCGCGCGAGGACAACAACGCCAATCTGATCCGAATCTACAACGCCGCGCTGTGGTGCAAGGGTTACCCGGCCTCCACCGACCAGGCGGTCTGGACCAGTGTCTCCGAGGCCTCGTTGAGCCAGCTCTACACCGACGCCGGCCTGTCGTACGCCAATCAACGGTACCGCCGGGCGATGTGGCCGCAGGTCGCCCGCGCGATGCTGCGCATGGATCAGTTCCGCCTGGTCCCGCAGGGCGACGCCACGGTCCGGCGGATTCAGCAGCGGCTCAACTCGCGCTACGTGTCCGACGTCCGGATCCCGGCGATGAACCTGGTGCCGTGCGACGGGATCTACTCGCGGGACGTCCAGCAGGGCTTCATGATGGCCGTCCAGTACGAGGTGGGCATCCCGTTGTCGTCGATCAACGGCAACTTCGGGCCGGGCACTCAGGCGGGGCTGCGCGGCGTCGGTTCCGGCCGCCTCACCGGCAACCTGCGCCATCTGTTCCGTTCGGCGTGCTACTTCAACTCGCCGACGATGGTGCCGGGCGACCCACAGGTGCCGTTGGCGTACCGCCCGGAGGACATCGACACCGACACCGACACCGACACGGCGACGCACCTGGAGTGGCTGAGCGCCTTCCAGCGTTTCTCGCAGATCCCGATGACCGTCACGAACGACTACACCACGTGGGCCCAGCTATTGGTGTCCTCCGGCGACCCGGACCGGCCCGCCACCGGCTGCGACTGCATCACCGAGATCACCGCGACCCGGGGCGCGCAGCTGATGGCGGCCGGCTACCGGATCGTCGGCCGCTACCTCGACGAGCACCTGCCGCCGTCGGATCCGCATTTTCTCGGCAAGGCGCTCAAGCCGGACGAGCCGCAGACCATCCTGGACGCCGGGCTGCGGTTCTTCCCGATCTTCCAGTACAACGGCACCCAGCTGGTCAACTTCACCTACGACAAGGGCTACGACCAGGGCCGGATCGCCCATCAGAAGGCGGTCGAGCACCGGATCCCCGCCGGCGTCTGCATCTACTTCGCGGTCGACTTCGACGCACTCGACGACGACATCGACAGCGGTGTCAAGCCGTACTTCCAGGGTGTCAAGGCCGCCCTCGCCGACCTGGGCGACCGCTACCAGTTCGGGGTGTACGGGGCGCGCAACGTCTGCATCCGCGTTTCCCGCGAGGTCGGTGCCCGATGGTCGATGGTCTCCGGCATGTCCTGGGGCTACTCCGGCAACCTGGGCTTTCCGCTGCCGGATAACTGGGCGTTCAACCAGATCCGAGAGTACGAGTTCCAGCCCGGCTGGGGCCTCGACCATGACGTCTGGCGGGATGGTGCCGACCCCGGTGTGTCCGCCCTCGTGCCCGTCCCGTGAGCGAGTGAGGACCCGACGATGATCACCAGACGCAGCCTGATCAGCGGTGCCGTCGGCACCGTCGGTGCCAGCGTGCTCGCCGTGGCACCCGGCGGACCGGTCAGCGCGACCGACCGGCGATGGGCCCGCGCCGTGTCCGCCAACGGCTGGCGGATCGAGTCCGCCGCCGTCGCCGTCTACCGGGTCACCGGGTCCGCCGCCTCGGTGGCGCTGCGCCGCGGCCCGGCCGCCGCGGTGCTGCTGCACGTTGCCCGACGCTGGCACTACGAGATCGCTCCGCTCGACACCGGAGAGGGCGGCGGGATCACCGGCCACGACGCCAATCGGACCGTACGGGTCGACGTCGAGTCGAACTACCTCTCCGGTACGGCCGTCGCGGTGTATCCCACCGCCTACCCGCTCGGCGGTAGCGAACCGCTGTGGCCGCACCAGGAGGCCGTCGTCCGGGACATCCTGGCGGACTGCGGCGGCACGGTGGCGTGGGGCGGTGACCTGACTCCGACGATGCTGTCCCATTTCCACGTCGTCGCCCGGCCCGGTGACCCGACCCTGGCCCAGGTCGCCGCCCGACTCGACCCTGGCGCACAGGTCGCGGTCCGGTCGCAGACCGCTGGTGCCGTCGCCGACCCGGCCGCGCCGGAACGCCTCGAACTGGCCCGCCGGTTCGCCGGCTCACGCTGACCAACCTGGGACAGCTGGCCCCCTGGTGGGCCGGCGACAGGTCGTAGCGGGCCCACTCCATCCGATGGGTTACCGAACCCGTACGCGCTGACGTACCCCGGAGCTGGGCGCGTAGCTCCGATCACCGGAGTAGGCAACGTGGACCGGGTGGATTCCCGCCGGCAGGTGCCCTCGGCCCGGCTGTCGGTGTAGAGCAACTCCCGGCCGTCCGCGAAGTACCGTGAGGTGATCCGTCCGTCGAAGATCTGCTCGTACCGGACGCCGTCCGCTACCGCGACGCCGGCGGATCCGGGCTGAACACCGACAGCACCGTACTGTCGAGTCGATAGGTCGTCACCACGCCGGTACCACGGTGCACGACGGTGGCGACCGCCGGCATCCGGGTGGCGCCTCCGGTCAGGAAGACCGCCGCCAGATCGCCGCCACCGAGCTCGACATCCGCGAGCACCGACCGCGCACTGTCCACGGTCCGCTCCAGCAGCGGTGCTGCGAGCTGGTCGAGTTCCTCGCGTCCGAAAGGTACGTCCGCTTCGATCAGCGGAACGTGGATGGTGGTGGTCGAGGTCCGGGCCAGCATCTCCTTGCCGGCCCGTACGTTCTCCCACAGCCGCCCCGCCGCCCGACGGTCGGTCGGGGTCTTCGGGTCGACCAGCCGAAACCAGTCGGCGGGGCCGCGCTTGGCGATCGCCGTACCGAGATGCGACACGATCGCCGCGTCCACGTTCGAGTCCGCCGACGTCGGCCAGTCCGCCGCTGGCGAGCACGACGAACCCGGTGTCGGTCCGGCGCAGCACCGACACGTCGAACGTTCCCGCACCCAGGTCGTAGACGAGGGCGTGGTCACCGACCGGAACGCGACCGCTGGCGACCGACTCGAACCGGTAGGCGGCCGCGACCGGTTCCCGCTCCAGACGTACGGTCGGCAGCACCGACGTGACGGCGGCGAGCAGCACCGCGCGCCGCCGCCGCCCACGACGCCGGCAGGTGACGACGGCCTCGGTGACCGGTGTGCCCGCCACCCTGGCCGCTTCGAAGGCGACCTGGCCGACGACGGCACCGATCAACCGGTGGACCGGGATCTCGTCCTGGCCGAGCAGCACCACGCCGTCGTCGACGCACCGCTTCGGGTACGGCTCGAAGCGCTCCGGGTAGGCCTGTGCCTGATGCACGGCGTCCCGCCGACTACCAGCCGACCGGTCGGATCGAGGCAGACCACCGAAGGCAGCAGGGGTGACCCGTCGAAGAGCAGCGGACGTGGTGTCTGATCACCGATCGCCAGCACGGCGACCGTGTGGGAGGTGCCGGAGTCGATGCCGAGCCGCGCTCGCGCTGTCACACCGGCCACTGTAGGAGGCACCGGCGCGCCCGCCACCGGCGCGCTCAGTCCAGCGGCGTCAGCCGTACCCGTCCGATCAGCTCACGCACCGCCTCGGCGCGGCCGGTGCCCAAACCGTGCCGGGTGACGTTCACCGCGCCGGCCGCCGCGCCGGTACGAACCGCTTCCTCGAGACTGCCGCCCCGGGTGAGCACGGCCGCCACACCGGCGGTCATCGAATCGCCGGCTCCCCGGTGGTCGACGATTTCCAGCTGCGGCACCCGTACCTCGACCAAGTCGTCGTCGAGCAGCGCGAGCGCCGGTTTCTCGGCCCGGCTGATCAACACGGCCTCCGCGCCGTCGGCGCGCAACTGGTGTGCGGCCCGCGACAGCGCGTCGACGCTGTCGTCGGCCGCCCGGCCCGCCTCGATCACTTCCTCATGGCTGACCTTGAGAAAGGACACCCCGCCGCCTAGTACGGCGGCCAACTGCCCACCGGACAGGTCGGCCACCACCTGGGAGCCGTTGGCCCTCAGGTCGCTGGCGAGTCGCCGGTAGACGTCGTCGTCGACCACCGACGGGTGGGCCGGGCCGCTGAGCACGCTGACCGCCGCCCGCATTCCCTCGGCCAACGCGAGGCCGTACAGCTCGTCGATGTCGTGCCGGATCAGCGGGGCACCCGGGTTCTCCGCGATCTCGCTGCGGCTGCCCTCCCGGCGGTCGTGGACGTACCATCCGCTGCTGGACTTGCGCGGAACCATCCGCAGTTCCAGTTCCTCGTCTTCGAGCGCCCTGCCGAGCACCGCACCGACCTCTCCGCCGACGGCGGCGCAGAGCACCACCCGGACACCCAGCGAGCTGATCATGCGCGCCTGCCAGATGCCCTGGCCACCGGCGTGCAGGTGCAGTTCGAGTACGTCGGCCTGCTGCTCGATCGTCACCGACAGCACCGGAGCCGGGGCGAACACCATCACGTGGTCCCTCATACGGGTACCATTCCCCTGATCCGGGGAGATTACGCCAGGGCGGGCGCTCCGGTGGTTCTCCGTCCCGTGCCCTGATGGTCCATCGACAGCCATCTGCTGAATCCGTGTGCCGGCGTTCACCTGTCCGACGCCTGGCCAACGCCGCACCGACTGGTCGGGGCAGCAGCATGCCATCGGACGAGAAACCGACCAGATTGGACGACCATGGTCACACTCCGATGGCGTCGCGCGGTGGCCACCGCGCTGGCGACGGTCACCGCCGTGTCCGCCGTGGGCGGACCCGCTCACGGCACGGGTCCCACGCACCTGCGGGAATCCGGTCAGTCGGCCGGCGCTGCCGGCGACCGACAGCGCCACCAGCACGTTTTCGACCTGCAGGCGCACCGGGGCGGGCTCGGCCTGCGGGTGGAGAGCACCCTCGCCGCTTTCGGCAACGCGCTACGGCTCGGGGTACGCACACTGGAACTCGACGTACAGATCACCCGCGACGGCCACGCGGTCGTCACCCACGACCGGCGAGTCAGTTCCGCGAAGTGTACGGATACCGCCCCGGTGAGCACCGACGACCCGGATTTCCCGTATGTCGGCAAGTTCGTGCACACCCTCACACTGGCCCAGGTCCGCACCCTCGACTGCGGCAGCCGCACCCTCCCCGGCTACCCGGGCCAGACCCCGGTGCCGGGTGCCACCATGCCGCTGCTGCGCGAGGTCCTCGACCTGGTCAAGCGATACGAGGCGAACCAGGTCCGGCTCAACGTCGAGACCAAGGTGGAAGCGGGCGCACCACACGAGACCGCTCCCCGCGAGCAGTTCGTGCAGGTCACCGCAGCCGAAATCCGGGCAGCCGGGCTGCTGCGGCAGACCACCGTCCAGAGTTTCGACTGGGGCGCGCTGATGCGGATGCGCCAGGTCGAGCCCCGACTGCCGCTGGTCGCCCTGACCAACTACGACTTCCTGCAGGTCGGAGCGCCCGGTGCCTCGCCGTGGCTCGGCGGGATCGACATCGACGACTTCGGCGGCGACCCGATCCGGGCGATCAAGACCTTCGGCGCGACGTCCTTCTCCCCGGTGCACGGCTTCCCGCAGAACGGCACCGTCACCGACCCCGACTACCGGCCGTACGTGACGAAGGATCTCGTCCGGCACGCGCACCGGCACGGCATCACCGTCGTTCCGTGGACGGTCAACGACGTACCGACCATGGCGAAGCTGATCGACGACGGCGTCGACGGTCTCATCACCGACTACCCGGACCGGCTGCGGGACCTGATGGCACAGCGGCGGATGCGGCTACCGAAGCCGTACGCGTCGCCGTTCGACATCCAAGCCCACCGCGGTGGACGTTGGGAACGTCCGGAGAACACGCTGCCGGCGTTCGCGTACGCCCTGGCCGACCCGGACGTGTCCACCCTGGAGCTCGACACCGGGATGACCCGCGACGGACACCTGGTGGTGCTGCACGACCGCACGGTCTCCGGCTCACACTGCGCCGACACCCGCCCGGCCCGCCCCGGCGACCCGATGTTCCCGTACGTGGGCAAGCGGGTCCGGGATCTCACGCTGCGCCAGATCAAGACCCTCGACTGCGGTTCGGTGCCCGTGGCCGACCTGCCCGAACAGGTGCTGGTCCCGGGCGCCCGGATCCCGACGCTGCCGGAGGTGTTCGCGTTGGCCCGCGACAGCGGGCGGCGGGACATCCGGTTCAACATCGAGACGAAGATCAGTCCGTTGGTCGACGACACCGCGCCGTACCAGGTCTTCACCGCCGCGCTGGTCCGTGCGGTGGAGCGGGCCCAGGTGGTGGACCGGGTGACGATCCAGTCGTTCGACTGGCGCACGATCATGCTGGCCCGCGAGCTCAACCACCGGATCGCGACGGTCGCCCTGGTCTGGCAGTACGGGCCGGCCGAGTGCGCGTCACTGGCCGACGAGTGCTCGCTGCGGGCGGTGTACGGCGACCCGTCGGTACGCAGCCCGTGGACCGGCGGCCTGGACTGGTGGCGCTACCGTGACCTCGGCAAACTGGTACGCGCGGCTGGTGCCACCACGGTGTCGGCCAACTGGCAGGTGCACGACCCCGAGCAGCCCACGGCTCCACACCCGGACTGGTACCTGCGTCAGGACCCGAGCTACTTCCACGGTCCGGTGGTGCCGACGTTGCGGCAGCGCGACCGGCTGCTGGTGGTGCCGTACACGATCAACGACGCCGCGTACATGCAACGGGCGATCGACCTCGGCGTGGACGGCATCATCACCGACGACCAGCGGACCTTGATCGAGGTGGCGATCCGCAACGGCCTGCGCTGAGCAGGTCCGGTGAGCCGCCGGTCGGCACCGCCCTGGGGCGGTGCCGACCGGCCGGTGGTCACTCTCGGGCACTGGCCCGCCGGTGCGGCGCCGCGTGACCGTCACGTTCCGGGCCGAGGCCGTGCGCGCGCAGGAATCCGTCGACCGACGCCGACCAGGGAAACCTCTCGGCGCGGCGGCGGGCCGCCGCGCGGCGCGGCGGCTCCGGTCGCTCGGCCAGTGCACAGATCGCGTCGGCGAAGCCCGCGCCGCCGCCGGTGGCGGCCAGGCCCGCGTCGCCGACGACCTCCGGCAGGGCGCTCTCAGCGGCGACCACCACCGGAGTGCCGCTGGCCAACGCCTCCAGCGCGGCCAGCCCGAAGGTCTCGATCGGTCCGGGGGCGATCACCACGTCGGCGCTGGCCAGCAGCCGGGCGATCTCGTCGCGGTCGCCGATGTAGTCGGCGAAGTGCACGTCGAGCCCGGCGGCGCCGGCCTGGGCCCGTAGCCCCGCCTGCCGGGGGCCGGTGCCGACGAACACCCCGACCGCAGGCACGCCGCGTCGGCGCAACTCGGCGAGCGCGGCGAGCGCCCGTTCGGGGCATTTCTCGGCGGACAGCCGGGCACAGTGCAGCACCAGCAGTTCGCCGCCCGGGGCGTAGCGCTCGCGGACCGCCGGATCGCGCCGACCGGGGTGGAACTGGTCGAGATCGACGCCGAGCGGCACCCGGACCAGGTCGGCCGCGCCGATCCGGGCGAACTCGCGGGCCGCCCATTCGGTGGTGCAGACCACCCTGTCGTAGCGGGCGGCGGTGGCGGCGTTGAGTCGGTCAGCGATCGGGCCGGTGAGCCGGTCGGTGAGCCGCCCCGACCGTTCCCGACCGCCGAACGGCAGCCGGAGCAGGCCGTCGAGGGTCTCGTGGGAGACCATCAGCGCGGGTACGCCGTGCCGGCGGGCCCACTGCCCGGTCCAGCGCAGCGTGGTCCGGTCGGAGACCTCCAGCCGGTCCGGTGCCAGGTCGCGCAGCAGCCGCCGCATCCGGTGGCGCGCCACGATCACCCGGTAGCCGCCGGTGCCGGGAACCACCGGGCCCGCGACGGTGATCACCCGCCCCTGCGGGGTGTCCTCGGTCGTGTCGGTGGTACCGGGAACGACGAGTACCGGCTCGTGACCGGCGGCCAGATAGCCGGCGCCGAGTTCCCGCAGCGCGGTCCGCAGACCTCCGGAACTACCGGTGATGAAATTCGCCAGCCGTACGATCCTCATGAGGCGGTCACCATACGGTCAGGATGCGGTCGTCCGGCAGACCGCCGGTGCACGCGCCCGTGACGTGTCGGCGAACTGTCGTTGACTGGTTGGCCGGCGCGCCGCTGGTCAGGACCAGCCGTAGCCGCCCCGCAACGCGTGGCACACGCGGTCGAAGCGGGTCCGGTCCAGGATGGCGCCTTCGCGCCGGATGCTGTCTTCACGCATGGTCAGTACCCGGTCCAGCCGGATCCAACTCGGTCGCCCGTCGTCACCCCAGGTGCCGAGTTCCAGCCAGTGTCGCTGGCCGTCGCGGTCCGACTGGCTGGACAGCATCAGCCCGTAAAGGGTACGGCTGCGGCGGCCGACGACCAGCACCGGACGGTCCTTGCCCTGGCGCGGATCGTCCTCGTACGGCACCCAGGTCCAGACGATCTCGCCAGGATCGGCGTGCCCGTCGAGCTCCGGCGCGTACGACAGTTGCCGACGCTGCAGCGCCGCGACCTGGCGTGGTCGGGCGACCCGCGCGGGGGTCGGACGGCGCTGTGTCGGGACGCGCTGGCCAGTGAGCCGGCCTACGGTGGCGGTCACGCCCTGCCAGAGTCTTCCCACGGCGGTAGAGCCTAGCGGCGGCCGGGCAACGACCGGCGGCCGGGCAGTGACCGCCGGACAGTCGGCCGACGACCGGTCACCTCCCGTCACCTCCCGTCACCGAGTTGTGGCCCAAAGATCGATCGACTAGGGTCGGTGCCACGACAGCCGGGCGGGATGCCCGGCACAGCAGCGCCCGGCGCGCGGCACCGGCGTCACGCGACGCCCGGCACGTCGGCCGGGCCGGCGGCGACGGCGACACGCCGAGTCCGCTGGATCGCCCCTGGTCGTCCCGGCGATCCGCCCCGGCGGGGCCCGCTTTCCCGGCCACCGTCCCCAGCCCGTCCCGCCCGTACCGGCCACCTCCGCCCGTACCGGCGACCACCAGGTAGGAGACGACGGTGATCCGTACCCCCGGCCACCCCGACCGACGGCGATCGACACACGGCGTCACGACCCGTACGGCCCGGTGGCGGCGGGCCCGTGCGACGCTGGCCGCCACCGCCGCGCTCGTCCTGACCGCCTGCTCCGCGGGCGAGTCGCTGGAGACCGACGAGGGTGCCGACCCGCAGGCCGGCACCCTCGTCGTGGCCATCTCCAGCGAACCGGACAGTCTGGACGTCCACGTCTCCACCGCGTCGCCCACCTTTCTGGTGTTGGAAAACGTCTACGACACGCTTGTCGAACCGGCTCCCGACCTCAGCTTCCAACCCGCGTTGGCCACCGATTGGGAAGTCAGCGACGACCTGCTCACCTGGACGTTCCACCTACGGGACGGCGTGACCTGGCACAACGGACAACCGTTCGTCGCCGACGACGTGGTCGCCAGCTTCGACCGGATCACCGACGGGGAGACCGCCGCCAACGCCTGGCGCTTCGAATCCGTCGACGAGGTGCGGGCGGTCGACGACCGGACCGTCGAGTTCGTCCTCAACCGCCCGACGCCGAACCTGCTGGCCAACGTCGGCGGCTTCAAAGGCATGGCGATCGTCGCCCCCGAACTGCTCGACGGCGACGGGCTGACCACCGACGCGATCGGCACCGGGCCGTTCCGCTTCGTCAGCTACACCCCGGGCGACCGGATCATCCTGGAGGCCAACCCGGACTACTGGGGCGACGGACCGCACGTCGACCGGGTCGAGTTCCGGTTCATCTCCGAACCCACCACCGCGTTGACCAACCTGCGCACCGGAAGTGTGCACCTGACCAACAACGTCCCGCCGCAGGAGGCCGGCGCGCTCCGCGACGACCCCGACGTCGAACTCGGCCAGGTCGCCAGCAACGACTACTGGTACTTCACCTGCAACTTCGACCGGCCGCCCTTCGACGACATCGACGTTCGCCGGGCGCTGTCGTTCGCCATCGACCGCGAACAGGTCGCCCAGGCCGCGTTCTTCGACGCGGCGACGCCGGTGCAGTCGGCGATGCCGCCGGGCAACTTCTGGGCCACCGACTACGCGCCGTTCGACTACGACCCGGAGCAGGCCCGTGAGCTGCTCGCCGGCGCCGGCGTCGACGGGCTGACCGTCGACCTGATGCTGACCAACGAGTTCCCGCACACCCTCCAGGCCGCTGAGGTGATCGCCAGCCAGTGGCAGGACGTCGGGGTCGAGGTGGAGATCCGTACCCTGGACTTCGCCAGCTGGCTCGACGAGCAGGGCGCCGGCAGCTACGACTGCTACGTCCTCGGCTGGTTGAACAACCTCGACGGCGAGTACGCCTACTACGCCCAGCACCACTCGACCGGCTCGTTCAACTTCCACGGCTACGCCGACCCGCAGGTCGACCAACTGCTCGACCAGGCCCGGGCCAGCGTCGACGACGCCGACCGCAAGCCGCTGTACGACCAGGCCGCGCGGTTGATCATCGACGACGTCAGCTACGGCTACCTCTACAGTCCACAGGCGTCGTTGGCCTGGCTGCCGACCGTGGAAGGCGTCGAGATGCACCCGGACGGCAAGACCCGGCTGCGCACCGTACGGCTGACGGGCTGAGCGACCACGATGGGCCGCTTCCTGCTGCGGCGGGCGCTGCAGACGGCGATCGCGATGCTCGGGGTCAGCGTCGCCGTGTTCCTCATCGTCCACCTGGTGCCGGGTGACCCGATCCGGCTCGCCCTCGGCACCCGCTTCGACGAGGAGCTCTACCAGGCGATGCGGGCCCGCGCCGGGTTGGATCAGCCGCTGTGGACACAGTACGGCGACTGGCTGGCCCGGGCGGTCACCGGCGACCTCGGGGTCAGCTTCCGCAGCGGCGAACCGGTGACCCGGCTGCTGCTGGCCCGGCTCGGCCCGACCAGCCTGCTCGCCGTGGCCGCACTGCTGGTCGCCCTGGCCGTCGCGCTGCCGTTGGGCATCGTCTCCGCGGTCAGGTCCGGCTCCGTGATCGACCGGATCGCCACCGCGTTCAGCCAGTTGTGGGTCTCGGTCCCGGACTTCTGGAGCGGGATCATGTACATCCTGCTCTTCGCTCTGGTGCTGGGCTGGCTCCCGGCGTCCGGCTACGTCTCGCCGATCGACGATCCGGTCCGGGCGCTGCGACATCTGATCCTGCCGGCGTTGACCGTCGGACTGATCTCGGGGTCGGTGCTGACCCGGTTCGTCCGCTCGGCGGTGCTGGAGGCGATGCAGCAGGACTACGCCCGTACCGCCCGGGCCAAAGGGCTCAGTCGCTGGCGGACGGTACGCCGGCACGTGCTGCCCAACGCCTGGATCTCCATCGTCACCGCGGTCGGCCTGCAACTCGGGTTCCTGCTCGGCGGCGTCGTGGTGGTCGAGGTCATCTTCGAATGGCCGGGCCTGGGCCGGCTCGCCTACGACGCGGTCATCCGCCGCGACTACAGTCTGCTGCAGGGCGCGGTGCTGGTGATCGCGATGATGTTCCTGCTGGTCAACTTCCTGGTCGACCTGCTCTACAGCTACCTCGATCCCCGGGTACGGCATCGATGACCCGTCGCGTGTTCGCCGTACTGCTGCGCAACCGGCTCGCTGTCGCCGGGCTGGTGGTGCTCGCCGGGTTGGCAGTCGTCGCCGCTTTCGGCGCGATGCTGGCACCGTACGATCCCAACGCGGTCGACGTGCCCGGCCGCCTCGCGGCGCCGTCGCCGGACCACCTGTTCGGCACCGACAACCTCGGCCGTGACGTGTTCAGCCGGGTGCTGGTCGGTGCCCGGGTGTCGCTGCGGGTCGGTTTCGTCGCGGTCGGCATCTCGTTGACCGCCGGCCTGGTGATCGGGCTGGTCGCCGGCTTCTACTCCGGCCCGGCGGACTCGCTGTTGATGCGGACCATGGACGTGCTGTTCGCCTTTCCGGCGATCCTGCTCGCCATCGCGGTGCTGGCCATCCTCGGCCCCGGCATCACCAACGCCATGATCGCCATCGGCATCGTCTACACCCCGATCTTCGCCCGGATCGTGCGGGCCGCGACGACCGTCGTCGCCACCGAGACGTACGTCCGGGCGGCCCGCGCGATCGGCGCGTCCGACCTGCGGATCCTGCTGCGGCACGTGCTGCCGAACATCACCGCCCCGGTGATCGTGCAGACCTCGCTGAGCCTGGCGTTCGCGATCCTGGCCGAAGCCGCGCTCTCCTTCCTCGGTCTCGGCGTGCAACGACCCGATCCCGCCTGGGGACGGATGCTCGCCGAAGGGCGTGAGTTCGTCAGTCAGGCACCGTGGATGGGGATCTTCCCCGGCCTGGCGGTCTTCTGCACCGTGCTGGCGTTCAACGTGGTCGGGGACGCGCTGCGCGACGCGCTGGACCCGCGCCAGCGGTCGGTCATCGAGTCGAGAGGACGAACGGGTTGACGGACGCGGTGACGAACGGGATGACAGACACGCTGACGGACCGGACACCGGACGCGGTGCCCTCGGCGGCACCGGTGTTGTCGGTCCGCGACCTGAGCGTCTCGATCGGCACCCGACGCGGCGTCGCCCGAGTGGTCAACGGCGTCAGCTACGACGTACGGGCCGGGCAGACCCTGGCGATCGTCGGCGAATCCGGTTCCGGCAAGACCGTGGCCGCGTTGGCGGTGATGCGACTGCTGGACCCACCGGCGAAGGTCAGCGGCGAGGTGCTGCTCGACGGCGTCGATCTGCTGAAAGCCTCGGAACGCCAGCTGTGCCGGATCCGGGGCAACCGGATCGCGATGATCTTCCAAGACCCGATGACCTCGCTCAACCCGGTGAAGACCATCGGCTCCCAGCTGATCGAACCGCTCCAGCTGCACCAGCGCACGACCGGCTCGGCGGCCCGGGACCGGGCGGCCGAACTGCTCGATCTGGTCGGCATCCCGGCGGCCCGGCACCGGCTGGACGACTACCCGCACCACTTCTCCGGTGGGATGCGCCAACGGGTGATGATCGCGATGGCGTTGGCCTGCGAGCCTCGGGTGCTGCTCGCCGACGAGGCCACCACGGCGCTCGACGTCACCACCCAGGCGCAGATCATCGACCTGGTCGCCGGCCTGCAGCAACGGCTCGGGCTGGCGGTCGTCTGGATCACCCACGACCTGGGCGTGGTGGCCGGGATCGCCGACCGGGTGGCGGTCATGTACGCCGGCCGGATCCTGGAGGAAGGGCCGGTCGACGCGGTGTACGGCGCGCCCGGGCACCCGTACACTATCGGGTTGCTGGCCGCGGTGCCCCGCGTCGGCGCCGAACGACCCCGCCGGCTGCGGACCATCCCTGGTCTGCCGCCCGACCCGGTGGCGCTGCCGCCGGGCTGCCCGTTCTGGCCGCGCTGCGAATACCGCGAGGACGCGCGGGCCGCCACCGAGGTGCCGCCGGCCCGGCTGGTCGGCCCCGACCACCGGGTGGCCTGTTTCTACGACGTCGAGGACGGCCGGCATGACGCAGCCCACGACTGAATCGACGCTGCTACGGGTGACCGACCTGCGGGTGCACTTCCCGCCGCGCGGCGGTCGACCGCGCCGGACCGGGCGGCCGGCCCGTTTCCCGGTCAGGCAGCTGGCCCGTCTCCCAGACAGGCAGCTGGCCCGTCTCCCGGCCGGTCGGTCGACCCGGCCGGGGCGCGGCGCGATACGCGCCGTCGACGGGGTCAGTTTCGACGTCGCCCGAGGCGAGACCCTCGGCCTGGTCGGGGAATCCGGGTGCGGCAAAAGCACCACCGGGTTGGCGCTGCTGCGGTTGATCGAGCCGACCGCCGGTCAGGTCACACTGGACGGTGTCGACCTCACCGGGCTCAACCGGTGGCAGCTGCGGCGGACCCGCCGCCACGTCGCGATGATCTTCCAGGATCCGTACGCGTCGTTGGATCCCCGGATGTCGATCGGGTCGATCGTCGCCGAGCCGCTGCTGGTGCATCGCCTGCACCGGGGATCCCGCGCCCGCCGGCACCGCGTCGGTGAACTGCTCGAACTGGTCGGTCTCGATCCGGGCCACGCGCACCGGCATCCCCACGAGTTCTCCGGCGGCCAGCGACAACGGATCGGGATCGCCCGCGCGCTGGCCAGCGAACCGCAACTGATCATCGCCGACGAGCCGATCGCCGCCCTGGACGTGTCGATCCAGGCACAGATCATCAACCTGCTCGAAGACCTGCGCGACGAGCTGGGGGTGGCGCTGCTGTTCATCGCCCACGATCTGGCCGCCGTCGGGCATCTCAGCGACCGGGTCGCCGTGATGTACCTGGGACGGATCGTGGAGATCGCCGACCGGGCCACCCTGTTCGCGCGCCCTGCCCACCCGTACACCCGGGCGCTGTTGTCGGCGGTGCCGGTGCCGGATCCGGGTACCGAACGTGGTCGGGAGCGGATCATCCTCCATGGTGCGGTCCCCTCCCCCGCCGACCCACCGAGCGGCTGCCGATTCCGTACCCGCTGCCCGGCCGCGTTCGACAGGTGCGCCGTCGACGACCCGGCGCTGACCGTACGCGGCGACAGCCATTCGGCCGCCTGCCATCTGTCGGACTGATCACCCCGACCTCGGACGGAGCAGCCGTGCCGACCGCTGCTCGTCGTCCGGTCGTGACCGGCCGAAATCTACTGGGAGCCGGATCCGTGATCACCGGACTGTGGCTCAGCGGAGCCGGGTCCGACGGCGTCGAGCGTGGCGGCATCGATACGGCGCCTCAGGTGGGACCGGTCCGGCTCGGTACCGGCCAGGTCGAGCGCCTGCCGGTAGGCGGCCACCGCCTCGGCGTGACGACCGAGACGGTGGAGCAACTCGGCCCGGGTCGACGGGTACAGGTGATAGTCACGAAGTTGGGGATCGTCCGCGAGCGCGTCGAGTAGGGCCAGCCCCGACTCGGGTCCGTCGCGCATGGCGACGGCCACCGCCCGGTTGAGCGCCACCACCGGAGACGGCACGACGGTGAGCAGGACGTCGTAGAGCGCCACGATCTGTGGCCAGTCCGTGCTGGCCAGATCGCTGGCTTCGTCATGCAGGGCGGCGATCGCGGCCTGCAGACCGTACGACCCGGGCGCGCCGCCGCTCAACGCGGTCCGGGTCAGCTCCCGGCCTTCGTCAATCATGGGCCGGTCCCAGAGCCGGCGGTCCTGCTCGTCGAGCAGCACGATCTCGCCACCCGGGCCGGTCCGGGCGTGTCTGCGGGCGTGCACCAGCAGCATCAGCCCGAGCAGTCCGGCAATCTCCCGCTGCTCGGGTAACAGGCGGCGCAGGATCCTGGCCAGCCGGATCGCCTCCTCGGCCAGGTCCCATCGCTGCAGGTGCGGGCCGGCGCTGGCGGCGTAGCCCTCGGTGAAGATCGAGTAGACGCACTGCAGGACTCCGGGAAGCCGTGCGGGCAGTTCGTCCGTTCCGGGCACCCGGAACGGAATTCGGGCGTCGCGGATCTTCCGTTTGGCGCGCACGATGCGCTGGGCCATCGTGGCGGTCGGCACCAGAAACGCCCGGGCCACCTCCGGGGTGGTCAGGCCGGCCAGGCACCGCAGGGTCAACGCGATCCGGTCGGCTGCCGGCAACGCCGGATGGGCACAGGTGAAGAAGAGGGCGAGTCGGTCGTCGGGCAGCTCCCGGTCGGCGTCGGCGGCTGGTGCGGGCGCGGCCCGGTCGGCTTCGGCCTGCAGGATCGCGATTCGCGTGGCGAGGTTGCGGTCGCGGCGCAGCCGGTCCACCGCTCGTCGTCGGGCGGTGGTCTGCAGCCACGCGCCGGGTCGGGTCGGCACACCGGTGGCCGGCCAGTGCACCAGCGCGGCTTCGACGGCCTCGGCCGCCACCTCCTCCGCCAGGTGCAGATCACCGAACCGGCGAACCAGGCTGGCCAGCAGGCGGCCGTGTTCCTCCCGGAACACGGCCTCGACCGACGTGTACGCGGCCGTCACCTGCCGGACCATCAGCTCACAGCCCGAACTCGGCGATCGGCCGGACCTGGACCGATCCACCGTCACGGGCACCGGGCGAGCGGGCGGCCCACTCCAGCGCGGCGTCCAGATCCGGTACGTCGATCACGTCGTAGCCGCCGAGGACCTCGCGGGTCTCGGCGAACGGCCCGTCCGTGACGATCCGTTCACCGTCCGGGCCCAGCCGCAGCGACGTGCACGTCGTCAGGTCCCGCAACGCGTGTCCGCTGACCCACACACCGGCGTCCTTCATTTCCTTGTCGAAGCTCATCCAGTCCTCGACCGTGCAGCTGGGCTCGGACTGGCCGTCGCCCTCGGTCGGACTGACGAACAGCAGCATGTACTTCATCGTGGTCTCCTCACCCGCGTGGCTGGTTGCCGTACGAGATGACGACGATCGGCGGGCGGGTGAATCGACACCGACCGGCGACCGGATTCGCGCAGGTCGGCTAACCGTACGTCGGGCGCTGCGGCCAGCCGGCCGGGGAGTCCTCCCACTCCTCCTGCCGCCCGTACGGGGTCAGGTCGAGTACATTGCGCGCGAACTGCAGCCGGTCCACGCCCCGCGCGTAGGTGTGGTAGGTCCGGTAGACGTCGGTGCCGTCGCGGAGGAAGACGTTGAGCATGAATCCTCCGCCGGCCCCGCAGTCGTCCGAGAAGGTGGTCCCCCGGGACGACACGAACGGCATCGTCCAGCCCATCTGCGCCTTCTTCGCCTGGATCTGGGCAAGGGGCATGTTGGAGATCGTCACCCAGGTGACACTTTTCTTCGCCATCTTGTCGAGCGCGCCCGGTGGGATGTTGTTGGTGAATTCGGTGCAGCCTGGGCAGAACCGGTCCGGCCCGGTGTCCATGAACTGGTAGGCGACCAGTTGGTTCCGGCCGTCGAACAGGTCGACCAGGGTGGCGGGCCCGCCGGGTGTGTCGAAGACGTAGTCGGTGCGGAACGGCACCATCGGCAGCCGGCGCCGCTGCGCGGCGAGGGCGTCGAGCGCGCGCGTAGCCTCCTTCTCGGCCTTGAGCAGCTCTTCGCGAGCGTGTTCCCATTCCGCTGCGGAAACGATCCGTGGTTTCTCCATGGTTGACCATTGTGCGCCCATCGGCCCTCGTCTCGCGCGGCGAAGCGGCGTCGTGTCGGCTGGCGGCTGGCGGCTCAGTCGAGAGCCGCCGGTCCGGGCCGGTGCACGGGGCACGACCGCGCGTTCACCGCGTTTCGGCGAGGATGGCGTAGAGCTTGCGACGGGTTTCGTCGAGCACCTGCAGTGCCCGGTCGCGTTGGTCGGCGGTGCCGTTGAGCATGACGTGACGCAATGCGTGCATCGCCTGTGCCCCCGCGTCGCGGATACCCTGCCAACTGTCGATCGTTTCCGGCGCGAGTTCCGCCCAGGGTGGGGTCTCGGCCGCCTGCTCCGCCTCGGGGCGTCCCGCCTCGGTCAGGGCGTACTGCTTGCGGCTTCCGCCGGTGGTGTCGGCGATGCCGATCACCAGCCCTTCGTCCTCCAGCAGTTGCAGGGTCGGGTAGATCGATCCCGGGCTCGGCCGCCAGGCTCCGCCGGTGCGGGAGTCGAGTTCCTGGATCATCTCGTAGCCGTGCATCGGGCCTTCGACCAGCAGGGCGAGGACCGCGGCCCGGACGTTCGGGCGGCGCCGGCCTCTGCCGCCCCGGCCGCCCCGACCGCCGTGGGGACCGCCTGGACCGAACCCGGGTCCGAATCCCGGCCCGAAGGGTGGGAAGCCGAATCCGCCGCGCATCCATGCTCCCGGGCCTCCGGGGAAGCGGTGGTGAGACTTCATGAGGAACCTCCAAGGATGTCGTTGATACGCCAACGATATATCGTGAGACTGTCGCCGACAAGCGGCAGGTCTACTCCATCGAGGGCGGCACAGGCACCGAGCCACCAGACAAACCGGAACAAGGCACCGAGCCACCGAACAGGCCGGCAGACATGCGGACGGACCCGTCCAACGGCGTTGGACGGGTCCGCGCTCGGCGACGATGTCTACCGGTAGGTGAGGTCAGACGAGGAGTAGAGGCAGTTGGTCCCGTCCGCGCCGGTGCCGACCTGGGTCGGTTCATTGCCGCTGCTGTTACCGTTGTACTTGCGGCAGATCACCATCGACCGGCTCGAGTCGTTGACGATCGTGATACCGCTGAATCGTGCGGTGTCTCCGTAGTTCACGTTGATGCCGGCGACCGTGCTGCCCGGCCGGGTCAGCGTGACGTTGCGGATGACGACGGCACGGCGGTGCTGCGTCGAGCAGTTGCCGCAGGATCGGTAGAAGGTGCCGAAGTTGCTGGCCTGGAAGTTCTGGATGGTCAGCGTACCCGGACCGTTGTGCTGGAAGACCTTGTCACTAGCGGATCGGGCCCCACCGCCGTCCACCAGGAAGCTCGGGTTGCCGCTGCCGCGGAAGGTCGCGGCGTCCTCGCCGACGTCCTCCCACCACACGTTGCGCAAGGTACATGGGCCGGAGCAGTGCACGCCGTCGCCGGCCGGCGCGCCGATGATGACGTTCTGCAGGGTGGCCCCGGCGGCGAGCTGGAACACCGGATCCTGACTCTCCTCCTGGCCTCCGTCACCGATGCAGCAGTAGCGACGCATGCCACCGTCGAGCGTCCCGGACACCTGAATCGTTCCGTTGACGTTGACCTGTCCGGTCGGGGTCGGCCACGAGTTGCTCGGCGGTGGGGTGGGATTACCGCCGCCGACGGTGTTCAGCTGCCACTGCTGGTTCCAGCCGTTGAGGTCGGTGTAGCCGGCGAGGGTGCCGCCGTCAGCGGTTGACCATTCCCATACGTCGATGGCCTTGTTGCTATGACGGTTGATGAAGCGGACGTAGCCGCTGTCGGAGTCGGCGAGGCGGAAGTGTTGACGGGTGGCACCGTTGTCGGGGTTCTGGATGAGTGCGGTGCCATCGTTGGCGTCGGGGAGTTCGAGGTACTTGCCGCTGTGCACAGAGCGGATCTTGTAGTAACCGCTGCCAACGTCGACGAAGCGCCACTGCTGGACGGCGAGGTCGTTGCGGGTCCACTGGACGATGGGCGCGCCGTCGTTGGTGGCCCAGCCGTAGAGATCCATGGCTTTGTTGCTGTGCCGGTTGACGAAGACGTAGGTGGCGTTGGTGTCGACGGTGGCGGCGGATGCGGTGGTGACACCGACCGCGCCGATGGCGGCGGTGGCGATCACGGCGGTGGCGCCGGCCAGGATCGCCATGCGCTGTCGACGTCGGCGGCCGCCGACGTCGACAGCCACGGATTGACTCATGGTGCGTTACCTCCCGGGACGGATGACGTGACCCTAGGGTCAGGCGCGTGAAAGCGCTTTCCAGGCATCGTATTGATGGTTCTCGATCTGGTCAACGTCTGGCCCGATCGCGGTCCGGGGTCGGGTCGGCCGGGCGACCGGACGACCGAGGGCACGCCGATCAGCCGCCGACGGCGGCCTGCGGGCCCGAGTAGCTGCTGTTCACGGTGATGTTGCCCCGCTGGACAAGCTCGCCCTCCTCGACGCAGTACGGGTCACGCACGTTGTCGTGGTAACTGTTCTCGTCGTCGACGCCGCCGTCTCCGGCGGTGCGGTCGACGGCTTGGGTGCGGACATGCGCCCGCCGTGACCGGTGACGCGTCGGCGGGCGGGTGCTCAGCTCAGCAGGCTCTCGCCGATCCAGCCGTCGGCCGGGCAGCCGGGCGGGATCGCGAACACCGCCGACCCGATCGGGGTGACCCACTCGTTCAGCAGATCGTGGTCGGCCAGGCGCTGCTGGATCGGCAGGAACTGAGCGGCGACATCGGCCTGGTAGGCGGCGAAGATCAGGCCGCTGTCGGGCGTACCGTCCGGACCGGGCACTCCGTCGTAGTTGTACGGACGCCGCAGGATCTTGTAGCGGTCGTCGGAGATGTGCGCGCGGGTGACGTGCGAGAAGTCCGGCATGATCGGCAGACCGACCTCGTTGACCGCCGAAAAGTCCGGGATGTCAGACTCTTTCTCGCCGGTCAGCGGCGCGCCGGTGTCCAGCCGACGGCCGATCACCTGCTCCTTGTCGACCCGTCCCAACTTGTCCCAGGTCTCCATCTCGGTGCGGATCCGACGTACCACCAGAGTGCTGCCGTCGCGGTGCCATTCCGGCCCGTCGGCCACCCA
The DNA here is from genome assembly GCF_029626025.1 of Solwaraspora sp. WMMD406. NCBI lineage: Bacteria > Bacillati > Actinomycetota > Actinomycetes > Micromonosporales > Micromonosporaceae > Solwaraspora > Solwaraspora sp. WMMD406. The sequence goes on from NZ_JARUBF010000001.1 coordinate 5,001,107, forward strand.
GACCGCGGTATCGAAAGCGGCGGTGTCCGGCTTCGGATTTCCGGTGCCGTCGATCTGACCCATGATGTTGCGCTGGGTGTGCGCCTCGTGCTCGACTCCCCGGCCACGCCGGAAACCCTGCTGGACCCAGCGGACGGAGGCGAACGGCCGAGCGTCCTTGATCAGCATTCGCTGCGTGTGGGCGACGGTGATCGGGTCGTCGGCACAGATCTGCAACAGCAGGTCGCCACCGGACCACCGTGGCTCCAGCCGGTCGATCGCGAACGCGGGCAGGTCGGCGACGGACGGCGGTCGGCGATCGGCCAACCCGGCGACGGCGTACAACCGAGGACCGAACCCGAAGGTCACGGTGAGCCGGGCCGGCAGCACCGCCAGCTCGGGTTCGGTGTCGGCCAAGGCCGGTATCCCCTGGGTCAGCCGCGCGGCGTCGTCGCTGAGCAACCGCAGCAACCGGGCCAGGGCCGCCCGGTCCGTCGTGGCACCCAGGGTGAAAGCGACGAAGGCCGCGTACGCCTGCGGTCCGGTGGCCACTCCGGCCTGACGCGGCCCGTGGAACGGAACCGTCGCGGTGCCGTAGTCGACCGCCGACGCGGTCACGGCGTCGGGCGTCTCGACCGTCGGCGTCCGCTCGTCCGAGCGGGTGACCGCCGCGACGGCGGCACCGCTGGCGAGGGCACCACCGAGCGCAGCCGCGCCCCCGGTGAGCAGCAGACGGCGGTTCACCGGGGGCGGTGACGGTTGCTCGGTCATCAACTCAGCCGTTGTCCATGTCCATGTCGGGGTCGTAGCTCTCCTCGGCGCCCGCGAACGGCTTGGCGACCGCAGTGAACTGTGACGTCGTGCCATCGGCGAACGTCAGGGTGAAGGCTACCTCGTCGCCGGGCAGCACCGGTCGGGCGATGTCCATCAGCATGATGTGGTCGCCGCCGGGCTCCAAAGTGTGGCTGCCGTTGGCGGGTACGACGATCCCGCCGTCCTTTTCGCGCATCACCATGGCGCCGTCCTGCATCGCCATCTCGTGCAGCTCGACGACCGGCGAGACATCGGTGGCGACGCTGGCGATGGTGATGTCGGCGGACGTCTCGTTGACCAGCACGCCGAAAGCGGCGGTCATCCCGTCGTCGGTGGCCTTGACCCACGGGTCCTCAACGACCAACGCGGCAGCCGCGAGCGGACTGGTCGACGCCTCCGGACTCGGCTGACCGGTGGCGGACGTGCCACCGTCGCCGCAGGCGGCGACGAGGACAACGATGGTGCTGGCCACACCGGACAGCACCGCGCGCCGCGTCGCCTTCCGGTGCGACGAACCCGACTGGACGGCTATCGACATCTGCTTCTCCTCACGAGTCGTACGAGGTAAGTAGTCGCCGATTCACCCGACCGGGTTCCCGGGATGCACTAGGTCACACGTCGACGGCGAAGCAGGACCACCGCCACCCCACCGCCGGCCACCAGCACGAGCAGACCGAGGACGTACGGCCACCACTGGCCGCCCCCGCCGTCGCTGTCGTCGGCGGTCGAATCAGCGGCGTCCGTCGCGGGTCGCCCACCGGGCTCGCCGCTCGGATCCCCCGGTGGTTCCGCAGACGCGGCGGTCGACGGCTCGGTCAGCGGGGCGTTCACCGCGAACCGGAACGCGCCCTGGACCGGATGCCCGTCGGCCGACACCACCCGGTACGCGACCGTGTAGACCCCGTCCGGCAACGGGTCGACCGGGCGGACGATGCCGCGCTGCTGATCGACGACCGGCCCGTCGACCGGCATCGACACGCCGCCGTCGTCACTGACGACGATCGTGGTGTATTCCGCGTTGAGGCGCTCGGTGAACACCAGTTCGATCTGCTCGGGTGACCGCGCCAGTCGGGTGTTCTGCCCCGGCTCACTGCCGACCAGGGCGTTGTGGGCCAGGGCCGGCGTGGCCGGCAGGACGACCGCGCCCAGGGCGAGCAGGGCCGCCAGCGCCCCGCCGGTGGCGCGGGTGAGGAGATCGGATCTGGGCACGGGACGAAACCTCCGGTCTGGACGACGTGCCGGCGACGGCCGGACCGCCATTCGACCATCCCGATGATGGGGCGGATCGGCCGGTGGATCGGTACCGGTGGCACGATCGCTGGAACCTGACGGTACGCCGTACCGACTGATGTTGCGGCGACGAGGGAGGCGGCGGGTGCGGAAACGATGGTGGGCGTCGGCCGTGGTGGCGACCTGGGGCGATGGCCGTGTCGATGCCGCCGCTGTACGCGGTCAGTGCGCTCGGCCCGTACCTGGCCGACGATCTAAAGGTGTCCCGCACGGCGGTGGGTGTGCCGGTGATCGTGGCGTTCGCGGTCGCGGCGGTGGTGTCGCTGTCGGCGGGGCGGCTCGTCGACGTGGTCGGGCCCCGACGCGGGTTGCTGTGGTTGGCGACCGTGGCGCATCAGGTCGAAGGCGCGGGCGGTCTGACCGAGCCACCACAGACAGCGCAGGGTCAGTCCGAGCGCGAGCCGGCCGGCGACGATCCGCAGGCCAGACCCGGCGGTACCGATCAGATGGTCCCCTCGCACTCGGACACCGTCGAGTGCGATCTCGTACTTGTCCGCCCACCCCGAGGACCGGCAACTGCCGGACGATCCGGTAGCCGGGTGCCGTGGTCGGCACCAGCAGCAGGCTGGGCGCGTCCCGCCCGGCCGCGCCGGCCGTGACCGGTCGGTCGGCGGCCGGGTCCGGACCGGTACGGAAGACCACTGTGGTGAAGCCGGCGTCGGCGGCGCGGCTGGTGTCCGCGCTGTACGCGGCGGACGGATCGACACGCCGCACCACGAAGGTTAAGGATAGGCTCGCCTAACGAATCGTTCGATCCGGGAGTCCCCCATGCCGTTCACCCTCACCCGTGCCGGCGCCGGACAGGTGTTCCGCCGTACCGCCCGGCTGGCCGACCGCACCTGGCTGACCCCAGGCTATCTTCGGTTGCGTCTCATCGGCGCGCAACTGCGTGGATTCACGTCCCCCGGTGCCGACGACCACATCCGGCTGTTCCTGCCGGCTGGTGCCGCCGAATCGGCGGGAACAGCCGATGCCGCTGGACGTGCCGCCGAGACCACCAACGGACGTGCCGCCGAGACCACCAACGGACGTGCCGCCGCACCGCAGGACGCCCCCAGCCGGGAACTCACCCCCCTCGCCTGGGACGGCACCGCCGGCTGGCTCGACCTGGAACTCGTGGTGCACTCCGGCGGGCTGGCCAGCGACTGGGCGGTCGGAGCGCCGTTGGGCTCCCCGGTAGGGGTCGGTGGGCCACGCGGATCGACGGTCCTGGACGGTACGCCGGACGCCTGGTTCCTGGCCGGCGACGAGACCGCCGTCCCGGCGATCCGCCGCTTCGTCGCGGCCATGCCGGCGACGGCGACCGGCAGGATCCTGGTCGAGGTGCCCGACGCGGATCACGAGCTCGACATCGCCACCCCACCCGGCGTCCGGCTCGACTGGGTGCACCGCGGCCATGACGCCGGCCGTGAGACGCCTGCCCTGGTCGCCGCGCTCGACGCGATCGACACCGGGCAGCGACCCGACGGTGGCGTGTTCGGCTTCGTGGCCGGCGAACAGTCCGTGGTGTCCGCCGGACGCGCGCTGCTACACGACCGGTGGCGACTGCCGGCGGACCAGACCATCGTCAAGGGCTACTGGAAACGTGTTGAGGAGTCGCGGCTGGTCTGACGATTTCGCCGTCAGCCGGGCCAGCGCCTGGGCGGCGACCGGGCCGACGGCTCCCGTCAGGTCGGCTCGTAGTGCGCCGTATCCGGCGACGATCCGGTACGGGCGGGTGCGACCGACCACCCACCCGTACCGGAACCTCGGATCAGGTGCCGTCCGTGGCCGTCCGGGACGCCCGGGCGCTCGCGTCGATCGCCGGCAGCCCGACCGTACCGGGCAGCAGCTGAGCGGTGAGCAACGTGGACAGCGCCGAGGTGTCCGTACCGCCGGCGCCGTCGGTGCGGACCACCACCGGCTGCGGGGCCTTGCCGGCCAACGCGGCCCCGACCTCCAGACGACGCAGCGCCAGCTCGTACTGCAGCACCGCCCGGTTGTCCCGGTACGCCTGGGCCAGCCGACGCTGCGCCTTGGCCTCGTTCTCGGCCGAGATCAGCCCGCTGCGGCCCCGGGTCTCGATCTCGAACCGGACCCGCTGGGCGTTGGTCTCCTGCTCCTCCAGCAACTGGGCGACCTGCTCCCGGGCCTTGTTCAGGGCCGCCTTGACCTCGACGAACCGCGCGTCACGCACCTTCTTGGCCCGCTCGATGTCCATCTGCAGGCTGTCGATACGCCGTTTGCGGGTGAGCCCCCACTCCTGCTCGTACGCGGCGTGCTCCTTCGCGACCCGCTCCCGGGTGGCCAGGTGCTGCTGATACTGCGTGGGCAGCTGCACGTCGGGGATGTTGCAGCCGGTGATCCGCACCCCGTAGCGGGACAGCTGCCGGTTGAGCAGTTCCTGCATGTCGGCCACGTCCGAGCCGCGCAGGTCGTACGCCCGCTCGGTCTGCACCTTGCGGGCCCGCTGCCGGATGGCGTCCTGTACGGCGCTGGACAGCACCAGGTCGAAGTTGCCGGCACCGATGGTCCGCACGAACAGCACCGCGTCGGTGATCCGCAACTTCATGAAGAACTCGATCGACCGCAGTGGCACGTTCTCCTGGGTGGGGCAGGCCATCACCGGGGCGGAGTACGGGATCTCGGTGGCGACGTCCACCACGAAGCCGACCCGTGACCACGGATGCCACAGGTAGTGCCGGCCCGGTTCCAGGGTGCGGGTGACCGCGCCGTAGCGAGTGAGCACGCCGTGGGTGCCCTGCTCGATCTCGACGATCGCCGACCGCCACCACCAGAGCCCACCGATCAGCAGTAACAGGCCGCCGGCGAGGTAGCTCAGACCCGCCAGCGCGCCGTACGCGGTGCCGAGCAGGCCGTCGTCGCCGCGCACGGTGAACATCACCCCGGTCAGCAGCAGGAGCAGGCCGAGCCAGAGCGGCACCATCCAGCCGAGCCGTCGCCGGTGCTTGGGGATGACGACCGGGACGAGGGTGCCCGCGTCACCGCCGCGCAGCAGTTGGGCGAGTTCGCCCCAGGACGCGACGGCTTCGGAGATGACCGACCTGCCGCCGCTGACTTTGCTGATCACCGTTGCACCTCCGTGGTGTGGTCGGCCGAGGCGGGCGGGTCGGTCGCCGGTGGCGGATCGGTCGCCGGGACCGAGCCCGCGTCGGCGGCGGCGGGCACGGTGGGCCGGTCGGCTTCCCGCAGCGCGGCGATCTCCGGTTCCCGTTCGGCGATCCGGGCGGCGACCTCGGTCAGTCGGGTGCGCATGGCGGCCATGTCGCCGGCGCTGAACAGCTCGGCACCGCGTTCGCCGACCAGTTCGCGGGCGAGTCGCAGCAGGTCGATACCGGCTGCGGCGTCCGGGTCTGCCGAGCCGCCGATCCGGACCAGCTGCGGCAGATGGTCGGCCACCTCCTCCAGGGTGTCGAGCACCTCACGCTGGTAGCGGAATTCGAGGATCTCCGGCGCTTCGGCGGCGGTGACCGCCCGGATGTCCAGCGCCTGCGCCTCCAGCAGGGCGGCGTTGGCGCGGGCCTCGGATTCGGCCGACACGTACCGTTGCCGGGCCAGCGCCTCGGCCCGGTTGGTTTCCCGTTCGACGGCGGTGTCCATCTGGGCCTGGTATTGGGCGATGTCGGCCTGGATCGCCGACAGGGTTTCCTGCAGGGTGGCCAGTTCCTTGGTCAGGTCGCCTTCGTCCTGTTCCTTGCGCAGCTGCAGGGCGTACTCGTGGGTGTAGGCCTCCTTGGCGACCCGCACCATCTCCGGGGCGGCGAGGTCCATCCGGTATCCCCGGTCGGACGGTTCGGCGTGGGTGATGTTGGCGTTGGTGAGCTCGACCGCCGGCATGAACTGCTGGTTGAGCTGGTCGAGCAGCCGTCCGGTGTCCTCGCCGACCATGTTGTAGATCTCGGCGGCCTCCTGCTCGTAGATCAGGCTGCGGATCGTCTCGCTGATGGCGTTACTGAGCTTCTCCTCGAAGCCGCGCACCGCGCCGAGGGTGTAGACGAACTCGACCGGGTCGCTGATCCGGAACTGGATGAACAGGTCGATCGAGGCCTTCACCCCACCCTTGGTCGGGGCCTCCCGGACCGGTGCGTTGAACGGGTACTCCCGGGTGGTGTTGACGATGTACGACACCCGCTTCCACGGGTTGAGCAGGATCACCCGACCCGGGCCGACCACCTGCTCCAGCTTGCCGAAGCGGGTGATCAGGGCGGCGCAGCCGTCGGGCACCATCACCATGCCCTGACGCCACCACACGAAGCCGACCGCCAGCAGCGACAGCACCCAGTAGTGGATGCCGAAGAACGGGTTGGTCGCCACGTCGCCGCCGGCGATCCAGACCACGACCGAGCCGATCGCGCCGAACACCAGCAGCAACGACACCGGCAGCATGGTCGCCAGGGACCGGCCCCGGGGGATCACCATCGGGCAGATGACGTGCACCTGCTGCCCACCGTCGCGGCGCTGCTCGCTGCGGTTGAGCACCTCTCCCGCGTCGTCGAGCGGGACGGTGCGTTGTTCCATGACGGTGTCGATGCTGCCGGCGAGGTCCCGGGCCGCCGGGAAGTCGACCGGATCCATCGCGTCGTCGGGCGATCGGGGCCGGTCGGTGCCGCGGTCGGCCCCGGGCGCGCCGCCCGCACCGGGCGCGCCGCCACCGGCGGACGTTCCCGCGCGCCGCTGCAGTTCCGCCATGGCCGCCGCCCGGGGGTCAGCGCCTTCGACCACCGCCATCGCGGCGTTCCGTATACCTTGTTGGACCCGTGCCACGGCTCCCCTTCCGATGGGACTTCGGTCCCGGCGATGCTATCCAGCCAGGTCAAGCCGCGCGCGCCGGCTCCATCGTCGCGTCGATCAGCAACGCGCTTCGTCACCGGGCGTGATCAGACGCCGACACCCGCGGTTCGCCGCCGGTACGCCGTCGATTCGCCGTCGAGAGGTTCAATCCTTCAACGGGTACGGGATGAAGGTGCTGCGGTTCTCGTCGACGTCGAGTCGCCGGCTGATCGGCGGCGCGGCCCGCTGCGGGCAGGTCATCCGCTCGCAGGTCTTGCAGCCGGGGCCGATCGGGATGGCGGCGTCGGCGGCGTACAGGTCCATGCCGGCGGAGTAGACCAGCCGGCCGGCGTGCCGAATTTCGCAGCCCAGGCCGATCGCGTACACCTTGCCGGGTTGGCCGTAGCCGCCGTGGTGGCGGATCACGGTCCGGGCGATCCACAGGTAGCGCTGGCCGTCGGGCATGGCGGCGATCTGGGTGACCACCCGGCCCGGTGCGCCGAACGCCTCATAGACGTTCCACAACGGACAGGTGCCGCCGGTACGGGAGAACGGGAACCCGGTCGCGGACTGGCGCTTGGACATGTTGCCGGCCCGGTCGACCCGGACGAACGAGAACGGCACGCCCCGGGCGCGGGGCCGTTGCAGGGTGCTGAGCCGGTGACAGACCGTCTCCCAGCCCATCGCGAAGTGCTCGGTGAGCAGGTCGATGTCATAGCGACGCTGCTCGGCGGCGGTCAGGAACTGCTCGTACGGCAGGATCAGCGCGGCCGCGAAGTAGTTGGCCAACCCGACCCGGGTGAGGATCTGGGTCTGGACGTCGTCGAACCCCTCCTCCTCGATGATCTCGTCGATCACGTCGGCGTACTCCAGCAGCGCGATCTGGGCGGCCATCCGGATCGCCTCCTGTCCGGCACGTAGCGAGGTCGACAGGTGCAGGGTGCGGGTCTGTGGCCGGTAGCGGTGCAGCTCACCGCCGAGGGAGTCGGCGTCGTCGCGGGCGATTCGCACGCCGTGGCGCTGCGCCAGCCGGTCCCGCAGCGCCGAGCGGGCTTCGTCACGGCGGATTCCGATCTGCCCGGCGAGCCGCTCGGCCGCCTCGTCGATCGCCGGCACGTAGTTCTGCCGCCGGTAGAAGAACTCGGTGACCTGGTCGTGTGGGCTGCGGCCGACCAGGTCACGGTCGCCGACCAGCTCAGCCAGTTGCTCGTCGACCTGCTGGTAGCGGCGGTGCAGGTCGATCACGGCCTCGGCCACCTCGGGTAGCCGGGAGGCGAGCTCGGTCAAATCGCCGACGCCGGCGCGGGCACCGAGGGCCTCACGCAGTCCGGCGACAAGGCGTGGGGTGTCGTGCGGGGCGAAGCTGGTCGGGTCGACGCCGAACACTTCGGTGAGCCGCATCAGTACGGCGACGGTCAGCGGCCGAGAATCGTGTTCGATCTGGTTGAGATAGCTCGCCGAGATGTTGAGTTGCCGGGCGAGTTCGGTCTGACTGACGCCCCGGTCCTCGCGCATCCGGCGCAGCCGGGCACCGGCGAAGGTCTTGGTCATCGTGGCGCACCTCCCCGGTCGCCTGTCGCGCGGTTCGCTCACGTTAACACGCTCCCGACGAGCATTAACACCGCTGCGAAGGTATGGATTGGCAAGTTGGCAAAAACGGTCGAGAACTTTTCAAGATGTGGCTTCTTCCGTCTCTCGACCCGCTTGTCGCCGGCATGCCACCGTGCTCCATACCGGCCGACACGCCACGGAACAACGGCACCCCTTATGGCGCGGAAAAGGAGACGACGATGCGGAACGCTGTCGATCAGTTGCGGCACGAATGGGACACCGACCCCCGCTGGCACGGCGTGCGGCGCACCTACCGTCCCGACGACGTGGTGCGGCTGCGCGGTGCCATCCAGGAGGAACACACGCTGGCCCGGCACGGCGCCAGACGGCTGTGGCAGCTGCTGCGCGGCGAGGACTACGTCCACGCGCTCGGCGCGCTCACCGGCAACCAGGCGGTGCAGATGGTCCGGGCCGGGCTGAAGGCGATCTACCTGTCCGGCTGGCAGGTGGCGGCCGACGCCAACCTCGCCGGGCACACCTACCCCGACCAGAGCCTCTACCCGGCGAACTCGGTGCCGGCCGTGGTCCGCCGGATCAACAACGCGCTGCTGCGGGCCGCCCAGATCAGCACCGCCGAGAGCGGCCCGGCCGGCGCGGACGGCACCGGCGGCGGCCCGGGCGGCGCGGACGGCACCGGCGGCGGCCCGGCCGGCGGCGACAGCCCGGCCAGCGACTGGCTGGCCCCGATCGTGGCCGACGCCGAGGCCGGCTTCGGCGGCGTGCTCAACGCGTACGAGCTGATGACCGCGATGATCGCCGCCGGTGCGGCCGGGGTGCACTGGGAGGACCAGCTGGCCGCCGAGAAGAAGTGCGGCCACCTCGGCGGCAAGGTGTTGATCCCGACCGGCGCGCACATCCGCACCCTCGAAGCCGCCCGGCTGGCCGCCGACGTGGCCGGCGTGCCGAGCGTGATCATCGCCCGCACCGACGCGCAGGCCGCCACCCTGCTCACCACCGACGTCGACGAACGGGACCGGCCGTTCGTCACCGGCGAGCGCACCGCCGAGGGCTTCTACCGGGTGCGCAACGGCATCGAACCGTGCGTCGCCCGAGGGCTGGCCTACGCACCCCACGCCGACCTGCTGTGGATGGAGACCAGCACCCCGGACCTGGAGGTCGCTCGCCGATTCGCCGAGGCGATCAAGAACGAGTACCCGGACCAGCTGCTGGCATACAACTGCTCGCCGTCGTTCAACTGGCGCAAGCACCTCGACGAGGCGACCATCGGCAAGTTCCAGCGGGAGCTGGGCCACATGGGGTACAAGTTCCAGTTCATCACCCTGGCCGGGTTCCACGCGCTCAACTACTCGATGTTCGACCTGGCGCGCGGCTACGCCAGCGACGGGATGAGCGCGTACGTGTCGCTGCAGGAGCGCGAGTTCGCCGCCGAGCCGGCCGGCTACACCGCCGTCAAGCACCAACGGGAGGTCGGCACCGGCTACTTCGACCTGATCAGCACGGTGCTGAACCCGGCCGGCGAGACCACCGCGCTGCGCGGTTCGACCGAACAGGAGCAGTTCTGATGAGGTACGAGATCCTGGGACCGATGGCGGACCGCTTCGACGAGGTGCTCACCCCGGCCGCGCTGGAGTTCCTGGTGGCCCTCGACGGCGAGTTCGCCGCCCGGCGGGTGGCGCTGCTGGACACCCGCCGCGCCCGGCGGTCCCGCTACGCCGCCGGTCAGCTGCCCGACTTCCTGCCGGAGACCACGCACATCCGCGCCGACGAGTCCTGGCGGGTGGCCCCGCCCGCGCCGGGCCTGGTCGACCGTCGGGTCGAGATCACCGGGCCGACCGACCGGAAGATGACCGTGAACGCGCTGAACTCGGGCGCGAAGGTGTGGCTGGCCGATTTCGAGGACGCCACCAGCCCGACCTGGCACAACGTCGTCGCAGGGCAGCTCAACCTGATGGACGCGCTGGACCGACGGATCGACTTCACCGACGAGCGCGGCAAGCGGTACGCCCTAGGCGAGCAGCTGGCCACGATCGTGGTCCGCCCGCGCGGCTGGCACCTGGTGGAGAAGGGCATCGCGGTCGACGGCCGGCCGATCTCGGCCAGCCTGGTCGACTTCGGGCTGTACTTCTTCCACTGTGCCCGCCGGCAGCTCGACGCCGGTGCCGGCCCGTACTTCTACCTGCCGAAGCTGGAGAGCCACCGCGAGGCGCGGCTGTGGAACGACGTGTTCGTCTTCGCCCAGCCTTACCTCGGCCTGCCACGGGGCACGATCCGGGCGACGACGTTGATCGAGACGATCACCGCCGCGTTCGAGATGGAGGAGATCCTCTACGAGCTGCGGGAGCATTCGGCCGGGTTGAACGCCGGCCGGTGGGACTACATCTTCAGCGTGATCAAGAACTTCGGGCAGTGGCCGGACTTCGTGCTGCCCGACCGCGCCGAGGTCACCATGACCGTGCCGTTCATGCGGGCGTACACCGAACTGCTGGTGCGGACCTGTCATCGACGCGGCGCGCATGCCATCGGCGGGATGGCCGCCGTCATCCCCAGCCGGGATCCGCAGGTCAACGAGGCCGCGTTGGGCAAGGTGCGGGCGGACAAGCAGCGGGAGGCCGGCGACGGCTTCGACGGCTCCTGGGTGGCCCACCCGGGTCTGGTGCCGACCTGCCGGGAGGTCTTCGACGCGGTGCTCGGCGACCGGCCGCACCAGATCGACCGGCGGCGCGACGAGGTGGCGGTGACCGCGACCGATCTGCTCGCCGTGGACAAGACCCCGGGTCAGGTGACGGCGGCCGGGGTCCGCGCCAACGTCGCGGTGACGCTGCGGTACGTCGACGCCTGGCTGGGCGGCACCGGCGCGGTGGCGCTGTGGAATTTGATGGAGGACGCGGCGACCGCCGAGATCGCCCGCTGCCAGGTGTGGCAGTGGTGCCAGCACGGCACCCCGCTGGCCGACGGCGGCTGTGTCACCGCCGACCTGGTCCGGTCGATGCTCACCGAGGAGCTGGCCGATCTGGTCGTCGGGCGCGACGGCCCGGACCGCGCCCGCGCCGAGGCGGCGGCGCGCGTCGTCGAGCAGACGGCGCTCGGCGAGGACCTGCCGGCGTTCTTCACCACCGAGGCGTACGCCCGGCACCTGTCCGCCGCCGGGGCGGCGACCCGGCGCTGACGCCGCCACCGCGCGTTCATGGCGGGTGGCGGCCGCGCCGCCGCCTTCCCGGCGGCGCACGGACGGCCGGTACGGGCTCAACGACGCGCCCGTACCGGCTAGCCCGTGGATCAGTGCTTGCCTTCGGCGATTTCCTCGACGAGTTTGGCGCAGAACGCCGGCAGGTCGTCCGGCTTACGGCTGGTGACCAGGCCGTTGTCGACATGGCACTCGGCGTCGATCCAGGTGGCCCCGGCGTTGGTCAGGTCGGTGCGCAGGCTCGGCCAGGAGGTGAGCGTGCGCCCCCGCACCACGTCGGCGTCGACCATGGTCCACGGCCCGTGGCAGATCGCGCCGACCGGCTTGCCGGCGGTGAAGAACGACCGGACGAAGTCGACCGCGTCCTGGTCGGCGCGCAGGAAATCCGGGTTGGCCACGCCGCCGGGCAGTACCAACGCGTCGTAGGAGTCCGGGTCCGCCTTGTCGGCGGTCACGTCGACGGCGTACGTCTTGGACTTGTCCAGGTGGTTGAAGGCCTGGATCTCTCCCGGCTTGATCGACACCAGCTCGACGGTGGCGCCCGCGGCCTCGATCGCTTGGCGCGGCTCGGTGTACTCGACCTCCTCCACGCCGTCGGTGGCCAGGAACGCGACCCGCTTGCCGTGCAGTGTCGTCGTCATCTGCGGCTCCTTTCCTCGCGTACGGGTGTGCAGTCGATCCATCTGCCCCGTCGACGGCCGGCCAAACCCATCCGTGGGGGACCACACCGTCTCACCCGTCGCGAAGATCCGCGATCCGTACGGCGTGCTCCGCAGTCGCACCGGGTGGTCAGCCGGTCAGACCCGGTGTCGTAGACGTACGAGATGCTCACGCCGCCGCAGACCGGGCTACGGCGGACGTCTCGCTAGCGGGCGAGCAGGGACCGCAGCACCTTGATGATCTCCTCAGGCGCTTCCTCGGCCATGAAGTGGCCGGCCGTGGTGGCGCGGTGGTCCAGGTCGTCGGCCCAGGTACGCCACAACGCGGCGGCGTCGAACCCGAGGGCGGCTCCCCAGTCCTGTTGCACGACGGTGACCGGCATGGCGAGCCGGTTGCCGGCCGCCCGGTCGGCCCGGTCGTGTTCGATGTCGATGCCGGACGAGGCCCGGTAGTCGGCGACGATCGAGGCGACCGCCTCGCGCGAGGCGCGCAGGTACTCGGCCCGCAGCCGCGCGGGAATGGCCTGCGGGTCGCGGATCCACAGGTCGAGGAAATAGCCGAAGAAGGCGTCCGCGCTGGCGCTGATCATCTGTTCGGGCAGGCCGGGCGGCTGCGCCATCAGGTACAGGTGGAACGCGACGGCGGCGGTGGAGCCGTGCAGGACGTCCCACATGTCCAGGGTCGGCAGCACGTCGAGCGAGGCGAGATGGCTGATCCGGGTCGGGTGGTCCAGGCCGGCGCGGATGGCGACCAGGGCACCACGGTCGTGTCCGGCCACGGCGAAGCGCTCGTGGCCGAGCGCGTCGGCGAGCGCGACGATGTCGGCGGCCATGGTCCGCTTCGAGTACGTGTCCCGGTCGACCGCCTCGGGTTTGTCGCTGGCACCATAGCCGCGCAGGTCAGGCACGATCACGGTGTGGTCGGCGGCCAGGTCGGCGGCGACATGGCGCCACATGGCGTGGGTCTGCGGAAAGCCGTGCAGCAGGACGATCGGGCGGCCCGTACCGCCGACCGCCACGTGCAGTGTCACGTCGCGGGCGACCGCGACCCGCTGGTAGCCGAAGCCCGGGATGGTAAATGTCATGGTTGTCCCTTTCTGATCGGGTGCCGAAATCCAGCGTGCCGGCCACGGATGAGCAACCGATGAGCGCGATACGTTGAGCGCAGGCGCAGAAGGGCGGTCCGGGTAGTGCAGGTCAGCTTCGGTGTTCTCGGGCCGGTCGTCGCCTGGGACGGCGACGGCGAGGTGATCGACCTCAAGGGGCCGAAGCACCGGGCGGTGCTGGCCCGGCTCATCGTCGCGCGGGGTCAGGTCGTCCCGGTCGACCGTCTCGTCGAGGACCTGTGGCCGGAGCCGCAACCGGGCGCGGTGAGCGCCGTCCGTACCTTCGTCGCGGCGTTGCGGCGCGCCCTGGAGCCGCAGCGTCCGCCGCGTCAGCCGGCCCGCCTGCTGGTCACCGACGGACCGGGGTACGCGCTGCGGCCGACTCCGGACGCGGTCGACGCCTGGCGGTTCGAGGAGGCGGTCGCCGCCGCGTCCTCGGCTCCCCCGCGCGCGGCGCTCGACCGGCTCGACCGCGCGCTGGCCCGGTGGCGGGGGCCGGCGTACGCCGGTTTCGACGACGAGCCGTGGGCGCCGGTCGAGCGTTCCCGCCTCGACCAGCTCCGGCTCAACGCCGTCGAGCAGCGGGCCGCCGCGCTGCTGGACCTCGGGCGGGCCGCCGAGGCCGTACCGGATCTCGACGCCCACGTGGCCGGGCATCCGTGGCGGGAGGAGGCGTGGCGGCTGCTGGCACTCGCCCTGTACCGGGCCGGCCGCCAGCGAGACGCGCTCGCGGTCCTGCGCCGGGCCCGCCGCCTGCTGCTCGACGAGTTGGGCATCGATCCGGGCCTGCGGTTGCGGCAACTGGAGGCAGACATCCTGCGCCAGACCGAGCGGGTCGACGACGGCCCCGGTCCGGCCGCACCGGATCGGCTCTGGGCGCAGACGTTGGCGGCGTACGATCGGACCGTGCCGGCCGGTTCCGGCGCCCGGCTGGAGTCGACGGTCGGTCTGCTGCGCAGTCTCGCCGTGACCGGGGCGGGCGGTCTCGAAGCGGCACGGGAGCAGCGGATCACGGCGATCGTCGTGGCCGAGCAGGTGGGCGATCCCGAACTCACCGCCCGGGTGATCGGCGGGTACGACGTACCGGCGATCTGGACCCGGTCGGACGACCCGGCGCAGGCGGCGCAGATCGTGGCGGCGGCCGAGCGGGCTCTGACCACCGTTGGTCCCGGCTCCTTCGATGCCACCCGAGCCCGGCTGTTGGCCACGATCGCGGTGGAATCACGTGGTACGCGCGGCGGACGCGGACCCGAGGCGGCCCGCCAGGCGCAGCGGATCGCCCGCCGGCTGGGCGACCCCACCCTGCTCGCGTTCGCGCTCAACGGCATGTTCATGCAGACCTTCCACCGCGCCGGCCTGGCCGCCGCGCGCGACGAGATCGGCGCCGAACTGGTCGCGATCTCCGCCCGCAACGGTCTGCCGACGTACGAGATCCTCGGCCGGCTCGTCCGGATGCAGGCGTGCGGCGGGCTGGCCGACTTCGCTGCCGCAGACCGGCACGCCGCTGCCGCCGACGAGCTCGCCGAGCGGTACGACCGGCCGCTGGTCGGGGTGTTCACTTGTTGGTATCGGGCGCTGCGGCTGGCCGCGACCGGGTCGCCGACGCGGATCGCCGAGGCCGCCTACCGCGATGCGGCGGAGCGGCTCGCCACCGCCGGCATGCCCGGCGTCGAGCAGGGTCTGCTCCCGTTGACGCTGTTGTGCCTGCGGGTCTGGCACGGTGAGCGGGCCGGTTTCGACGACGACACCGACTGGGGTCCCTACCGGCCGTGGGCGCGTCCGCTCGTGCTGCTGGCCCGGGACCGGCCGGCCGACGCGTCGGCAGCGCTGCGGCAGATCCCGGATCCGCCGCGCGATCTGCTGCTCGAGGCACGGTGGTGCCTCACCGCCCAGGCCGCGATCGCCCTCGATGACCGTACGGTGATGAATCGTGCCCGGACCGCGCTCGCGCCCGCGGCGGGCGAGCTGGCCGGGGCGGGCAGCGGCGTACTCACCGCCGGTCCCGTCGCCGATGTTCTCGACCGTCTCGACGCGGCACTCGGTCGATGAGACGTTCGAGAACCTGCTGTTCCAGCGCCCCGCCGCGACGGAGAGGCGAACGGTTCCGCCCGTCGCCACCGATCAGGGCGCTGGATTCGCGCTCAGTCGAAGACACCGAGGCGGACCAGCGCGTCGCGGGCAAGACGGAACCCAACGATCCCGACGATCCATGACATGGCGTTGCGCCCCAGCGATGCCGCACCATCGCCGTGTGCGGCGTCACGCCGGACGGCGGCCGGTGGTCACGCCGGCCCTAGGACGCTTGGCGGACGGGCATGTCGGCCAGCCAGACGTCGGCCAGGTCGCTGAGGGGGACGGCGAGTGCCTGGCTGAGGCAGACCACGGTGCCGAACGCTGGTGCGGGGAGCCGGCCGGCCTCGATCTTGCGCAGCGTCTCCGGAGAGATTCCGGCCGCCAGGGCCACCTCGACGAGGCTACGGCCGGCGCGCGCGACCCGCAGGGCGGCACCGAGGCGTTGGCCCGCCGCGATCTGTTCGGCGGTGAGCGGTTGGCGAACCATACGAGCAGGATAGACCCTGCGGAGCGGCCCCGACTCGATGTGGTATAAAAATACCGCCAGGGAGAGGGAGGCTGTCGTGATCGAGCTCAAGTCCGCCGAGGAGATCGACCGGATGGCGGTGACCGGCCAGTTCGTCGGAGAGCTGCTCGCCGAACTGAGCGACGTCGCGGCGGTCGGCGTCAACCTGCTGGACATCGAGCACCACGCCCGCCGGCGGATCGCCGAACGCGGTGCCGAGTCGTGCTACTGGGACTACGCCCCGTCGTTCGGCCGGGGACCGTTCCGCAACGTCCTGTGCCTGTCGGTCAACGACGCGGTGCTGCACGGGCTGCCGCACGACTACGTCCTGCGCGACGGTGACCTGCTCAGCATCGACATGGCGGTCAGCATCGACGGCTGGGCAGCCGACTCCGCGTTGTCGGTCGTCGTCGGCACCCCCGACCCGGCCGACCTGACCCTGATCGAGGCCACCGAGACCGCGCTGGAGTCCGCGATCGCCGCCGCCCGACCCGGCGGCCGTCTCGGCGACGTGTCCGCCGCGATCGGCGAGGTCGCCCGTTCCTACGGCTATAGCGTCAACGGCGAGTTCGGCGGCCACGGCATCGGCCGCACGATGCACGAGGCCCCGCATGTGGCCAACAGTGGCCGTCCCGGCCGTGGCCTGCGGCTCGACCCCGGCCTCACGATCGCCATCGAGCCCTGGTTCTGCCGGTCCACCGACAAGATCGCGTTCGACGCCGACGGCTGGACGATCCGCTCCGCCGACGGCTCCCGCACCGCCCACTCCGAACACACGGTCGCCATCACGGCGTCCGGGCCCCGGGTGCTGACCGGCCGCCCACCCAGGGCGCCGTCGATCGGATGACCGGCGCCGCACCCAAAAGTGACCGGCGCCGCACCCAAAAGCCACGGATGGCTCCGGCTCGATCCGCGACCGGCCGTCGGCCCGCAAACCCTGTCGACGACCCGCGAGGGTTCTGGGACACTCCGAACATGGACCACGCCTCGGCGCGCACCACGGCACCCCGTCATCTGTCCATGGTCGAACTCACCACCGGGCTCACCGAGGTGGCCCGTTCCCCACGCGGCGTCGGCACATTGGACCTCGTGGTCCGTAGACCTTCCGTCGACGAGCGGGAACTGCTCGCCGAAGGCGAGCTCGACGTCACCGAAGGGCTGGTCGGCGATGACTGGGCGCGGCGCGGGAGCTCGAAGACCAGTGACGGGTCGGCTCATCCTCACCGGCAGCTCGCCGTGATGAACTCCCGGTTCGTCCGGCTGGTCGCCGGCGACGACCCGCAGGACTGGGGGTTGGCGGGCGACCAGCTCTTCGTCGACCTCGACCTGCATCCCGACGCGCTGCCCGCCGGCATCCGGCTCGCGGTGGGCGACGAGGCGGTCATCGAGGTGACGGCCGAGCCGCACAACGGTTGCGTGAAGTTCGCCGACCGCTACGGCCGCGACGCCCACAAGCTGGTGTGGAGCGAGCCGGGCCGGCAGGCCCGGCTGCGTGGCCTCTACGCGCGGGTGGTGGTCGCGGGCGTGATCCGGCCGGGCGACCGGATTCACGTACTCGGCCCGGCCGACGCCACCGACCGGGCCACGTCCTGATCCCCGACGGTCGCGCTACCGCGACATACGTACGGGCGGCGTGGTTCATCGTCCGCCCCCAGCCGGGTCCGCGTGTCCTGCCCGACCGGTAAGAAGGTGATCGGCACCGGCGGCGTCGCCCACGGCAAGTACCCCAACCAGCTCGACACCGTCGCACCGTCGTCGGCCTTGGACGGCGTCCTCGTCGAGGCAGCACTGGCCGAGTCCGACGGCCCGCCGTCGTCGGAGTACGGCGCGCAGGCGTACGCCGTCTGCGTCAATCCGGTCCCGGGCTGCGGCTGGCGACCCGTAGCAGCGGATTCACCTCCGAGGGCAAGACCGTCGCGGTGAAATGCCCACCCGGTAGGCGGCACGTCGCCGCGCAAGCCTACCGTCGCCTTGAGAACTCCCTCCACAATCGATAGGTCTACATATTTAGAAATGTATGTAGAGATCGGTCAACTATCCGACCGGGAGCCATTCCGACTCGGCACAGGATGACAAAAGCGACAACAGACAGAGCACTCTGGATGTTTGAAATGAGATGGCAATCTATCTAACCTATCGTCCGACCGGGTAGCGGCCGACCTCCGTCGACAGCTGCCCGGCGGCGATGGCCGCACCCGCTGTCCACGGTTTCCTCGACGTGTCCACTACCGCCGGCACTCGACCGGCAACGGTCGGAATA
Source organism: Solwaraspora sp. WMMD406 (assembly GCF_029626025.1). Lineage (NCBI taxonomy): Bacteria > Bacillati > Actinomycetota > Actinomycetes > Micromonosporales > Micromonosporaceae > Solwaraspora > Solwaraspora sp. WMMD406. The sequence continues at coordinate 5,019,318 of NZ_JARUBF010000001.1, forward strand.
CGCCGTCGGAATCGGATCGCACCCAACGAAAGGAAAGCGATGCACTGGCCCAAGAATGCCCGGCGACGCCTGGTTTACGCCGTCGTCCTCGGGGTCCTCCCCGCACTCGCCGGCACCCCCGCCGTCGCGGCCCCCGAGGCGGGTACCGAAGGACTCCTGCCCCTGCGACCGCCCGCCTACACCCACGAGGTGCTCGCCAAGGCCGTCCCCGACGAGTGTTTCAACGGGATCGGCCAACCCTATCCGGCCGGTCCGCCGTGCGCGGAGGGCCAGGCCAAGGTCAACCAGGCGTACGTGTGGTCGCTGGCCCAGGCCAACAACCGGCTGTGGTTCGGCACCGGGGCGAACGTCAACTGCATCGTGACCGGGGCGACCCTGGCCCTGCCGACCCCCCGGCAGACCGACTCCTATGTGTGCGAGTTCGCCGAGAGCCAGGTCGTCAAACAGAATCCGACCCTGCCGGTCAGCGCCGGCGACCACCGGATGCCCCGGGTGTACACCCACGACCTGGCCACCGGCGCGCTGACCGAGAAGACCGCCGACGTCACCACCGCGTCGGCGGACGACCTGTCCCGGCTGCGCCGTACGCTGGGGCTGAGGGCCGGCGGCACCCACCAGGGCGTCGTCTTCCTGGCCGGGCCGGCCCTCGGGGCGACGGTCAACATGTTCGCCTTCGACACCGTCACCGGCCAGTTCCTGGGCTCGTTCAACTTCACCAAGTACGGCAACATCCGGCACTTCGTGGTCGCTGACGGTGTGCTGTACGCCGGGGTCGGCGTCGGCCCCAACGGCCGCGACGGCGGATACATCCTGCGCTGGGCAGGCGACCGCAACGACCCGTTCAACTTCGTCGAGGTCGGACAGCTACCGGCCCAGGTCGCCGACCTGGAGGTGCACGACGGCCGGGTCTTCGTCAGCACCTGGTCGGCGGCCGGCGGCGGGTCGACCGCCGCCCGGTCGGCGATCCGTCGCCCCGGCGTCACGCCCACCGTCGACGCCGACCCCGGAATCGCCGGGGTGTGGATGAGCCCACGACTCGGCGACGGTGCGCCGGGGCTGACCGCCGACGACCTGGCGGGCTGGACGCAGGTCTGGAGCGCGGCGTCCTACGAACCGGACCCGATCATCGCCGGCACGTACGGCCTGGGCGCGCTCGCCTCCTACGAGGGCTACCTCTACTGGGGCACCATGCACGTCCCGCTGAAGTCGACGGGCACGCTCGCCGAGGCGTACCCGCCGGCCGACGAGTTCGCGGCGCGGGCGACGTTGGAGAACTCGCAGCGGGCGGTGAGCATCTTCCGGGGCAAGCGGTTCGGCACCGTACTGGAGCGGGTGGAACTGCTCTACGGCGAAGACGAGCTGCCGGCGTACGACCCGATGGCCAACAGCGGGACGGGTGGCTGGTCGTGGGTGTCCACCGGCTACCGTCCGAAGTTCGGACACATCGGCTTCGGCAACATCTACAACAACTACACCTGGACGATGACGGTCTCGAACGGGAAGTTGTTCGTCGGCACGATGGACTGGAGCTTCCTCGCCAAGGACTTCCTGCCGGAGACGGAGCAGATGCTCGGCTTCGACGGGGTGGCCGGCCGGCTCAGCGACGAGCTGGACCCGATCACGATCGATCCCCGGCTCTACGGCGGCGACCTGTGGGTGTTCGACTCCAGCCTGCGGCGGGCCAGGCCGGTGGACACCAAGGGGTTGGGCAACTACCTCAACTACGGCTTCCGCACGATGATCGCGGACGGTTCGACGCTGTACCTGGGCATGGCCAACCCGATGAACCTGGCCACCGACCCGACCGACGACGTGCCGGAGGGCGGTTGGGAGTTGATCAAGCTGACGCCGGCCAGCGGCTGAGCGAACAGTTAGGGAAACACCTGATTCGGCGAGACGCCGCACGCCCTAGCGTCGGCGTATGACGAGACTGCCGTATCCGGGCCGGGTCGCCGGTGCCCACCACCGGCGACCCGGCCCGCTCGCGGTGTCGACGCTGCTGGTCGTGCTGGTCACCACGCTGATCGCGGGCTGCGGTCCCGGCGGGCTGGGCGACCTGGCCGGCTCGGGCGGCGGAGGCGGGCCGGCCGGCGGGTCCGGCGGCGACCAACAGCACGGGTACGCCCCGAAGCCGGACGACTCCGTCGTCTACCAGCCGGACGTGGTGTTCGTCGACGGCGGCGGCGCGGCGATCCGCTCGGTCAGCGAGGACGGCTTCACCTACGTCATCGACGGCGACGCTGATGGCGCCGACCAGCTCGAACCCGGCAAAGTCATGTTCCTGACCAGCGAGGCGCTGGGCCGGGTCGTCCGCGCCGAACGGTCCGGCGGCGACCTGGCGGTCACCCTGGCACCGGTGGAGCTGACCGACGTCGTACGGGACGGCCGGTTCACCTTCGATCAGGCTCTCGACCTGGAGTCCCAGACGTTCGAGCCGCTGCCCGACCTGCTCGGCGAGGTCGTCGACGACGGAGCCGGTACGGACACACCGGTACTGCCCGACCCGGAGGCGGCGGCCGGGCTGGGCGTCAACGCGTTCGGCGCATCGGACGACCTGCGGATCGCCGTACCGCCGATCGCCCTGGCTCCGATCCGGGCGCTCGCCCCCGGCGGCACGTCGGGGCAGGCGCTGGCCGGGGCCCGCGCGCCGGTGTCGATGAAACGTACGGTCGGCGGCTGGGCCGTCACCGCGTACGGCGAGCAGACGAAGCTGGGTCTGAGCGCCCAGCACGGTACGGCCGCCACCGGCCTGGTGGTCGACTTCGACATCCACCTGCTGCTGCGTGACCTGCGGGTGTCGGGCGATCTCCGGGTGACCAACGGGGTGCTGCCGCAGCCGAAGTTGCGGGTCGACGGGCTGGAGGCGCTGTCGGTCACCATCGCGGCCGGTGCGCAGAACGGGCTGAGCGACAACAAGAAGGCCCGCGTCGAACTACCGATCGAGCTCAAACAGAACATCATCATCGGCGGGTTCCCGGCGACGCTCAAGCAGACGTTCAAGTTCCTCGTCGAGACGGCGTTCACCGCCAAGAACGGCAACATCTCCGCGACCGGGCAGTGGGGGCTCACCGGGCCGATCGGCTACGACGGCGGCGTGCTGACGCCCCAGTTCTCGGTGATGAAGAGCATCATGCAGTCGCTGTCCGGGGTGTCGGTCGGGGTCGAGGCGATCGTGGTGGCGATCGAGTTCCGCTTCGGACTGATGATCGGTCTGCCGGTGGCGGGCGCCGGGCCGTTCGTCGGGGTGGTCGCGTCGATCGGGTTGACCAACGGGTCGGCGGCCGGCCGGGTCGGGCTGCCGTTGGCCGGGCCGGCGGTGAAGTGTCGCGGGACGACGCTGGTGGTGACGGTCCGGACCGGCGGCGGGCTCAACGTGTCGGAGCCGCTGCAGAAGGCGATCGAAATCGTCCTCGACTACAAGATCCCGACGTCGGTGGACTTCCTCAGCGCCGACGTGATCAACCGTACGGTCGTCGAACCCGACGTCCCGCTGTGCCGAGGCTGACCGCCCACCTGTCTCACCAGGTAAGGCCGATCGCCGTCGCCAGTCGGGCCACGCCGGCCGATTCCGGTCCGTGCCGGGCGACCTCGGTGACGACGGTACGGGCGGCAGGTCGCAGGCGGACTTCGGCGGGCGCGACGCGGTCGGCGTCGACGAGGGTCCGGCCGGCCGCGACGATGTCGCCGACGTGCAGGTAGGCGCGGGCGGCGTCGATGAGGTAGGCGGCGCGGTGTTCGGCGGGCAGCTGCGACCAGTGGGGACCGGTGACGATGGTGTCGTGTCGGCGTACCGCCTGGTCGGGTTGGCCGAGGTCGACGGCCGTCACCACCCGGGCCAGCTCGACCACGACAGGCCCGAAGGCGGTCTGCTCGTGGTCGTGGTCGTGGCCGTCGCCGACGCGGTCGGCGACCTGGGCGGCCTGCCGGATCAGCTCGCCGGTGCCGGCGGTGTCGCCGATCGCGGCGGCGGCCAACGCGGCCTGCAGCAGCAGCGTGCCGTAGACCGACTGCCGCTGCGGTCGGCTGTGGTCGCCGGCCTGCGGTGCGATCCGGTGGGCGGCGGCGACGCTGGTCGCCATCGCCAGCCGGTGGCGCTGCAGTGCCCGCAGGATCTGCCCGAGCGGTACGGCGGCGCTGGCGGCCAGCAGCGGGTCGCCGGCCGCCGCGCTGCTCGCCACGGTGACGGCGCGGTCTGCGGCCAGCCAGGCCAGGTCGGCTTCGCCGAGCTTGACCAGCGCCGACGCGGTGATCCGGTAGGTCTGCGTCAACGGTTCTGCGGCAGTGGCAGGTTCGGTGGCGTGTCGGCGTTGGGCGGTGTCGAGCAGTCCGGGCAGCATCCGCAGCAGCTGCGGATAGTGGGCGTGCCGGTAGGTCGACCAGGCATGTGCGACCCGCTGCCACAGCTCGTCGAGTGTCGGGGGCGGCCGTGCTGGTGTGTCGAGGCGGAACACGTCGTAGCTGGCGAGCGCAGCCCGTAACCCGTCGATCTCGGCCGCCGCCCCGGCGGCGGTGGGTGTCGGCGGACCGCCCTCGCCGCCGAGCAGTTCGGTCGGGTCGACCCGCAGCACCTGGGCGATCTGCTGGACGGTGGAGTACTTGTCCAGCGTTCGGACTCCTCGCTCGACCTTGTCCATCCAGCTTTTCGACTTGCCGAGCCGGTCGGCGAGGACCTGCTGGGTCATCCGCCGCCGGACCCGCCACTGCGCCACCCGCCGCCCGATCGGCAGCTCGGTCTTGGCGGTGCTCTCCGTACTCACAACGGGCTCACCATTGGTCGGCCTTTTGCGGCCGGCTGTCGGGGTCGGCCGGGGTCCAGGTCCAGGCGACGAACCGTTCGTGCAGCTCGGCCGGGTCGCTGATCGCGGCCTCGTCGGCGGCGTATGGCAGCATCGCCGCCAGGTCCGTCGACAAGCCGACCGGATCGTCGACGTACGCCTCGGCGAGCTGGGTACGGGCTGGTGGGCAGGGCCAGGGCGTACCGGCTGGGCACACGACGCAGGTCCACGAGGGTCGGTGCGGCTCGTGGGCCGGTTCGGTGCCGGTCACGGCAGATAGTGCCGGCCGCCGTTACCGCCACGCCGGTGCGCCCGATCCGTACGGGTGACCGGCCGGCTGTCCACCGGGGCGGGCCGCTCGGCGTACCGCCGCCGACCCGGCACCGGATACACCACGTCGATCACCCCGTCCGGACGCTGAAACCACTTCCCGAGCACGACGCCCCCCAGTACGGAGTTGGAAGGCGGCGACCCGAGGTGGCTCTCCACGTCGACCCCAGGCCGCCGCCGGCAGACCAGCCCGACGCGAGAACAAACCCGTCAGGCCGTAGCCAGAACGCTACGAGTGGTCACCTGGCCGGAGGGGGAGGATTCGTACCCGTGGTACGGCGACCAGTCGATGCGTCACCTCTCGGTGCCTCGCCTGCGCCTTGCGCTTTGGGACGCTGTCGTTGGCGACCTGCTATGCGATCAGGCCGACCGTCAACGCGAGTGCGCGAACCTCGTCCCGCATGGATCGCGGACCGTCGAGCAGGTCGAGGGTGATCTGGCGGGCGTACCCGTTGAAACGAATCGTCTCTGGTGCCGACTCGTACGCTTGGCGCAGGGTGGCGACAGCTGCCTCGGCGCTGCCTTTGCCATGGTGGCCACGAGCGACCTCGATGAGGTGGCGGGCACGGCGTGGCCGGGAAGGGATCTCCCCGGGATCGATTCGCCGCGACTGCCGCACGGCTTCGCCGGACTTTCGCAACTCCACGGCGAGTGTCACCGCGTGCGCACCCATGACGATCTGGGAAAACGACGTTTGCGGCTGGTAATAGCCTTTCGGCAGTCGTTGGGCGACGCTGTCGGCGCGGTCCCAGTAGCGCCAGGCATGGCCCTCCTCGCCTGCACGGGCTGCGGTGTAGGCGGCCTCGAAGTTCAACGCACCCCAAAGCGCGAGAAGGTTCGCGTCAGCGTCGGTCAGCTGCGGTTCCAGTGCCGAGACGAGATCGAGCACCAACGCCATCGCGGTATCCCAATCCCCGGTGTCGCGGTGCACGTGACACAGGAACCAACCAGCGCGAGCCAACGCCTCGGGATCGCCTGACTCCTGAGCAGCGGTCATCGCACGGTCGGCGACCCGCCATACAAGTTCGGCAGCCGGTTGGTATGCCAGGAAGATCTGCGTCAGCCCGAGTGCCTCAGCCAGCAGCGCCTGAGCCTGCCTGCGCTCGTCGCCCTGATAGGCGAGCGCGGCTCGCTGCGCGTCTCGCAACAGGTCCGGCAGCAGAGCACCGAGCACCGTACGGTGGTCAGGTGCCTGATGACGTGCCCGCCATCCTGCGGTGAGGCGTTCTCGGATCTCGCTCAACGGCTGCGGTGCCACATCGCCGGCCAGGATAGGCCGGTTGACAGCATCACGAACCGCCGCCAGCGCCGGATGCTCGGGACCGTTCACGACCGTCGAATGATTGCCCAGTTCTCCGACGAGCGCTGGCACATCCACCTTGAGGACACGGGCGATGCGGTCCAGCATATGAATGCGCGGCGGCAGAATTCGATCGGTTTCCACCGCCTTGACCCACTCAGCGCTGCGGCCGACCAATCCGCCGAGCACCGCACGCGTCTTGCCGGATCGCTCGCGGTAGACCTTGAGACGCTGACCGAAGGTCAGTCCCGGCATGGGGTCCATCCCGATCCTCCTCAGTGGGCGGGACGCGATCGACGGACCCGCCTCCCGCCACGATACCGGTCACGAACGCCGGTCAGGCGGCCTGACCGGCCATCAGCCGCCAGCTTCTCCCAGCGCTCAATACCCCCGCCCCGACGATTGCACGGTGTCGCGAGCTACGGCGCCATCACGACGACGGCTGATGTGCCTCGCACAGCTCATCCAATTCAGCCGTCGAGATTCCGGCCTGCGCCAGTCCTTGCCGCACCCGGTCGACGCGCCACCAGTTCGAGTCGGCAACTCGCCCCGATTTGATCGCAGCTGCGACCTGCGTTGTGGCCTCGTACGGATCCACCGGGAGCAAGGCTTGGCCGAGATCCAGCCGAGCCGAAGCGATTCGTCGCGGCCTACTTCCCTCGGCCAACAGGCCAGCAAGAACGTCGCTGGCCTCGACGGTGGCTGCCGGGTCGCCCGCCCAGGTGAGGGTGGTGGCGATGTAAGCCCGGGCTTTCTGCGGATCATAGCGGTAGTGGTGCTCCGGCTGGTCTGGTTGACCGAGCGGGGACACCATTCGCTCAAGCTGGGCCAGTCTTCTGCTGGTCGCACGCCGGTCGCCGAGCAGCGCCAACGCCCGGCCGGTCTGCGCGGTCGCTTGCAGCAGGATGCTACTGCCGGCTGGGGCAATGGTCTGGGCACCTTGAGCCAGTTGGAGCGCTGCGGTGGGGTCGCCAGTGACGAGCGCATCCCATGCTCTCGTTTCGAGACACCAGGCTCGGATTTCGCCGTGCTCCGCCTGTGCGGCCATCTCGTCAGCGGTACGCAGATGCGCGGCGGCAGCGACACGGCGGCGCAGGTCGATCAGCACAGTGGCAGTGAGCAACGACATCCAGCCGCCAGCCACGAGAATCCGGCGGTGCTGATCGAGGGTCATCCTGCTGCCGGATCCGACGAGGGTGGTCACATAGGTCAGGTGTCGACAGACGAGCGGCAGCAGAACATGAGGGGTAGTGACGGGGTAGGCGACGGCGAGCTGATCAACAGCCACCTCCAGACCTGTGATGGTGGTGGTGCTGACATCGCTGGCGGTCACGCGGCGGGCAAGCTCCGCAGCGTCGTTTTCGCCGTCGTCGGTGAGCATGGATGTGAGGACACCACCGGTGGCGAGCACGTCATCGAGCTGGCCGGCGACTTCAGGCGTGGGCGACTTGCGACCGGTTTCAAGGTCGTGCAAGTACGACTTGGCGTAGTGCGCTCTGGTCGCGAGGTCTCGCAGCGACAGCCCGGCTTGCCGACGAAACGTGCGCAGGGTCGACGGCCAGCGCGGATCGACGACTCGGGACATGACGGTCACCCCCAGGCAGCGATCTGGACAGCACCCGGGTCGCTACCCGAAATGCCGCCACGTCCGACGGTACTCGGCTCCCCGATGGCATTGAAGCGTCGGTTGCCGGTCGCTCGGCCGTTGACACTGGGCCGTAGCTGCCTCAGGGAAGAATCTCCATCGATGAGAGCGATCGTTGATGAAATCGGTTCCGGCTGCCGCGAGCGCGGAAGGCGGTTGTGTCATGGTGAGGGTTACGCACGTTAAAACGCAGAATAACGTGCGTAACCCTCACCATGATGTAGATGGAGCATGCAGTCATCGGGCGACAAAAGCCGCCGGTCGGGACACGTCCACTTCGACGGCGAAAGAAAGCGCGCACCTCTCGGCAGGCTGACCTTCATTTTGAGACAGCAGGGACCGTCGTCCGCTGAACGTCGGCGGCGTGACAACGCGCTCGGTCAATGGCGACGGTCCCGGCGGCTACCGCCAGAACATCAACCGTCGCCGACGCCACGGCGCCGCACTGTAGGCCGCAAGGCCCAGGGCCAGGAGGACGACGCTCACGACCAGGCTCGGCAGATCGTCGTACGGCCGGGCGCTGAACTCCCACCACCGGTACTGGTAGTCCGTGCCGAATCCCCAGTACCACACGCAGACGGCGACCGCCGTCGGCAGCGTCCAGGCCAGCCGCCAGCCGAGGATCGCCCCGGCGGCCAGCGCCAGACCGAACCAGCCGACCCACCCACGGGCCATGATGGCGATCACCGATGGCGGCATGGCGAGCGCGGAGACGCCCAGGAAGAGCATCGCGGATCCGACGCCCAGGCCGGCAAGGTAAATCCGCTGTGCGGCCCGCAGCCGTACGGTCGCCACCTGCTCCAGGTCGGCAAGCGGGCTGGTCAGCCCGAGGACGGGAAGAACGGCAGCGCCCATGGCGAGCAGACGCCACAACGGGATGATCGCCTCGTCGCGGTCGACCGACTGCGGCAACGGCGTCTCGGCCATCCCGAACCAGGCCGCCAGTGCGCCCAGCAGCGCCACGGCGGCGAGGACAGCGGCTGCCGGCCGTACCGTCAGAAACAGCTTGACCGCGACGGTGCCGGCGGTCATCTCAGTGTCCCGGGTGGCAGTAACGCCCACGAAGGTCGTCCACCTCCCCCGCCGCCCATTGGAACTGGTCGGAAAGGGAGTCCCCGCTGGCGATCTCGCGCCCCTTCGACCAGGCTTCCTGCATCTCCGCTGGCGCGTTGGTGCGGTAGTCCGGGCTGGTCTGGCCGACCAGGTACGACTCCAGCCAGGCCTCGACCGTCCAGAGCCGTCTCTCATCGGACGAGCTGAGAATTGTCCAGTCACAAGAGCCGAATCGCAAGGTGGCGGAGACGAGCGCCGTACCGATGTCACCGGAGTAGGACCACGGACTTCCCGCAAGGATGTTGAAGGCCGGCGGCCCCACGTCGTCGCTGTGGTGCCGCCGCCCGTCAGGTCCGATGAACCAGGTCGGCTGGATTCCGACCTGATTGATGAGCGGCGGGCGGACGAAGCTTTCCGGCAGCCGGTCGATCCGCGCGTTGAGTTCCCCCAGCAGAGGCAGGTATTTCTCGTGTTCGGGCCAGATGCACAACCTGGTCGACCCCTGGACGCAGACCACGTCGTCGCCGGGTAGCTCCCGCTCCGCGACCGGGCTGGTGGCCGCCAGCACCACGACGAGCGGCAGGACCGCCGGGACCAGCACCAGCGTTCTCCGTCGCCCCGCCGTGGACAAGGCGGGTAGCCAGAGCAAGACCAGCAGCAGGAGCGTGATCGACGCCAGCCGTGCCGCGAGTGGACCCGGATCGACTGTCATTTCCGGACGACCCGACACCACGACGAATCCCACCCGGTCGAGCAACGCGATGAGAAACAGGAATCCCAGCGCCGCCGTCAGCGCCGCGAAAACAGACCCGAGCAGCTTGCCGCAGGTCCAGCCCAGCGCGACCGAGGTCAGGATGACGAAGACGCCGAGTAGTGCGTACCCCAGCCAGAGATGCAAACCTGGCGGAAACGTCCGTGCCGTGACGACGAAGGCCACCGCCTGCCCGATGAGATAGGGAATCAGCAGGACGACGATGGTGGCTCCGAGGCGGTTCGCTTCCAACCGGGCCGGGTGGACGCGGGCGGCCGTCAACTGTTCCACCATGCGGTGCCGGGTCGGTACGCTCGCCGCCCAGGCGGCGGCACCGGCACCGAGGATCCCGAGCAGGTACGCCGGCACCTGGGCGGCGGCCCCGGTCTCCGGCCAGACCCCGATCCAGTGCCGATTGCGCAGAAACAACACCGCAAGGTCGAGCGCGATGAGGACCGGCAGCGCCCACCGCAGCGGCGAGTTCCGTACGTGCAGCCACAGTCCGCTCACAGTAACTGCTCCCCTTCGGGCAGCAGACGCATGTACGCCCGTTCCAGCGGCGAATGACCCGGGAGTCCATCGTGGCCCAGTGCCGCCAGCTCGTCCACCGGGCCGTCGAACCGGGCCGTGCCACCGTGCAGCACGATCACCCGGTCGCAGACCGCCGCGACGTCGTCGATGAGGTGGGTGCTGAGCACCACGATCGTGTCGTCGAGCCCGGCGATGATCTTGCGAAATTGCAAGCGCTGGCGCGGGTCCAGGCCGACGGTGGGCTCGTCGAGCAGCACCACCCGAGGGCGGCCGACGACCGCCCAGGCGATGCCGGCGCGCTGGCGCATGCCGCCGGAAAGGCTGCGCATCCGCGATCGCCGCCGATCCGTCAGGTCGACCATCTCCAAGGTCTCGTCGACGAATCGCCGCCACTGGCTCGACGGCACCCCGCGCATCCAGGCCGCGTACGTCACGAAATCGGCGACCCGCATCCTTGGGTCGAATCCGAAGTCCTGCGGCAGATAGCCGATCCGGTCCCGGACCTTACGGGCCGACCGCTCGCCGTCGATTTCGACGTCGTCGATGCGGATCCGGCCGTTGCGGGGCGGCATGATGGTCGCCAGGGTACGCAGCAGGGTGGTCTTACCCGCCCCGTTAGGGCCCAACAACGCCGTGATCCCGGGCCGCAGGGTGACGCTGAGGTTTTCGATGACGGTCGACGTCGCGTATCCCTGGGCCAGCTCATCCAGCACGACACTCATCTGGCGGCTCTCAATCACGAACATGCGGCTACGGCGTGTGGTCGGCAACCACACGCCGTCGCGGCATGTCCGGGTAGTCGTCAGTAGTAGGAGATCCATCCGTTGTTGGCCGAGAAGGTGCAGTCGGGACCGGAGACGGTCCCACGGCTGCCCTGCACTCGGACGACATCGATGCGTTTGCCCGACTGGGCCGAGCATCCGATGCCCGAGACGTACGTTCCGGTGTACTTGGCGCCCGGAGCGCCGCACTTCTGCGCCCAGGCGGTGTTCCACCACTGGGTGTAGCAGTTGAAGACGGAGCCGGACGTGCCCCCGGCGACCGCCGGGCCGGTCGCGGTGAGACTAAACGCACCGGCCGCGAGTAGAGCCAGGACGCCCGCCTGGACAGCACGCTTACCGTGACGACGGAAACCTGATGATCCTTGATCCTTGCCCATGAGGCTCCAATGGGTAGATCCGAACGGGCATTACGGTGGTCGACCGAAGATCACGAAGGATTCCACCGGCCGACACGACCATCATCGAGATTACTGAACATTCATTAATGACACAAGCACAACCGCGTGGACGATCGCGATGTTGGAAATTCCATCGGACTAGCGTTCGACGTACGAGGCGAGATTGGCCAATGACGAACCGAGGCCGGCTGCGTGATCTTCCGCGCTGATACCGGCGGGCACGTCGTCGGCTTGGATCATGACTCTGGTCCCGCCCTCGGCCATGGTCACTTCCCAGGTCATGGTCATCGTGCCCGCGAACGCCGGGTCGTCGGAGACGAAATCGACCGCCTGCACGACCCGTACGTCATCGACGATCTCGACGAAACGCGCCTCGACGACATCGGAATCCTCGGTCGCCTTGCCCGAGGCGGACGAGGCATCCGCGTATGTCAGGACCATCCGGTAGGAGCCGCCAGGCCGCAGGTCGAATCGTTCGATCCGGCCGATCATCCCTTCCGGCGGCAGCCACGCGGAAAGGGCCTCCGGGTCGACGAGCGCGGCGTAGACGCGCTCGACCGGAGCGGAGATCAGGCGGGAAGCGGTGTCCGTACGGGCCATGACGGCCATCGTAGTAGTGATCCGTTCCGCGCGGACGGCCTCGCCCATTGCCGTCCGGCCGGAGGCTTCCGGACATCGCGTCGTCGAACGGCGGGTCGGGCGGAACGGCCTCGTTGTGTCGGTGGGTGGGTCTAGCGTCCGGGATGACACGTACACATCCAGCAAGGAGACCCACGATGGCGTCCCGACTCAACCCTTACCTGACCTTCGACGGCAACGCCCGCGAGGCCATGGAGTTCTACCACTCGGTGTTCGGCGGCGAGCTGCGGATCAGCACGTTCGGCGAGTACGGCTCGGCCGAGCCCGCCATCGCCGACAAGGTGATGCACGCGATGCTCACCACCGACCAGGGCTACACGCTGATGGCCTCCGACACCGCGCCCGGGATGGCGTACCACCCGGGCGACACCGTCGTGTGCAGCCTCAGCGGCGACCCCGGCGAGGGGCTGGAGGAGGCCTGGGAGAAGCTGTCCGCCGGGGGCACCGTCACCATGCCGTTCGAAAAGCAGATGTGGGGCGATCTCTACGGCAGCTGCGTCGACACGTTCGGCATCAGCTGGATGGTCAACGTCGCCCAGCCACAGTGATCCCCGCCCGCGCCGCGATCCCCACCCGGGCCGCCCACAAAGGATCTTGAAAGAAGTTGTTGGCGGCCGGGCCACGCCGTGCTCTCCCCTGTGTCAGATCCCCACGACAAGGGAGAGCACAGTGAAGAATCGACTGGTACGCCTGGCAATCGCCGCGCTGGTGGTCGCCAGCGGCACCCTGGCCGGGGTGGCCGTGGCCACCCCGGCGTCGGCGGTGCCCGGCCTGGTCTTCGTCAGCGGCGTCACCGCGCTCGACTCGACCAGCAGCAAGGAAGCCCTCGCTGTCTGCCCGGCCGGCACCCGGATCCTCGGTGGCGGCGGCTACGTCAGCGGCGGCGGCCGGCAGGTCGGGTTCACCCGGCTGCAGGCGCTCGGCAGCAGCGACCGCTTCGCCGCCGGCGCGGCGGAAAACGGTGCCTACGCCGGCAGCTGGCGGGTCCACGCGTACGGCATCTGCGGTCGGGCCCCGGCCGGGCTGGAGTACATCGGCTTCCAGACGGGCAGCAACTCCGACAACTACAAGGCCGCGACCGCGACCTGCTCCGCCGGCAAGCGGCTGATCAGCGTCGGTGCCCGGACCAGCAACGGCGGCGGCAACGTGGTGATCGACGACCTGCGGCCGAACTCGGCGCTCACCAGCGCCACGGTCACCGGCTACGAGGACGAAGCCGGCTACGCCGGCAACTGGAGCCTGTGGTCGTACGGTGTCTGCGCCAACCCGCTGCCCGGCCTCCAGCTGGTCAGCGCCACCTCGACGGTCGACTCGGCCGACAAGGTGGTCGGTGCCAACTGCCCGGCCGGCAAGCGTCTGCACGGCCTCGGCGCCGAGATCACCGGCGGAATCGGCCAGGCCATCCACGCCGGCGTCTACCCGGACGCCGCGCTGACCAGCGCCGTCGACATCGCGCTGGAGGACCCGACCGGCATCCCGGGCAACTGGTACACCCGGGCGTACGCCATCTGCGCCACCTGATCCCCACCCCAGCGATGAGCACCGGGTGCCACCCAGCCCGTCCGGGCGGTAGCACCCGGTGCTAGCCGCTCCTGCCGAAGGCCCCGGTCGGGCGTAGCACGACCACGTACGCGATTGCGGCGGCCAGACCCCACGCGGCGAAAGCCGTCCAGGGCAGCCATCGCGCGACGCCGCCGTCGAGATCGAGCAGCCACCCACCGCCAAGGTTGCCGACGAGTCCACCGAGCGCCAGCACCAGACCGTTCGCGCCGAAGTACGAAGCGACCGCGCCAGGCGGGGCGAGCCGCGAGACGGTGCCGTTGACAGTCGGCAACAGCAGCACCTGTCCCAGGGTGAACACGACGACGCCGGTGACCACGCCGGCCGGACCCGGCAGCACACCCAGCAGCCACAGCCCGGACGCGAGCATCACGGTGGCGATGGCGAGCGTCCGGCCGGTGGTCAGGTACCGCTCGGCGAGCCGGGTCAGTGGCACGGTCGCCGCGACCATGACGACTGCCGCGACGGTGTAGACCAGACCCAGCGATGTCGTACCCGGCAGCACCTGCCCGACCCGGACCGGTACGGCCAGGTAGAGCTGGCTGAACAGGGCCCAGGCGCCCGCGCTGACCAGCACGAAGCGCCGGAAGTCGCGGTCCCGGGCGACGGTGCGCAACCGGTTCAGCGACGAGGTCCGATCAGCCGTCCCGGTCGTGGGACCGTCCGGGCGCAGACCGATCCAGGTGATCGCGCCCGCGACCAGGAACAATCCGGCCGCGACGAAGCACAACACCGGGAAGTTGACGGCCGCGAGGAGGCCGCCGAGCGCGGGGCCGAGAACGAAAGCGACGTTGCTGGCCATCTCCCGCACGGCGTAGGCGCGGGTACGGTGAGGTGCCGGTGTCAGTTCGGCGTACAGGGCGTAGCTGGCCGGGTGGAACAGGGAGCCGCCCAGGCCGGCCAGGACCGAGGCGACCGCGAGTCCCGGCACGGAGTCCACGACACCGAACGCGGTGAACCCGGCGGCGCGCAGCAGCACACCCAGGCAGATTGCTCGTCGGTGGCCGAACCGGTCGGCGAGCATGCCCGACCACAGCATCATGCCCTGCTGGCTGGCTGACCGTACGCCGGCGAGCAGGCCGGTGAGCGCGATGCTGAGGCCCAGATCGTTCAACAGGTGGTAGGCGAGCAGCGGAACGAGGGCGTAGAAGCCGAGCCCCATGAGGAAGGTGTCGGCGACCATGATCCGCAGTCCCGGCGACCACCACCGGCGCCGCCGGCCTTCCGACGCGTCCCCCGGCGCGCTCTCCGACAGATGTTCCGGCGCGGCCCCTGACCCGCTGTCCGGCGCGCTCTCCGACAGATGTTCCGGCGCGGCCCCCGACCCGCTGTCCGGCGCGCTCTCCGACGCCGGCGGCGGCTGCCCGTGTCCGAGGTCGACCGCGCGACGGCGGGGCGTGTTCAGCGCCGTACCCGGGCGTTGGAGCCGGCGGCCAGTGCCTCGACCTCCGGCAGACTGGCCATCGAGGTGTCACCCGGCGTGGTCATCGCCAGCGCACCGTGGGCCGTGCCGGATTCGAGGCTCACCCGCAGGTCGCCGTGCTCCAGCAGGCCGTGGAAGGCGCCGCAGGCGAAACCGTCGCCTCCGCCGACGCGGTCCAGGATCCGCAGGCCCGGCCGGTGCCGGGCGGCGACGAACCCGGTGTCGGCGGACCATCCGATGGCTCCCCAGTCGTTGACCGTGGCGGTCCGTACGGTACGCAGCGTCGCTGCCATGATCGAAATGCCGGGGTAGGCCCGGACCACCCGGGAGATCGACCTCTCCGCACGGTCCACGCCCGGGTACGACAGATCCGCGTCAGTGTCCGGGGCGTCGGAGCCGAGGACAGTGGTGAAGTGGTCCTCGTTGCCGATCATCACGTCGACCATCCCGGCGATCCGCTGATTGACGTGTCGTGCCCGGTCCTGGCCGCCGACGTCGCGCCAGAGACTCGACCGGTAGTTGAGGTCGTACGAGACGATCGTGCCGTGCCGGCGGGCGGCGGCCACCGCCGTGGCGGCGGTGTCGGCGGCGGCCTCGGACAGGCCGACGTAGATGCCACCGGTGTGCAGCCACCGGACGCCGAGGACGCCGAACAGGTGGTCCCAGTCGACATCGGCGGGGCCGAGCTGGCTGACAGCGGTACGTCCACGGTCGGAGACGCCGACCGCGCCGCGCACGCCATGGCCGCGTTCGGTGAAGTTCAGCCCGTTACGGACGGCCCGGCCGACTCCGTCGTCGGGCACCCACCGGATCAGCGAGGTGTCCACACCACCCTGGAGCATCAGGTTCTCGACGAGCCGGCCGACCTCGTTGTCGGCCAGAGCCGTGACGACGGCGGTCCGCAGGCCGAAGCCCCGACGAAGTCCCCGAGCGACGTTGTACTCGCCACCGCCCTCCGAGACGGCGAAGGTCCGGGCGGTCCGTACCCGGCCCTCACCGGGATCGAGGCGCAGCATCACCTCGCCGAGGGAGACGAGATCGAAGCGACATTCGGCGGCGGGCCGGACGGTCAGGATCATCGGCCACGCTCGCGGGACTGGTCCCACCTCTCACGGGCCGGTCCCGCGTCGGCGCCCACGTCGGACCGGTCGGTGGTCGTACCGGCGGTCCGTGCCGGGGCGGTGGTTCGTCGTCGCGTCATGACGGCCGCTCCGCGCGAGCACCGAGCCGGTCCGCGAGCCGCAGGCCGAGCAGTAGCGGCAGCGTGGCACCCAGCAGCAGCGGGCCGAAGGCGAGCGGCGCGGTGACGATCGGCACCGCGACCACGGCGGCGAGCAGTGCCAACCCACGCCAGGGCGACGCGAAGGCGAACAGCAGCGCGGCGGGTCCCCAGCGTCCGGTGTCGCCGTCGGGATCACGCGCGGCGGTCACGGCCAACGCCAGATGGTACGGCACCAGAGCCAGGACCAGGCCGACCTGCAGGGCCAACAAGGCCGCCGCGTAGACACCCGGACGGGCGGCGAGAAAGACGGGATTGGCCACGAGCAGGACCATGGCCGTGGTGGACACCACGGCGTGGCGCCACAGCCGTTGCCAGTAGTGCCCGAACACGGCGAGCGCGCCGACGAACGGCCGGGCCCGCCTGCCCGCGCGCCACTGCTGCAGCGCGTGCCCCGTGGCGGCCAACGCCGGCAGCCAGGTGACGACGCCCAGGCTGAGCAGGAGCAGCGCGCACCCGGCCAGCGCCGGGTAGGCGACGTACTCCAGTATCCGCAGCGCGGTGGCTTCCCAGCCCTCCCGGTCGGGCGCCGCCGCGCCGCTTCGACGCCCGACGACTCCACCGCCGGGGACGGACGAGGCGGTGCTCAGGCCGGCCACGGCAGCACCCCCGTCACCGGTTCGTCGCTGTGCAGCAGGCTGCGACCCGCCAGAACCACGTTGGTCGCCGAGACCACGCCCACCCGGGCGGGGCGGCCCTCGGAGGCGGGCAGCAGGATCACTGCGGCGGCGTCGGCCCGGACGTCCGCCCCGTCGATCCGCCAGTTGACCGGTGCCAGGAGGACCGTCTCGCCGCCTTGCCCGAACCGTACCCCGACCCCTTCGGCACAGCTCAGTGGTTCGGCCACGGCGGGATCCGGGGCCAGCGCGGACGTCGGTTCGACACTGGTGAGGATCCGGGTACGTGGGATCGGCGCCACCCGGACCCGAATGGTGTGCAGGGAACGGACGATCCGCAGGCTCGGTGTGCTGCCGGTCGGGTTGGCCTCGATCTCCGTCGTCGTCTGGCTGACCGTGGCGGTGTCCGGAACGAACTGGCGCACGTACGCCTGCGCCGGTCCGGAGCGCAGCACGATGTCGCCGCCGGTGAGTTCGGCCGGCCAGTCCGAGTGCAGCAGGAAGGTCCACTCGCAGGGCCGGTCGGCGGCGAGCATGTCGAGGACGACCAGCCGGCCGGCCGGAGTGAAGACCAGGGTTCGGTCGACGCGCCGCACGCCGAGTGCCGGGTCGAACATGGCGGCCGATTCCGCCGTCGCGTGCACCAGCCCGTCGTCGGTGAGCACGTCTCGCAGCCGGGCCTGACGTTCGTAGGGCAGATCCTGGTAGACGTGGTAGCGGTCCTCACCGGCCCAGCCCTGTCCGTCGACCAGGACAAGGTTGTGCTGGGCGGCCCGCTTGTTGTTGGAGTAGCCGTCGTCGACGGCGAGGAACGCGCCGTGCGCGCCGAACACGAACCCCCCGGCGTCGGGGTGGTGGTGACCGGCGTTGAGGGTCTGCCAGCCCTTGTCACGGCGGAACCGCTCGGCGGTGTCCCAGGCGGTGTGCCCCCCGCCGGGGGCCGCATTGAAGCTGACGAAGGCCGCGTCGCCCTGCCAACTGGTCCGTGCCGTCACCTGGCCGAGGTCGGGAAAGTACGCGGAGGTCGGCACGGTGTCGGCGGGATCCACGGCCGGTACCTGCGGGTCGTACCAAAGCAGTTCGTAGCCGGCCTCCGGCATGACGCCGGGCTTGACGCCGGAGGCGTACGCCTCCCGCCAGAAGTGCCGGTCGGCGACGTGGTCGGCGAGCCAGCGGGCCCGGCCGTCGCGGTAGGCGGCGGCGAGCTTGTGGTACAGCGCGACGCTGTGCCCGGACCGGCGGTCGTGGCAGTCCCCGTGGTCGATGTTCTCCTCGAACCCGGGGGCGCACTGGTGCAGGCGCCATTCGAGGGTACGTCCGAGGAAGTCACCCCGCCGCCACCAGTCGATGCCTTCGCAGTGTTGCAGCAGGTCGAGGTGGATTGCCAGCCAGGGCACCCCGTACCGCCAGTAGACGACGCCCTCGGAGTCAGAGCCGTCGCCCGGCATCAGGTCCAGCACCGTACCCAGGTTTTCCCGGGCCCGGTCGCTCCACCGTGGTTCGTCGAGCACGTATCCGGCGGCGGCGAGGCCGGCGTAGCAGATCCAGTTGTGGTTCTGCCAGTAGCTCGACGACCACCAGGTGCCCTCGGTTTCGACGGCGAAGGTGTACAGCCGGTCGCCTTGGAGCGTGAGCTTCGCGCGCAGCGCCGCCGCCTCGTCGTCGGGCAGGTCGTCGCGGAGCCAGGAGTAGGCCAGGGACAGCCCGTGCAGCAGCCAGCCGGCGTCGAGGTCGTGGTCGGGCAGCTTCGCCTTGCCCCAGTGCGGGTAGGAGACCGCGGTGCGGATCCAGCGGCGGGCTTCGAGCAGGTAGCCGGCCTGGCCGGTGAGGCGGTACGCGAGGGCCAGGTTCATCGCGGCCGGGCCGAAGTAGGTGATGCTCGCGGTCGGGTGTTCCGCTGGTGGGCTTTGGTCGCGATACCAGGCGCACTGTTCGTACAGGCGCCGCCACTGACTGGCGTGGGTGGTGGTGAGGGCCGCTCGCAGCTGGTCGAGACGGCCGCCGATGAGCAGGGGTTGCATCAGCTCTCCATCCGGTAGATCGAACGGAAGGTCACGGTGGTCGCGTCGGTGGCGGTCCAGTCGACCCAGGAACGGATCCGCTGCGGGTCGTCTGCCGGCCCGGGACCGGGCCGGTAGAGCAGGCCGGCGGCGGCCGAGACGCTGTGCCGGCCACGCAGGGTCTGCCGGCCGCGCCAGACCGTCTCCAGCGTCCCGTCGCCACCGGCGCGGACCGTCAGGTCGACGTCCGGTCGCAACTGGGCCGTGATCCGGCGCGGCCGGTCGGTCTCCACGGTCAGTTCGTCGACCAGCTCGCCGTCGCGCAGGGTCAGGTGTCGCCGGGCGGACACCCCGGGGTAGGCGGTGTCGCATCCGACGGCGACCGACCGGCTGTCGTGTCCGATCAGGTGGCCCGCGCACTCCGCCTGGTCCAGCCCGTCGACGGCGAACGTCGGGTGGGCGGCGGTCGAGGCGTAGTGGCCGCGCCAGCCCCGGTGCCCGTACGGCACCTGACCCGGGTCGGGCTGCCAGGGGGTGTCGTCGCCGTACAGATAGAGCGCCAACTTGTCGAGATGCCCGTGCGCACCGCCGTGCGGGCCGAAGTCGACGACGGCACGCAGCCCCGACCCGCTCAGCACCGCGTAGCCGGTCTCCGGATAGAGCGTCACCGGTCGAGGTCGACTCGCACCAGCGCCGATCAGCGGCAGCAGTTCCCGGAGCTCGTCCAGTTCGTACCGGGCCGGCGGCCGGTCGTACGGGCCGTCGTGCAGGGCGGGCAGCAGACCGCCGGGGGTGGTCAGGGTGTCGAGCACCCCGGCCATCGCGGTGAGCCGGGAGCTCACCTCGTCCGGCACCGCGACGTCGGGCAGCGCCTCCAGGGTCAGCAGGTACGCCCGCAGTACGAACCCGTGGTAGTAGGTGGAGCCCTCCCACTCCCAGCCGTCGGGGCGGACCGCCGCGAGCGCATGGTCGCACATGCCGTGCCGGCCGTTCATCCACTCGGGATCTTCGGAGCAGGCCGCTCCTGCGGCGACCAGCCAGGCGGTGTAGTTGGAGTCGAACCGGCCGGCGGCGACCAACCCGTCGCGGGCCTGCCGGGCCGCCGTGTCCAGCGCGCGCAGCAGTTCGGGCACCTCGGCGGGCAGCGGCTGCCCGACCGCCCGCAGGGCGCGGGCGGCCTGGCCGATGGTCACCGCCCAGATGGCCTCGGTCAGCGCCTGGTGGAACAGCCGACCGGGCAGCATCCAGTCGGCGGCACCGTCGTGGTGGGTCGTGCCGAGCGCCGCGTACCGCCGGGCGTAGACGGTGAGTAGGTCGACGGCCGTGTGGCGGTCGGCGTCCCGGCCCGACCGGGCGAGTGCGCGGATGTGTCGGGCGCACGCTTGATGGGCCAGGACCGTCCACGCGCCGCGTACCGACGGATCGTCGACCCGGCAGCCGTGCCGGCAGTGTGCGCCACCGGCCGGGAAGGCGCCGTCGAGCAGTCCGTCGTGGTCGAGTTCCACGCCGTGCGCCGGACAGACGTACGCGTGCCACCAGCCGCCGCGCTCGACGGGGAGTACCGGCGCGCGCAGCGGCGGTGCCGGTGCGCCGGTCACCGGAACCATGCGCCACCGTCGATGTCGACCGTTGCTCCGGTGATGTAGGAGGCGGCGTCGGAGGCGAGCCACACGACCGCGCCGGCGACGTCCTCGGGACGGCCGCCCCGGCCCAGTGGCACCCCCGCGATGATCGCCTCCTGGGTCTGCGCCGGAGTGAACGTGTCGTGGAAGGCGGTGCCGCCGATGAATCCGGGGGCGACCGCGTTCACCGTCGTGCCGGTGACCGCCAACTCCTTGGCGAGTCCTTTGGTCAGGCCACGCACGGCGGCCTTCGCGGCCGCGTACACCGCCGATCCAGCGCCCCCGCCGTTCTGGGCGGCCAGCGACGACATGGTGATCACCCGCCCCGCCGTACCGGCGGCCCGAAGGTGTGGGATCGCGGCTCGCACGGTCCGGAAGGTGCTGCCCAGGTTGAGGTCGACGACCTGGTCGAAGTGCTCGTCGGTCATGTCCGCCACCGGGCTACGGCCGACCATTCCACCCGCGTTGCAGACCAGGATCTCCAGGCCGCCGAGGAAGCCCGTGGCGTCTTCGACGAGTGCGGCCACCTCGCTCGTCCGGGTGAGGTCGGCCTGCCGTACGACGGTTTTGCGACCCAGCGCCTCGATGGCCGCGGCCACTTCGGCGGCCGGAGCGGCGGAATGTCCGTGGTGGACGGCGACGTCCGCCCCGGCCCGGGCGAGCGCGACGGCGATGGCGGCGCCGATGCCATGGCCGGCACCCGTGACCAGGGCCCGACGCCCAGCCAGATCGATATTCATCAAGATACTCCTTTACTTGATTCCGGCGGTGGCGAAGCCCTGCACGAAGTACCGCTGGGCGAACAGGAACAGAACGATCATCGGTACGGTGGCCAGCGTCGATCCGGCCATCAGGTAGGACCATTCGGTCCGCTCGGCCTGTTGGAAGGCCGCCAGACCGACCTGGATCACCCGCAGGTCGTCACGGGTGGTGACCAGCAGCGGCCAGAGGAAGTTGTTCCAGCTGTTTTCGAAGGTGACCAGGGCGACGGTCGCGACGGCTGGTTTCACCAACGGTGTCATCACCCGGGCGAAGATCCCGAACTCGCCCATTCCGTCGATACGGGCGGCCTCCTCCAGTTCACGCGGCAGGGAGAGGTAGAACTGCCGGAACAGGAAGATCGCGAACGGGGTGAGCGCGCCCGGAACGATCAGGACCCACCACGAGTCGAGCCAGCCGTAGCCGCCCCGGCCGAGGTAGTCGTTGCCGCCGAAGAACGGCATTCCCTTGGCGATCAGGTACTGCGGGACGATCTTCGTGTAGGTCGGGATCATCATCATCGCGAGGATGGCCATGAACAGCACGGTCCTGCCCCGGAACGGGACCCGGGCCAGCGCGTAGCCGGCCATCGTCGCCAGCATCAGGTTGATCACCGTGTGCCCGACGGCGATCAGCAGGCTGTTGCGGAAGTACGTCCCGAACGGGGCGTAGTCCAGTGCCGCCTGGTAGTTGCTCCACACCCATTCGGTCGGCAGCAGTTGTGGCGGGTAGGCCGCGATGTCGGCGCGGCTCTTGACCGACGTCAGGATCATCCAGACGAACGGAACGATCATGATGAGTCCGCCGAGACCAAGCAGCAGGTGCAGCATCCAGCGGGCGTCGAACTTACGCTTCATCGCCGTCCTTCCCGGTCAGTCGGCGCCCGATCACCGTCAGGACGAGCAGAAAGGCGAAGAGCACCACGCTCTGCGCACAGGCCGCCGAGATGTCGAACTCGCCGAACGCCGTCCGGTAGATCTCGTACGTCATGACGGTCGTCGAGTTCGCCGGGCCGCCGTCGGGAGTCAGCACGTACACCTGGTCGAAGACCTGGAACGCGTCGATCATGGAGACGATGAAGACGAAGAACGTGGCGGGTTTCAGCAACGGCAGAGTGATCGCGAAGAACTTGCGGGGGCCGGAGGCACCGTCGAGATCCGCCGCCTCATACAGGTCGTGCGGGATGTTCTGCAAGGCCGCCAAGTAGATCAGCATCTTCAGACCGATGCCTTTCCAGATGCTGACGAGGATGACCGCCGGCATCGCCCAGGTGGGGTCCGACAGCCAGGCCGGCCCGTTGACCCCGACCCAGCCCAGCAGCAGGTTGAACAGCCCCAGGTTGGGCTCGAACATCCACATCCAGACCAGTGCGATCGCGACGGTGGCGGTGATGTGCGGCATGAAGAACGCCGCGCGATACCAGGCCAGCGCCTTGATCCGCTGGTTGAGCAGCACCGCGATGACCACCGCGATCGCCATCGCCACCGGGACGGTGAAGAAGGTGAAGACGACGGTGTGCCAGATCGACAGGTTCCAGATGTCGTCGGCGAAGATCTCGCGGAAGTTGTCCAGGCCGGCCCACTCGACGGTGCCGGCGATGATGTCGTAGTCGGTGAAGGCCAGGCCGAACGTGGCCACCACGGGTAGGCCGATCCACCAGATCAGGTGGATGACCGACGGGGCCAGCATCAGGTACGCCGCACGGCGACGGTCGGCACCCAGCCTTCGGCGACGGCGGGGCGGGCGTGGCGCCCGACTCGCGGACGCCACGCTCACGGTTTCGAGGGTGCTGGTCATGTCAGCCCTTGGCGATTGCTGCCTGGGCCTTGACCACCAGCTCGTCGAGTGCCTGCTGTGGGTCCTTCTGGCCCAGCAGGGCCGACTCGATGGCCGCCTTGAAGTCGCCCCGGATCTCCAGCCATTCCGGCACCCCACCTTCGGAGTAGGCGGCGTCGAGGTTCGCCATGGCGAACTGCGCGGCCGGGTTGCTCCGCACGTAGTCGGAGTCGGCCAGGCTGTTGAGTGCCGGCACGTTGCCCCGCTGCTCGTTCGCGGCGAGCGACGCCTGTTCGCCGGTGAGGAAGCTGACCAACGCCTTGGCCGCCGCCGGACGCTGCGACTTGGCCGAAACCGTGGCCAGCGTCCCACCCTGGAACATCGCGGGACACTCATTGTTGATCATGAAGAAGCCGATCTTGTCTTCCTTGATCAGCTCCGGTGCCTGCTCCTCGATCGCCAACAGGTGGTTGTTGTGTCCCACCATCATCGCCGCCCGCCCCTGGGCCAGCGGCAGGCCGGTGGCACCGGGTTGGGTGAAGCCGAAGTCCTCGCTCTTGTCGGTGAGGATGATGTCGGTCATCAGTTGCAACGCCCCGACCGCCTCCGGGCTGTTGAAGGCCGGCTGCCCGTCGGAGGTCCACAGCTCGCCGCCGTTGGCCCACATCAGCGGGAGGAACGTCTGTCGCAGATCGTTGGAGAGGATGTCCACGCCGGCACGGGTGAGCTTGCCGCTGCCGTCTCGCACGGTCAGCTGGCGCCCGATCTCCCGCAGCTCGGCGAAGTTGGTCGGCGGGGCGGCGATGCCCGCCTCGGCGAATATGTCCTTGCGGTACAGGCCGAACCGGGTGTCCAGCATGATCGGCAGGCCGTACACCTTGCCCTGGTAGATGCCGGGCTCGACGACCCGCTCGTTGTACCGCTCGGTGAGCTCCTGCTTCTTCTCGTCCAGCTCGGCAAGGGCCCCCTTCGCCGCGAACGGCGGAATCCAGCCGACCCCCATGAGCATCACGTCGTACGGCCGGCCTCCGGCGATCGACGTGGTGAGCTTCTCGTTGAGCTTGCCGTACGTGGTGTAGTCGACCTCGACGGTGATGTCCGGGTACTGCTCCTTGAAGGCGACGAGCTGCTCCTCCAGCACGGTCTTGCCGTCCGCGCCCTCGAAGATCGGCGTCAACAGCCGGATCGTGCCGCTGGTCTGGTCGTCGCCTTCCGTCGTGGTCGCCGGACCGCCACAGGCGGTGGTGAGCAGCGCGACGGCAAGCGCTACCGTCATCGCACGCGTCCGGCTCCCCCGGGTTCTGGTCATCCTGGCCCTCTCTCCTGCGGCAGACTTCGCCGCCCTGGGTGACTGCGACAACACGATCCGGATCGCGGTCGCGGGCTTTGCATCGATTTACTGGTGGAACGTTGCAGCAACGTTAGGGGCGAGGTGCAGCGCTGTCAATGGCTAGACACAGCGCCGAAACATCCGCTTTACTGGAAACCCTTGCAGCGGTCACGAGCTGGTAAACCGCCACACTCGGCTGGCCCAAGATCCGCCGAACAACCGGAGAAGCGCGAACGTGAGCGGTGTGACGATTCACCAGGTGGCCCGGGAGGCTGGCGTCTCGCCCAGCACCGTGTCGAACTTCCTCAACGGACGCCCCGAGCGGATGCTGCCCCAGACCCGCGAACGCGTGGCCGAAGCGATCGATCGGCTCGGTTACCGCCCCAACCGCGCCGCACGGCAACTACGCACCGGCCGGATCCAGGTGATCGGGCTCGTCGTGCCCTCGGTGGCCAACCCGTTCTGGGGCAGCTTCGCCCGCTACCTGGAGCGAGCCGCGCTGGGCGACGGTTACCACGTGCTGCTCTGCAACAGCGAGCGGGAACCCGATCGAGAGCGGCGGTACCTCGAGGAACTCTGGGCCGACGGCATCCGAGGCGTCGTCCTCTGCTCCTCACTGCCTTCGCTGGACCATGTGCTGCCACTCGTCGAGACAGGACTCAGCCTCGTCGCGTTCGACCGCACCGCCCAGGCAGGCGACCCGGGCACACTGGTCAACATCAGCGTCGACAACGTCGTCGGCACCCACCTCGCCACCACCCATCTCCTCCGACTCGGTCACCGCCGAATCGCCTTCGTCTCCGGTTCCCTGCGCAGCGTCAACCGCCGCGAGCGGTTCCGCGGCTTCACCGACGCCTTCGAGCAGGCAGGCCTCGATCCCGCCGAGGCCATCGTGTGGTCCGGCGGCGCGGAGCAGGAGCCCTACGGCGACCTCGACGCCGCCGGCCTCGGTCGCCGGGCAGCGCACGAGTTGCTACAAACGGCCGATCGCCCGACCGCCATCGTCGCGATCAACGACATGTGCGCGCTCGGCATCAGTGCCGGCATCCGAGACGCCGGACTGCGGGTGGGACAGGACATCTCCGTGGTCGGCTTCGACGACATCGTGCTCGCCGACCTCGCGGCACCACCGCTGACCACGGTACGCCAGCCGATCGCGGACATGGCGGCGGCGGCGTTCCGACACTTGCGCTCCCGGATCGACGATACCGACACCGGTCCCAGTCAATCGCTGCTGCTCCGTCCGGAGCTGGTGGTCCGTGCCTCGACCGGTCCGGTGCCGCACGCGAGGGAGTAGGAACACGACGATGACCGCAGACGGCACCTCCCGGGTCAAGTCGGCAGATCGCACCGTCGAGCTGCTGGAACTGCTCGCCGCCACTCCGGACCGGCGCACACTCGTGGAGCTCGCCCGAGACCTGGGGATCCCCAAGAGCAGCATGCATGGTCTGCTGCGTACCCTCGTACAACGGGGGTGGGTGGAGACCGACACCGCGGGGTCACGCTACGGTTTGGGCGTCCAGGCCCTCCGGACGGGCGCCGCCTACCTGCGCACCGACCGTGCGGTCCGGCGTCTCACTCCGGTAGTCGACCTGCTGCACCGCCAGCTCGACACCACCGTCCAACTGGGTCGACTGGTCGGTGGACACATGGTCTGCCTGCTGACGCGGGAGAAGTCCGACGTGCGCCCCATGCTCCGGACAGAGTGGCCCGCCCCGGCGTACGCCACCGCGATCGGGCGGGTGGTGTTGGCCCGCGTCGCTGACGACGACGAAGCGCTGGCGCGGATCCTGTCCGCCTCGGCCGCGCTGGCTCCGGCTGACCTCAGGGCGCTGCGCGACGAACTCCTCCAGGTCGTCGAACGTGGACATGCTGTCGACCAGAGGTCAGCCGACCCGGACGGCGGCTACGGCGTGGCGGTGGCCGCCCCGCCCAAGCTCGGCCCGTACGACGCGATCGGCGTCTGCGTACCCGAGGGTGATCTGACCGCGGATCGCGTCAGCGAGCTCGCTGACGCGATCCGCGCAGCGATCATCGCCGGCCTGACCGGCCGAATTTAACAATCTTGGAATTTATCGTTGACCAGACAGCAATCTTCTTCTATGGTCACTCGGCACTAGTGCGGCATAGTTCACATATAGGAACTCTCACTACCGAGGACCCCAATGAGACGATTTGCAATCCTCGCGCTCCCCGCCGCCCTCATCATCGCCAGCCCCGCGCTGACCGTCCTCCCCGCCCAGGCCGCCACGGCCCTGCCGGTCGCTGCGGTGACCGCCAGCTCCCACGACGGCAACCTGCCAGCCAACGCCATCGACGGCAGCCTTTCCACCCGTTGGTCAGCCCAGGGCAACGGCTCATGGCTCCGTCTCGACCTTGGTGCCAGCAAGCAGGTCGGCTCAGTCGGCATCGCCTGGTACAACGGCAACCAACGCCAGGCCACCTTCGCTGTCCAGACGTCGACCGACGCGAGCTCCTGGACGACCGTCGTCCCCCAGCGGCAGAGCAGCGGCAGCACGTTGCAGGTGGAGGACTACGACTTCGCCGACCGGTCGGCCCGGTACGTGCGCGTCGTCGGTTACGGCAACACGGCCAACAACTGGAACAGCATCACCGAGGCAAAGGTCTACGGTGCCGACGGCGGCGGCGGCGACTGCACCGTCCCCGCCGACGTGCTCAATCTGACCAACTGGAAGATCACCCTGCCGACCGGCTCCTCTGGCAGCCCGACCGAGATCAAGCAACCTGCCCTGAGCGGCTTCCAGGTTTCCCCCTACTTCATCACCGCCGACTCGTGCCAGTCGGTCCAGTTCCGCTCCCCGGTCAACGGGGTCACCACGAGCGGATCCAGCTACGCCCGCTCCGAGCTGCGTGAAATGGCGAACAACGGATCAAGCAACGCGAGTTGGTCGTCGACCTCCGGCACGCACACCCTGGTCGTGGACGCCGCCTTCGACACACTGCCCTCGACCAAGCCGCACGTGGTGGTCGCCCAGATCCACGACTCCGACGACGACGTCACCGTCTTCCGACTGGAGGGCACCAGCCTCTACGTCACCAACGACAACGACACCCATTACCACCTGGTGACCAGCAACTACCAGCTGGGCACGCGGTTCCAGGCCAAGTTCGTGGTCAGTGGCGGCCAGGTGAGGGCGTACTACAACGGCGTCCTGCAGACCACCATCACCAAGAGCTTCTCCGGCGCCTACTTCAAAGCCGGTGCCTACACCCAGGCGAACTGTTCCAACTCCTCACCCTGCAGCAGCAACAACTACGGGCAGACGCGAATCTTCGGACTCACCGTCACCCACTCATGATGCGGTCGCCGCCCGGGTGCTTCGGCCCCGGGCGGCGCCACTCTCTCCCCACCAGTACGACCACCGCGCGGTCGTTTCGCTGTCCACCTGCGCGGTCAGCACAGCGACCAGGATCAGGCACCAACAGACACTCAAGGATTGGACTCCGATACTCAAACCCTCGAGGGGATCGAAGTGAATCGAATATGGCAGGGTCCCACCGGCACGGTCGTCGTCGCGGTTCTCGTAGGTAGCGCCCTCACCGTACCGTCTCCACTCGCCGCGACCGGCAGTGGATCGGGTCAGGGCGGGGCCACCCGTTTCGACACGACCAGTGCCGATTCGCTGCCCATCTGCGGCATGAGCGCGAGTGGTGACGACGGCAACAGGCGGCGTCCGCGTCTACGGCCAGGATCATAGGATTTACAACAACCACTTCGAAGGACTCACCGGCACGGGCTACGACGCGGCGTTGCAGCTCGACGGAGGCGATGTCGACACCTCGGGCGCGCTCTCGGCTCACTGGCGTGTGTACCGGATTACCGTGGTACACAACACCTTCGTCAACAACGCCTCGAACATCGAGATCGGAGCCAACTACACCCTCGCCCCGGTCGACAGCATGGTGGCCGACAACCTCGTCGTCGGCGGTCAGGGCAAGCTGTTCAACGAGCTGAGAACGCCGGTGAACATGACGTATGCCGGCAACATCGGCTGGGTGACCGGTTCAGCCAGCGTCGGTGTCCCCGAGGGCGTACGAGTCGTCGATCCGCTACTGAGCGCACAGGGTGAGGTGTATCGAATCGCACCCGGCAGTCCTGCGGCCGACACCGCCACAGGCGCCTACGCCTTCGTCACCGAAGACATGGACGGTCAGCCCCGAAGCGGTGTACCCGACGTCGGCCCGATGAACGGTCCCCCGCCTTGGTCGTCCGGGCACCGCTCACCCCGACGGATGTCGGCATCCACGCGCTCTGACAATCGGATCGGGATCTGGTCCGCAGCCACACGTGCCCTGGGCGGCGGACCAGATTGCGCGGGAGGATCAGCGAGGGCACGGCCCGGACGGCGACACCCGCCGGCCATCGAACGACGTCGGGTTCTCCGTCACGCCGCCGGACGACACGTCTGGCGCTGTTCCCCCAGCCCTTCGATGCCCGCCCGCACTACGTCGCCGTCGCTGAGATAGGGGAACCGACCGGACATCGCTACTCCTTCTGGCGTGCCGGTGTTGACCACGTCACCGGGCTCCAGCACCAGATACTGACTGAGATACCAGACCAGGTGGTAGACATCGAAAATCATGTCCTGGGTGGTGGATGCCTGCCGAGGCTGGTCGTTGACGTAGCTGCTCAAGGCGAGACGCTGTGGATCGTCGATCTCGTCTGCGGTGACCAGCCAGGGTCCCAGCGGATTGAACGACTCGCAGCTCTTGCCCCTGACCAGTTGACCGCCGGAGTCGTTGCGTTGGAATTCCCGCTCGGACAGATCGTTCGATACGGCATATCCGGCGATGACGTCGCCCGCGTCCGCGGGCGACGCCAGATAATGGGCTCGCCGACCGATGACGACGGCCAGCTCGACCTCCCAGTCGGTCTTGGTCGATCCCCGCGGCAGGATGATCTCGTCGAAGGGCCCTACCACGGTGTTGGATGCCTTGAGGAACACAACCGGCTCAGCCGGCGGCGCGGCACCGGACTCCGCCGCGTGCCGGGCGTAGTTGAGCCCGACGCAGGCCACCGTACCCGGTCTGGCGACCGGCGCACCGACGCGAACGCCGCTGACATCGAGCTGGGGTAGGTCGCCCGCCGCCATGGCGGCGCGCGCTCGATCGATGCCGCCGCCAGCAAGGAAAGCGGCGTCGATGTCATCGGTGACGCCGGTCAGATCGAAATGACGACCGTCGACGAGCAGCACAGGTCGCTCCTGGCCCCGGGGGCCGATCCGCATGAGCCTCACGATCAATCCTCTCGATACAGGACAGGTCGACACCGGAACCGCACGGCATCACCGAGATCACCCGGCCGGTCGTAGTAAATCGATGCACCAGCATTCTGGTCAACCGCTCGAGGTATGTCAATCGGAGTCGCGCTGGCCGCCGCGTGGCGCCCCTGCCGAAGTTCGCTACGAAGCTTCTCGGCGCGCATCGGGACACCTTCCCACCTGGCCCAATGGGCGAGGTCTCTACCAACAGCAGCCGTGGCCCGCTTCGCCGGGCTCGGTTTCGGGCGAGGGTCTGGCGTCCATCCCTGGTCCGTGCCGGACGCTCAGGAGGGTCGACAGCGTCAGCCACCTCAAGTGGCGCGCGGCGTGGGTCGACTCCGAACGCGTCGAGTGGGCTGCCGGGTTCACGACCGAGCGGGACGCCGTGGCCCATGTGGCAAAGCTGGCACCGGGTGGGGTCGCGCTTCCACGACCTACGGCACTCGTACGCGACTGTTCTGGGCGTCGCACGGCGTGCCCGTCAACGACGTCCCGGCGGTCATGGGTGGGTCATGGGCGCTGACGATCCGCTGACGAGTGAGGGTCTGGAGTAGGCCAGTCAGCAGCAGAGGCACCCCGTTCGGGGTGCCTCTGCTGGCAATATCGATGGTGGGCGATACTGGGATCGAACCAGTGACCTCTTCGGTGTGAACGAAGCGCTCTCCCGCTGAGCTAATCGCCCTCAGCGCGCACGACTGTACCTGATCCCCCGGCCTTCGCGCACACGCGGGGGGCACCGATCAGGTCGTGGCGAGGTAGCGCAGGAAGCTGGCGATGACGTCGATGCCGAGTCCGACTTTGAGCGAGATGGCCAGGACCACGGCGACGAGAAGCAACCCGACGCCGGCGATGGCGAGCCGGACCGGCCAGGTCTGCCGGGCGGCCCAGCGCGTCCATCGGTGCACGTGCCGGCGGGCGAAGGCGAGCAGCCGCTTGGCCCAGTGGAATTCGACGCCCCAGACGGCGAGCCCGGCGAAGACGATCAGCCAGCCCGGACCGGGCAGCGGGATGAGCGCGAGCCCGAGCAGAACGATCAGCGCGCCGAGCAGGCCGACCCCGACCTTCAGTGCTATCCGCCCGGTCGGGTTGGAACGGATCAGCGCCAGGGTCATTCTGACGCGTCGCCGCAGGCCGGCGATCCGGCCCGGTGAAGCCGGATCGGGACGTTCGGTCACCGAGACCGATCCGCCGGAACCGTTGTGCGATGCGTTGACGTGCGACACCGCACCCGCTCCTTCCGACGTCGACCGCCCGATCCCGACAGCCTCGCCGTCAGGTTCGTACGGCGTGTGACCCTGCGCTGAATTCTGGGTCATCCGCTTAGAGGAGGAGGGATTTGTGGCCATTTTGCCCCTCATTGTCGCTCGCCCCGTCACCCAAGGGCACCACTGGACGTTACCGGAGTGGGTCGACGTCTGAACCACCCGACGCCGGGCACATCCAGATACCCAAGCAGAACCGGACAAGCAACTCAAACAAGTTGGATTGGTGCACTCCCGGAACCGCTTCCCTCTACTGGGTGAGATCAGCGTATGACTGAGCGTGATTACGAACAGAACCTGAGTATGGGGAAAGCGGGGCAGGCGTCCCGCAGCGGTGCCGGGGGGAGAACGTCCATGAGTGTCATCCGACCAACGACCGTCGAGGTCGAGACGTCACTGCGACTCATCGCGCCGGACGCTACCGCGCTGCCGGTACGGGCCAGCCTGCGCTACGAACCAACCGATCCGTACGCCGTACACGTGCTCTTCCACGCGGAATCCGCTGGCGGCGAAGCGGTCAGCTGGTCCTTCGCGCGAGAGTTGCTGGTCACCGGACTGGACGAACCAGCCGGTATCGGCGACGTGCGGGTCTGGCCGTGGGCCACTCCCCGAGGCGACTTCGTCGCGCTCGCGCTGAGTTCGCCGGACGGCAACGCGCTCTTCGAGGTGCCCCGCAGTGTGCTGGTCCGATTCCTACGCCGCACCTACGTCGTCGTGCCACGTGGACGGGAATCCGATCACCTGGACGTCGACGCCGCCGTCAGCCGGCTGCTCGCCGGACGTTGATCGGGGCTCTCGCACCATAAGCTCCGCACCGTACGACGGATAAGCTCCGCACCGTACGACGGACCGGCTCCGCCGCACCGCGCGGCGGGCCACGAACGAAACGGCCGGATCTCGCCCGAACGGGATGGTTCAGGACCGTTTCGCGTGACGGGAGTACGGCGATGCGCCGTACTCCCGCCGCTGGTGGCGGTCCGACCACCACGGTCCCGCCGGGCGTCACGCGTACGGCGGTCGCGTACCGGATGCGGAGTTGGCGTCCGGAGGTTACCGTCGAATCGATGGTTGATCCTGATCAGCGCGATATGGCGGCACCGGACGCGGCACCCCGGCTGGGAGAACCAACGATCAGGGCAACCACTCTACGTGACATGTCCACGGCAGTAGAGTTCCGAAAGCCGGAGCTGATCACCCATGACGAGCTCCTCCTGGTCACCGCCGGACATGGCTCGCACGAGATCGACTTCGTGACGTACCCGTGCCGGCCCGGAACCTTGTTGCGCGCGCACGCCGGCCAGGTGGTCCGACGCGGTGGTCAGGCCGGTCTCGACGCCGTACTGGTGCGGTGGACCCCAGATCTGATCGACGAGACAGCCACGCTCGGCCGCGCCCACTGGCAACTCGTCGGTGAGGACGAGGACGCGATCATCAACGAGATCAGTCAACTCGTGGTGGACAGCCAGCGACCCCGCCGAACGCCGTTGGTCACCTCGCTGCTGGAACATCAGCTCCGGGTGCTGCTGCTGCGGATCGCGCTGCTTCCCGGCGATCCCGGCGACGGTGTCCCCGCCTCGGCTGGAGTCGGCCAGCCGGCCGCGCCGGCCGCCGGCGAACCCGAGGAGGGTCCCGGACTCCCCTCCCGGCTGGACACCTTCCGTCGTTTCCAGCAGGAGGTCGAGCGCGACCACGCCCGTACCCGACGGGTCGAGGAGTACGCCGAGCGACTGGGGTGTGCCGTGCGGACCGTCACCCGAGCCAGCCTGGGTGTCACCGGACGCACCGCCAAGCAGGTCATCGACGATCGGGTCGCGCTGCAGGCGAAGCGGCTGCTGGCCGCAACCGACCTCCCGGTCGCCGAGGTCGGCCAGCGGCTCGGCTTCCCGGAGCCGACGAACTTCGGCCGGTTCTTCCAGCGGGAGGTCGGCCGTAGCCCGGGGGCGTTCCGGGCCGGCGTACGGCAATCCGGTCGACGCGACGCCGCCCCGCCCGCTCGCCCCATCGGTTTGCCGGGTGGCGGGCCTGGCCTGGGGCCGACCCGGTCCGGCCACCGATGACCCGACCGGTCCCGGCAACCGGCATGATGGGCAGGTGCAGATCTCCGCGCGTGGCGACTACGCCGTACGGGCAGCGCTGATACTGGCCGCTGCCTACCCGACGCTGATGTCCACCCAGGCGGTGGCGGCCGAGCAGAACATGCCCCGCAAGTTCCTGGAGGCGGTGTTGGCGGACCTGCGTCGCGGCGGAGTGGTCCGGGCCCAGCGGGGCGCCGAGGGCGGTTACACGCTGGCGCAGCCGCCTCGGGACATCACCATCGGTGCCGTTCTGCGTGCCGTGGACGGACCGCTGGCGGGGGTGCGTGGGCTGCGTCCGGAGGAGACCCGGTACGACGGCGCGGCCGAGAACCTGCCCCGGTTGTGGATCGCCGTCCGGGCCGCCGTACGCGAGGTGGTCGACGAGGTCAGCCTCGCCGAGGTGCTCAGCGGACGGATGCCGGCCCACGTCCGCAAGTTGACCCTCAAGCCGGACGCGTGGGAATCACGCTGACCTCGGTCCCGCTCCCGCCGGGTCGCGCACACCCCGTCCACCCTGGAGGCGGCATGCGGGTCACCAGGTTTACCGATCGTGCGACTCGGGAATTGACGAGCCACTCGTACGACGGCTGAGGGAGAGAGGGAGCCACGGCCATGGGTCTGATGTTCCGCAAGCGTAAGAAGTTCGGCCCGTTGGTGTTGAACTTCACCGAGAACGGGTTCTCCTCGTGGACGATCAGGATCGGCAAATGGTCCTGGAACTCTCGAGCTCGGGCCCATCGCGTCGACCTGCCCGGGCCGTTCTCCTGGAAGCAGGACAAGTCCCGGAGCTGAGATCGCTTGTGCCGGGATCACGGCCGTCGGACACTGCCAGGTGTCCGACGGCTTCTTGCATGCATGGGTCCGGCCGCTGGCAGGGTCCACGGCGCACCACGATACCCACACTGTAATAACACTGTATTGCTATTCATCGGTAGAGAATCATGTCCATGTCCGACATCGCCAGACCCAGCCGGGTAGCCCGAGCCGAGATCATCCGCACCACCGTCATCTGCGTACTGGTCGTCGTCATCTACTACCTGGTGCCGATCGAGCCGGGCGTCACCGGCGTCCACCGCTTGGTCCGCGCGGCGATCACCGGTGTCGGCGTGCTCGTGGTGGCCGCGATGGTGCTGGCCCAGGTTCGCCGGCAGCTCACCGCCGATCCGGCCGACGTGCGGCTGACCCGGCTGGCCATCGCGATCGTCAGCGGGGTCATCGTCTTCGCCCTCGCCGACCTGGTCATCTCGTTCAGCGACCCGGGCCAGTTCGTCAACATGACCACCAAGACCGACGCGCTGTACTTCGCGATCGGCACCCTCACCACCGTCGGGTACGGCGACGTGCACGCCCAAGGCCAACTCGCCCGCGCGGCAGTCTGTCTGCAGATGGTGTTCAGCGTCGGCGTGCTCGCCACCGGAGCGTCGTTGCTGGTCAAGCGCTGGACTGAACGGGCGGCGGCGCGGCGCCCGACGTGACCCGGTAGCGGGCAGCCGTAGGAGTGGCGCGTCACGGCGTATCGATCGCCGGCGTCACCGCTGGTTCTATCGTCACGTCCCCGCCAAGTCTGCCGTGCTCGGGCCGGCGGCGGGCCGCACCGGCGGCGAGCAACTCGGCCACGGCCCGGTTGGCGTCGGCGGCCCGATGGATCGTCTCGGTGACCGCGAACCGCCGCAGCTCGGCGACGGTCAGCGGCCCGGTTCGGGTGAGCCGCGCCAGCAGCGTCTCCGGCAGCGATCCGGACCGGTCGGTCATCGAGCCCGGCGGCGGATCCTGCGTCGACGGACCGCCGGTGAGGCGCGGATCCCGCAGCGTCATGCCGTTGCCGGCCGCCACCGACCAGATCGCGTCCTTGACCGCCTCGATCCGCTTGCCCGAGGTGGTGGCGAAGAACAGCCCGAGCGCCGTGTCCGGGCCCGGCCCGCCAGCCGGGTCGATGCCTGGTACCAGCCCGCCAGCCGGGTCGCTGCCTGGTACCAGATCGACCATCGTGACCAGTGGAAGTTCGCTCGCGTCCGGTGCGCTACTCGGGCCACCGGCACCGCGCGCACCGGCGGTGCTCAGGAGCAGGATCTCGGTGGGGTGCCCGGCGGCCATCGCCCGCCACACGGTCGGGTCGGGCACCTGCTCGGCAACATGGTCGAGGTATACGAACAGCGGTGCCCGAGCCGCTGACGCGGCGGCGAGAGCCACCGGGATCCGCTGGGCGCCACCGGGCAGCAGGTGCACCGACACCCCGGCCGGCAGCGCCGCCTGGGCGGCACCGAGCCGGGTCGCCAGGTCGAGCGGATCGCGCCCGGCCGCCGGGCCGCCGTCCGCCGGGCCGGCGAGGGTGACCACGGTCAGGTGGCAGCCGCTCGGCAGGTCGGCGGATGCGGCGATCACCCGCAGGGCGGCGTCGGCCGTGCCCGCGTCCGCGCCGGCGTACGCCTGGACGAAGGTGGCCCGGCGGGAGCGGTGCAGCGTCGACAGCCAGGTGCCCAGGTGGCGAAGGAGTAGGTCGCGGCGCGCGGCGGCGCACGGGTCGGTGGTCACCTCACCGTTCTACCCGTCGCGAGCCGGCCGGTTCAGACCGGTACGGAGACTCCCACTCCGCCACGGGTCTGGCCGCCGTACCGCTGCTTCTCCCGGGCCAGGTCGAGTGGGCGGATCCGCTTGCGCGCGGCGAGGGCCTGCTCGTCGAGCCGGTCGGCCGGCACCAACCAGACGACCTCGAACTCCAGGCCGTCCGGGTCCTTGCCGTAGAGGCTCTTGGTGGTGCCGTGGTCGGAGCTGCCGGCCAGCGCTCCGGCCTCCGCCAAGCGGGCGGCGAGGGCGTCGAGCTCGTCGAGCGTGTCGACTTCCCAGGCCAGGTGGTAGAGACCGACGGCGCTGCGACCGGCCGGGGAGGCGGCGGCGTGCGCGCCGATCTCGAACAGTCCGAGGTCGTGGTCGTTGGTGGAGCCGGGAGCCTGCAGGAAGGCGGCACCGGCGAAGCCGTCCGGGGTCATCGGGACGAGCCGGAAGTCGAGCACGTCCCGGTAGAACGCGACGCTGCGGTCGAGTCGGGAGACGAACAGTACGGCGTGGTTGAGGCGGTGGATTCCCATGTCCACCACCGTAGCCCGAACTAGTTGAGCATTCAACCAAATTGGGTATGATGGTCGTCATGACCCGCTGGCTCGACGACGACGAACAACGCACCTGGCGCGCCTTTCTCGCCGCCACCCGGTCACTGATGACCACCCTGGACCGCGAGCTGCACAGCCAGGCCGGCTTGTCGCACGCCTACTACGAGATCCTGGTACGACTCTCCGAAGCTCCCGAGCGGACCCTGCGGATGAGCGAACTCGCCGAGGCCACCGACTCGTCCCGGAGCCGGCTCTCCCACGCCGTCGCTCGGCTGGAGGCCACCGGCTGGGTCCAGCGCGAGGACTGCGCCACGGACCGACGCGGCCAGTTCGCCGTCCTCACCGAAGCGGGTTTCACCGCGCTCGCCGACGCCGCGCCGGGACACGTCGAGGGCGTCCGTCGACACCTTTTCGACCAACTCACCCCGGATCAGATCGAGCAACTTCGCCGAATCAGTGAGGTGGTCATCGCCCATCTGGACGGTAACAATCCGCCATCATGAGCAAACTGTCCCACATCAGACCCTTGTACAGACCGTCGTCGGACACGCACGATGGGACGTGTCTCTCGGCCTGGGCGAAATCACCACGCAGGCGCACGGCCTGATCAGTGTCGGCGACCTGCCCGCAGCGCGAAACCTGCTCACGGCTGCGTTGGCCGGCACCGATCCCCGACCCGCCCACGCCAGCGCCGACCACGCCGACGCGGCCGGGTTGCTCGCCCGGGTGACGGTGGCGCTCGGTGACGCCCCGGCGGCTCGCGCCTGGGCCGCCTACGCCTACTCGGCGAACCAGCGACTACACAGCGCTACCGACGAACGCACCATCGGGGCGGCCGCCACGCTCGCCGCCGTACTGCACCGGGTCGGCAGCCACGCCCGCGCCGCGCACCTCTACCGGGAGGTGATCGACGAACTCTGCGCCATCGACGGTCCGGAGTCGCTCCGGGTCCTCGCCGCCCACGCCGACCTGGCCACCGTCGAATTCGCCCACGGCCAGTGCGACATCGCCCGCGACCGGCTGGAGGACGCCTGGGAGCTACACCGCGAGGTGTACGGCGAAGGCCATCCGGCCGGGATCAAGATGCTCGCCCGACTCGGCTCGATGCAGCGTGACTGTGGGCGTATAACCGAATCCGACGTCAGTCTCGCCCTCGCGGTCGAACTCTGCCGTACCCAGCTAGCCGCCGACCATCCGCTGGTCGGCCAGGTCGCGGCACTGGCGCAGGCATCCGCCGATCCCGGCCACCAGTGCGGCGGCGACGGTGGACTGGACCAGTACCCGACCGGCGGACCCGACGACGATCCCGGCGCGGTCACCGGAGACGGAACCGAAGCGTCGATCACCGCCCCTGGGGGGACAGCCGGGGTGGGCGGCACCGCCGCACCCGGTCAACGGACCCCGGCCGAGGAGAGGTTCGCCGACACCGGCCAACGTGCGGACGGTCAGTTGACCGCCGCCAGGTCCGACGACGACGACGGCGGCTGGGCATCCGACGAGCCTGCCGGGGAGCGGTACGACCAGCCGTGGGCCGAGCCGGGTTGGATCGATCCCCAACCGGCCCCGACCGAGCTGACCGATCCGTCATGGTCGGCGAACCTGTGGTCCGAGCCGGCGGCCCACTCGACGCCCACGGCCCAACCGGCGTCCACGGCCCAACCGGCGTCCACGGCTCCGGCGCAGACCGAGGTGCCCTGGCCCGACCTGCCGGACCCGTCGAGGACGCCACCCGAGCGGGGCGCCGACGATCCCTGGGCCCACCAGGGTTGGATCGAGCGGGAGACCATCGGCGCCGACACCGACGATCCGGTGTGGTCGCCCAGCGGCTGGCTCGCCGAGGAGCCACGTTCCCACCCGAGACGCGACGACGCCGGCCCGGCGGACGACTTCCAGCGGTCAACCGAGGCCGGGCACGTCGGCGGGACGGTTCCGCCGCCCCGACTGGCCGCCGACCACTCCGAACCGACCAACGCCTGGGACACCGGCACGTCGGCCGGCCCGCGATGGCCGGACGTCTCCGACCCGCTGACCGCCCCGTCGGCCTACCCGGCGGACGACAACGGCGACGGCCCCGCCGACGACCGCGACCCGACCGGCACCGCCGACGACCGCGACGCGACCGGCACCGCCCACAACGGTGACAACGGACGGGCGAACATCCCGCCGCCCCGCCTCCCGGCGGACACCCGAGGTGCCGAACCACCCCCGGGGTCGGAGACCGGCGCCGACACGTGGCTCTTCGACGAACCGTGGTGGCCACCGGAGTTGACGGTGACCGACGACGAACAGTCCTCGTCGGCCGACGGCCCGCCGCCGGACAGCCGGTCGATCAGCCCGTTCGGACCGGTCCGCTACACCGCGACGGGCGGTAGCGGGGCGGCCGGTCCTGTCGACGCGCCACCTGCCGAGTCCCAGCCGGCCGAGCGGTGGTCCGACGAGCCGCAGCCTGACGAACGGTGGTCGACCGATTCACCGTCGCGCGCCGATGCCGGGCCGCAGGGCACGCCGCCCGGCGTACCCGCCTTCGTGCCGAGCCCACGTGGTCCCTACTCGGCCGGTCATCGGGTCGCGCCCGATCCGGTCAACGAACCGAACACCGGTGACGACCCGAACACCGACGACGACCCGGCCGACCGATGGTACGGCGACCCGCGCGGCGACGGTTCCGCGTCCGACGCCTCCACTCACCCTGCGACCACGGCGGGCGAGCGGCCCGGCGGCTCGTCCGGGACGCTGTCGCGGATACCCCCGCGGGAGATCAGTCGCATGCCGGACCGGCGGCGGCATCTGCCGGTACGGCGAGCACGCGGCCAACTGGTACCGGTGCACCGGCCGACGGCGTCCGTACCCCGGCCCCGGGCGCCGATGCTGGTCTTCACTGGCATGGTGGTCGTGCTGCTTGGTGCGGCGGCGGTGGTCGCCGGGGTCAGTCTGGTGGACGAGACACCGCCTGGTCCGGTGGCGGCACCGAACGACCCGGCCGCGACGCCGAGCGCGGCGGCCAGTCCGACACCCGAACCCGCTCCACCGGGCACCCCGCCGACCGGCGTCAGCTTGCGGGACAACCGGGACAGCGTCCTGCTGGGCTGGACCTATCCCCCGGGTGCCGAGGGCCCGGTGCTGATCTCCGGCGGCCGGGCCGACCAGCAGCCCCGCGCGTTCATGGAGCTGAGCCCGGGGGCGACCAGCTACGTGGCTTACGGGCTGGACCAGTCGACCGACTACTGCTTCACCGTGGCGGTGGTCTACTCGGCCGACCTAGTCGGGGCGGCCGACCCGGTCTGCACCGATCGCGCCGCGTCGACCGCCGGCTGAACGGAGCGGGCGGCCGCGTCAGGTCCGTGCCCGACATCGTCGACGTCCACGCGGTCGTCGGTGCCGTCGTCGGTGTCCTCGGTGTCGTCCGCCAGCAGGTCGGCGGGGAGCCGGACGCGGACCCGTAGCCCCGGTCGGGCCGCCGAACCGGCCGCCGCACCGGGCGCGGAATGCTCCACAGCGGCGTCGGCGTCGGCGTCGGCGTCGGCGTCGGCGAGGTCGACCGTACCGCCGTGTTGGCGGACCAGTTGCCGGACGATCGCCAGGCCGAGACCGGCCCCACCCGCGTCGCGCGCCCGCGCGTCGTCGAGCCGGGTGAACCGGTCGAAGACCCGTTCCCGATCGTCTGCCGGCACCCCCGGGCCGTCGTCGGTCACCACCAGCTCGTGCCAGCCCGGCGGACCCGGTCGGGCCGCCACCACGACCTCGTCGTCGGCGTGCCGGACGGCGTTGTCCAACAGGTTCGCCAGCACCCGCACCAAAGCGTCGGAGTCACCGGCGGTCCAAAGCGGCTGGCCGGGGGCGACCACCCGTACCGGCGGCGCCGGATAGCGGGCGGTCACCGTCAGGATCAGCTCACCCAGCTCGATCGGACCCACCGGTCCGAGCACGCCCACACCGGTGCCGGTCGCTGCCCCGGGTGCCCCGGCCTGATCCGCCCTGGCCAGCAGCAACAGGTCGTCGACCAGCCGGCTCAGACGGTGACTGTCCGCGAGCAGGTCCTCGGCCACCGCCGACCAGTCGGTACGCGGCCCGAGCCGCTGCGCCACCTCCAGTTGCGTCCGCAGGCTGGCCAGCGGGCTGCGCAGCTCATGGGCGGCGTCGGCGACGAACGCCCGCTGTCGGGCGCGACCGGCTTCCAGCCGGTCCAGCATGCTGTTGAGTGTGACGGCCAGGCGTTGGATCTCGTCACTGCCTTCCGGGACCGGCAGGTGGCCGGCCTGTTCGCCGCCGGTGATCTCCTCGGCGCCGGCCCGCAGCTTCTCCACCGGGCGCAGCGCCGCCCCGATCGTCCGCCACAGCAGCGCGGCGACCCCGGCGACCAGCAGCGGAAACGCGAGCAACAAGATGACGCGCACCAGGGTGACGCTGCGGGTGATGTCGGCTATCGAGCGGGCCACCAACACGGTTTGCGGGTCGGCGACGGTGCCGGCCGGGACCGCGGTCACCCGGACCGGGCCGCGCAGACCGAGCCGGTCACCGGGGATCGTGATCCGGGTGAAGCCGTCGTCGAGCCGCGCGCGTTCGGCGGTGTAGAGCATCGGGACGAGCCGGTCGGCACCGATCGATGCCGCCCGTACCCGTCCCTGCTCGTCGACGATCTGCACCCGGACCTCGTTGCCGGCGACCGGCAACGGATCGGGCAGCGCGTCGGCGGCGACCAGCTCGGCGATCGCCTCCCCGGTGGTCCGGGCGTCGGCGTCCGCGCTGCGATCCAACGCCACGGCGAGCGCGACGCTGAGCCCCACGGCGCCAGCGGCGAGCCCGGCCGACACGCCGAGCACGCTGATCACGGTCAGCCGGGTCCGCAGGCTGAGCCGGGCACCGAAACGACGGAGCAGCCGGGCCGGCGCGGCGATCCAGCCGGACCCGCCCGGGTCCGACGCGGTCACGGGCGGAACGGGATGCCGCGTCACGGGCGGAACGGGATGCCGCGTCACGGGCGGAGCCGGTAGCCGGCGCCGCGTACGGTCTCCAGGCGTTCCCGGCCGATCTTGCGGCGCAGGTAGCCGATGTAGACCTCTACGGCGTTCGGGGCGGTCTCGACGCTCGCCTCCCAGACGTGGTCCAGCAGTTCGATCTTGGAGACGACCTCCCCGGCCCGACGCATCAGGTACTCCAGCAGGGCGTACTCGCGGGCGGTCAGGGCGATCTCGGCGTCGGCCCGGGTGACCCGCCGGCGGGCCGGGTCGAGACTCAGGTCACCGGCGGTGAGCACCACCGGCCGCTGCGGGGCGCCGCGCCGCAGCAGGGCCCGCAACCGGGCCACCAGCACCACGTACGAGAAGGGTTTGGTCAGGTAGTCGTCGGCGCCGCAGTCCAGGCCGTCGGCCTGGTCGTACTCCCCGTCCTTGGCCGACAACATGAGCACCGGTAGCCAGTTCTGCTCGGCCCGCAGCTGGCGCACCACCCGATAGCCGGACAACCCGGGCAACATCACGTCGAGGATCATCGCGTCGTAGCCGCCGTGGCGGGCAAGTTCCAGTCCGCGCGGACCGCTGCCGGCCACGTCCACCACGAAACCCTCCTCCTGCAATCCGCGACGCAACGCGTCGGCCAACCGGGCCTCGTCCTCCACCACCAGCACTCGCACCGGTCAAGGGTGCCACCCGGTCGGCATGTCACGGTGCCGACGGACCCGCCACGCTGAGCGCGTTCACAGGTCGAACCGGCGCTCTCAGCCCCTTCTCAGCCCGGCCGGGGCAGCATGGTCACAGGAGGTACGGATGATGTCGGTATTCACATCCCGGCCGGCGATGCGCTGGCTGGTCCCCGCAGCGGCGGCCGCGGTACTCGTGGGCGGCGGTGCGGCCGTCGGCGCACTCGCGGCGTCGGCCGATCCGGTGCTGCCGCCCCGCAGCGCCGAGCAGCTTCTGGTCGATCTGCAGTCCGCCGAGGTGGACGGAATGTCCGGTACGGTGGTGCACCGCGCCGAGCTGGGTCTGCCGTCCGCGATCAACCTGGCCAGCCAGTTCGGTGGCGGGCTGGCGTCCCTCGTCGACGGCACCAACACGGTGCGGGTCTGGTACAGCGGACCCGATCAGGCGCGGATCGCCGTGGCGAACACGCTCGGTCAGACCGACGTGATCCGCAACGGTCGGGACGTGTGGACCTGGTCGAGTCAACTGGACAAGGCCAGCCATCACGTGTTGCCGCAGGACACCGAGGATGCCGAGGGTCGGCCGGCGCCGGAGGATCTGGCCCCGGAGGACTTCGTCACCCCGCAGGCCGCCGCCGATCAGGCCCTGGCCGCGATCGACGAGAGCACCGAGGTGACGGTCGGCCGGGCGGCCGAGATCGCCGGACGCACCGCGTACGAGCTGATTCTCACCCCGCGTGACCCGGCGTCGCTGGTCGGGGAGATCCGGATCGCGATCGACTCGGCCGAGTACGTGCCGCTGCGGTTCGCGGTCTACGCCGCCGGTGCCGAACGGGCCGCGATCGAGACGGCGTTCACGCAGGTCAGCTTCGAGCGTCCGGACGCGGAGCAGTTCGTGTTCAACCCGCCGCCGGGTACCGAGGTCGAGGAGGGTACGGAGTTCTTCGACGACCTTGGATCCAAGGAGAAGCACCGGCCGGGTGGCGTGCCGGGTGGCCCGGACGCCGAACTCACCGAGGAGTGGGCGCAGGGCCGGGCCGGCGAGGACGCGGTGAAGACCGTGGGTGACGGTTGGGCGACGGTGCTGGTGGTGACCCCGCCTGCGGAGCTGGCCGGCCGGTCGGCGGCGGAGGCGGCCGAATCGGCGGCGGACGCGGCGGAATCGGCGGACGCGGCCGATCTCGCCGGGGCGCTGCGGATGCTGGGGGATCTGCCGCAGGTCGACGGCGACTGGGGCAGCGGGCAGGTGCTGTCCAGCGCCCTGTTCACCGTGCTGTTCACCGACGACGGGCGGATCCTCGCCGGGGCGGTCGGCCCCGAGCGGCTGTACGAGGTGGCGGCCGAGACCCGGTAGTCCACGGCCCCCGCCTGGACCGACAACTTGACCGGTCCATCACCGGCGCTGATGCCCTCGCCGAGGGCGTCAGCGCCGGTCTCGTTCGTGGGTGACCGACGGGATCCGAAGCCAGCGGCCTCGCAGGTAAGGGCTTTCCAGAGCAGCAACTTAACCGGTTGCGTAGCCGCCGGAGACAGGTCTACTCTGATGCCTGCGCGAAGGGCCGGGGTAGTTACCGACATCGAGTTGACCTTGTCAGCCGGTGTGTCAAGGTCCCCATGCACGGCATGGGGCCGCTACCCGAGGTAGGTCATGAAGACACGTCTGCGCGTCGCGGCCGCGACGCTCATCGCTCTGTTCGCCTCTATCGTGGTCTTGGTCCAACCGGCGCACGCTGCCGTCGGTCTGCACGTCAGCGGTGGTCGCCTGGTCGAAGCGAACGGTACGCCGCTGGTCCTGCGCGGGGTCAACCATGCGCACACCTGGTACGCCAGCCAGACCAGCTCGTTCGCCAACATCAAGTCACTGGGTGCCAACTCGGTACGGGTGGTGCTGAGCAACGGCCACCGCTGGACCCGCAACGACGCCAACGACGTCGCCAACGTCATCTCGCTGTGCAAGGCCAACCGGTTGATCTGCGTCCTGGAGGTGCACGACACCACCGGGTACGGCGAGGAAGGTGCCGCCGCGACCCTGGCGTCCGCGACGGACTACTGGATCAGCCTGGCCAACGTGCTGCGCGGCCAGGAGAACTACGTGATCATCAACATCGGCAACGAGCCGTTCGGCAACAGCGGCTACCAGAACTGGACCAGCCACACCACCAGCGCGGTCCAGCGGCTGCGCGGCGCCGGGTTCGAACACGCGATCATGGTCGACGCGCCGAACTGGGGGCAGGACTGGACCTTCACCATGCGCGACAACGCGCAGTCGGTCTGGAACGCCGACCCGGCCCGCAATCTGATCTTCTCGATCCACATGTACGGCGTGTTCGACACCGCCGCCGAGATCAGCGACTACCTGGGCCGGTTCCGGTCGGCGAACCTGCCGATCGTGGTCGGCGAGTTCGGGCACAACCACTCCGACGGCAACCCGGACGAGGACTCGATCCTGGCCTACACCCAGCAGCACGGGATCGGTTGGCTGGGCTGGTCGTGGAGTGGCAACAGCGGCGGCGTCGAATACCTCGACATGGTCACCAATTTCAACGTCAACGCCCTGACGTCGTGGGGCCAACGGCTGTTCAACGGTGCCAACGGCATCCAGCAGACGGCCCGGGAGGCGACCATCTACAGCGGCGTCACCCCGACCACCGCACCACCCACGACGGCTCCCCCGACCACCGCACCGCCGACCACCGCACCGCCCACGACGGCTCCTCCTACCACCACTCCCCCGACCACTCCGCCGCCGGCCGGGGCGTGCAGCGCCACGTACTCGGTCATCGGTCAGTGGCAGGGCGGCTTCCAGGGTGACGTACGGGTGACCGCCGGCGGATCGGCGCTGCGTGGCTGGCGGGTCAGCTGGACCTTCGCCAACGGCCAG
Source organism: Solwaraspora sp. WMMD406 (assembly GCF_029626025.1). Taxonomy (NCBI): domain Bacteria; kingdom Bacillati; phylum Actinomycetota; class Actinomycetes; order Micromonosporales; family Micromonosporaceae; genus Solwaraspora; species Solwaraspora sp. WMMD406. The sequence goes on from NZ_JARUBF010000001.1 coordinate 5,064,130, forward strand.
ACCGTCAACCAGGCGTGGAACGCCACTGTCACCAGCACCGGATCGAGTGTGTCGGCTACCAACGTCAGCTACAACGGCAACCTCGGCGCCGGACAGAGCACCACGTTCGGCTTCATCGGCAGCTGGAACGGCACCAACAGCGTTCCGACAGTGAACTGCACCGCCCTGTAGGACCACCGACGGCCGCCCAGGACCTGGCCGGGCAGCGGTCTCGTTGCCCGGCCACCGGTGGGTCGCGGGCGCTCCGCCCCGGCCCACCCCGACTCACGCCGGTTCACCCCCGGGTGTCGGACTCTGGCCGACCGGCGGCGTCCGGCTCACGCCGCGACGGGTCACACCGGCCGGGGCCGCATTCGCGGCGGGCGACCCGTACCCGCCAGACGACGAATCCGACGACCACCACGACCGCGATCACTGCCGCGACCGCCTGACCGGCGACGTCCTCGATCGCCGCGTACGACGTACCGGCGAGGTAGCCGATCGCGACGGTGCCGGTCCCCCAGATCAGCGCGCCGGCCACGTTGTAGACGAAAAAGCGCCGGTACGGCATGTGCGCCGCGCCGGCCAGGGCCGGCATGACGGCGTGGAAAAAGGTGACGAACCGGCCGACGAAGACAGCCATCCCACCCCGGGCGGCGAGTCGGTCCTGGGCTCGGCGTACCCATGATTGGCGGTTGCGCAGGAAGCGCATCCGCAGCAGCCGGGGTCCGAGCGCCCGCCCGATCAGGTAGCTGGCGGTGTCGCCGGCGACGGCGGCGGTGACCACGACCACGGTGATGCCGGCGAGGGAGATGGTGCCGAGGCTGGCGGCGACGCCGCCGAGGATGGCGGCGGTCTCGCCGGGGAAGACGAAGCCGACGAAGAGCGCGTCTTCGGCGAAGACTAGCAGCCAGACCAGCAGGTAGATCAGCATGCCGTCGAGGGACAGCAGCCTCTCCAGCCAGTCACTCAACACGACGCCCCCACTCAGCGGGGGGCTGCGACTCGTCGAACGTAACAGCATCGCGGCGGCGACCGCACCGGTAACCGCGACGCCGCCGACCGCACAGGTTGGCGCGACGCCGCCCGGCCGGCGGGGTGCCCGTGACGGCCGGCGTCTGGTCGCCGGGCGTCACGGGCCCATCCTCCCCACCACAGAGAGGGGCGACACCGGAACCCTTAACCGGTTAAGCGCAACGTTACGCCGCCGTCACCGACACCGTCAAGGGAGACATCGATCACCATCTTCACAGTCGGGCTCCCGAGCAGCGGCACCACCCACGCCCCCCGTACGGCGCTCAGCGGGCCTTCGCCAACCGCAGCATCGACCAGGACACCGGCGGCAACGCGACCTCCAGCCGCCCCTGATCCACCGCCGCACCGGACACCGACCGGGGCCGTACCCGATCGGGCCGCGCCGACGTGTTGGCCGCCCGTACGTCCGGATCGGTCAACACACAGCGCTCCGCCAGCTGGTAACCGGGGAACGCCCGCAGGTCCACGCCGAGGGCGAGCGACTCGGAGCGGCTGCGGTTGACGGCGAACACCGTCAACGCGTCGGCGTCGTCGTCATGGGTGGCCACCGCGTCCAGCATCGGCACGTCGCCGTACTTCGCCGTGGTCATCAGCGGTGCCCGGCACTCCACCCGCAGCACCTCGCCCCGGGCGTGCCGAGCCGTGTAGGCGAACGGGTAGAAGATGGTCTGCCGCCAGGCCGGTCCACCCGCTTCGGCCCGGATGCCGGAAATGGTGTTCACCAGTTGCGCCTGGCAGGCCGCCGTCACCCGATCGCTGCGACGCAGCAGCGTGATCAGCAGCGAACCGACCACCACCGCGTCCGCCAGGGTGTAGTCGTCCTCGCTCAACGCCGGTGCCCGTACCCACTCGCCGGGCACCCCGTGCTGGAGGAACTCCCGCATGTACCAGACGTTCCACTCGTCGAACGAGATGTTCATCCGCTTGCGCTGACGAGTCTTGGCCCGCACATGGTCGCAGGTCGCCACGATGTCCGAGATGAAGTTGTCCATCTGCACCGACGAGGCGAGAAAGCTGTCCAGATCCCCGTCGAGCTCCTCGTGATAGAGGTGGGCCGAGACGAAGTCGACCTGGTCGTAGGTGTGCTCCAGGATGGTGGCCTCCCAGGAACCAAAGGTCGCCATGTCCGGCCCCGAGCTGCCGCAGGCGACCAGTTCCAGATCCGGATCGATCATCCGCATCGCCCGCGCCGTCTCGGCCGCTTTGCGCCCGTACTCGTCGGCGTTCTGATGGCCGAGTTGCCACGGACCGTCCATCTCGTTGCCGAGACACCACATCCGGATCCCGTACGGCTTCTCCCGGCCGTGCGCGCGGCGCAGGTCGGACAGGCGGGTGCCACCCGGATGGTTGGCGTACTCCAGCAGCTCCATGGCTTCCTGCGGACCCCGGGTGCCGAGGTTGACCGCCATCATCGGCTCCACCCCGGCGACTTCCGCCCAGGTCATGAACTCGTCGAGGCCGAACTCGTTGGTCTCGACGCTGTGCCACGCCGGGTCGAGCCGGGTCGGCCGCTGCTCACGCGGCCCGACCCCGTCCTCCCAGCGGTAGCCGGAGACGAAGTTGCCGCCGGGGTAGCGCACCACGGTCACGCCCTGTTCCCGGACCAAGTCGAGCACGTCACGGCGCAGTCCGCGCTCGTCCGCCTCGGGGTGCCCCGGCTCGTAGATCCCGGTGTAGACGCAGCGGCCCATGTGTTCGACGAACGATCCGAAGGTCCGCCGACGCACCGGGGCCACGACGAACGCCGGGTCGATGTGCATCGTGGCGGTGACCGGCTCGGCCGCCGCCATCAGGACGTCGCTCCCGCCAGCGACCCGCCGCTGTCGGTCGTTAACATCGATAGTCATCGCCGATGATCCTTTCCGTGCCCCGAGAGGCGGCGACTTGACCGCCCCGAGGACGCACGCTGTTGAACGCCAACCGACCCACCGTGTCGAACGCTAACACGCGACCGTCGGCGCGCCATCGCCGTGCGAGACGGGCAGTCGCGCCCGCGTGAGCCGGTCGATCTGCCTCTGGCGCGGGCCCCGGATCGCCTGGACAATCGGCGATATGGCGGTGCTGTGGCTCGGTGGTGCGGTCCTGCTGACGTTCCTCAGCGGCTTTCTGATCGGCCAGGGGTCGGGGTTCCTCATCATCGCGGTCGCACTGGTATGGGCAAGTGCCGCCGCCTACGTGGTTGCCGCCATTTGGCCAGCTCAGGCACCGTACGATGGGCCGGCCAGCCGGTCGTGGATAGTCGTCAACGCCGGGCGCACACTGCTCGGGATCGCGGTCGCGGTGCTCAGCAGCGGTTTCGCCCTCGCCTACGGCGAAGGCAACCTTTCACCGTACGGCGAGCAGGTCACCGCCGAGATCACCGAGATCAGTGACGAATGCGCACCGGAGGCCCCTTCGTGCCATCCCAGCTACCGCCTGTCGGTTGCGGGCGACGACCTCGGTTGGGTTCCGGTATGTGCGCCGGCCGGGCCGGTCGGCACGACGGTCGAGGTTGACGTCGACCCGAACGGTCAGCGACGGCCGTGGCCCACTTCCTGTATCCCCGGGCGAGACAGCGCACAAACGATCACCACGCTGTGTGTCGGCGGCGTCGGCACCATCGGCCTGGTAGCCGTCGCCGATTCGGGGTGGCGCGCCAACCGTTCCCGGGTCCTTCGCCGGCGCGGCGACACCGAGCCCGACTGACGTACCAGCACAGCCGTCGACGCCCTGTCGTCGATGGCCAGCTCTGACTCCACGGCACCGTCGGCAGGCGGGCTCGTCCGGGTGGGCGGGGCATGCTCGTCCGTCAGAGGTCACTGCCAGCACACTTCACCCGGCGGAGGATCGGCGTGCGACGCAGTGCCCTACTCATCGGCTCTCAGACGTACGGCCTCAGCGGCGTCGGCAACGACGTGGACACCATGGCGGACCTGCTCGACCGACGGGGATTCACGGTGACCCGTCGCGAGTGCGCGCAGGCCACGCGGGCCGAGATCCTCGACGCGTACGAGCGGTTGATCCGCGACACCCGCGCGGACGACGCCGTCGTGCTCTACTACAGCGGGCACGGCGGCCTCGCGGTGGCCCCGCCCGACCTCGCCCGTGCGAGTCGGACCTCGGGCGCGACCCGGAGCGCCGGGGTGGGACGGGGCGCGCCGCCGAAGCTGCAGTTCATCGTGCCGACTGACTACGCCGAATCGACCGAATCCGACTTCCGGGGCATCACTGGCGCGGAGCTCTCGGTGCTGCTCGTCCGGCTGGCGAACGTGACCAACAACATCACCGTCGTCGTCGACGCCTGCCACGCCGCGCACGTGTCGCGCGACGACGAACTGGTAGTCAAGGCACTGCGCGGCCGGACGTACATCGACATCGAAGAACACCTGAGCCGCCTGCGACGCCAGGGCCTGGACACGGCGGTACGGGACGTGCTCGGCAACCAACGCGCCGTACGGGTGGTGGCCTGCGGACGCGACCAGTCGGCGTACGAGCACACCAACGCCGCCAGCCGGCGTACCGGAGTTTTCACCGAGGCCCTGGCACGGACGCTGACCGAGACCGGGGAGCAGCCGGCGACCTGGGCCGGCCTACTTTCCCGGGTACGCGAGCGGGTCTGGGACGCCGTGCCGTGGCAGCGACCCGAGGCCGAAGGCCCGGCCCACCGGCTGCTCTTCCAGACTGTCGCCGACCAGCCATCGCCGGTCGAGGACCGGTCCCCGCTGGGGGCTGCGGTCACCGTGGAATGGGGCCGCGTCCACGACGGCCGACCCGCGCCGCTGCCGGCGGCGGGGGCGACGCTGGCCGACGACGACCACGTGTACGTGCGCGTGCGCAACACCGGCCACGCCACCGTGCACGTGTCGGTCCTCGCGTTCGACGCGCAGTCGCGGATCTCCGTGGTCACCTCGCTCGACCCGTCAGGTGTCCCGGTCGGTCCGGCCGAGGAACACCTCGTCGGCCGTGACGAGCTGGACGGACGGCTGGTCGGGTTCCGACTTGCCCGGCTCCCCCGGCTCCCCCGGCTCCCCCGACCGTCCGGCGTCGATGACGGCGACACCCACCGCGACGCCTCCCCCGAAGCGGCGATGGTCGTCCTGGTCGCCTCGGCCCCGGCCACCCCGGTGAAGGCATACCGGGAGCTTGGCGCAGGTCACCACGGGTCGGTCCGGCACGACGTACACCGGATCTCGTTCCGCTGGGCACCGGTCCGTCAGTAACCCACATGAGCGCGACAACCGAGGTGTTCGGCGCGGCGGACGCGACCGACGCGACCCGTGACCCGGATGGAGGATGAGCAGCTGTGTCGATCAAGGACTTGTTACTCGGGCAGAAAGACGACACCGTGTACGCCCGCGCGGTGCCGCAGCGGGTCGAGCTGACCGAGACGTACCGGGTCAGGCAGGACATCTCCAACAATCGGTCGGTTGAGCAGGACGGCGACGGTGCCGGCCGCCTCGAGATCATCGTGCCGTACGACGGGCAGCGGTACTTCACCCAGGAGGCCTCCAGCGATGTCGCGCATGCGCTGCCGTCGGGTCCCGGGCCGGACAGCCGGGCCATGATCGGTCATCTTCTGTTGACTGACCACCACAAGGCGACCCACCTGCCCGCCGAGGTCCACCACCACACCTCGGCCGCTGTCCTCCCGCTCACCGTGCCGCTGACCGACGCGGGTGCTCCGATCAACCTGACCCTAGACCGCCAGACGTGCGAGATCCGGCACGACTACCAGCTCCAGAACCCGCTGGTCTACCCGGTGGAGTTCACCGTCAACGTCCACGATCTCGACAGCCTGGAAGACGAACTGGAGGACGCCGCCAGAGTCGCCGACGACCTCGATCCGGAGACGGTACGGGAGAAAGCCTGGGATCGGATCAAGGGGAAGTGGTACACCAATCCGCAGCAGATCATCAGCAGGTTCGACCGAAAGGCCAGCTTCACCAACGAGTTGTGGCTGACGTTCGCCCTCCGGATCGTGCTTCCCGTCGAGCCGCGCCCCCGCCAGCTGTCTCCCGAGATCACGAGCATGTCCATCGACTGGCCGACGCTCACCTCGCTGCGCAGCACCAGGCTCTCCGTCAAGAATCTCGAGTCGCCGGCGAGTGAGGACCCACTCCGGAAGGTGGTGCGCTACAACCCGGTCGAGCGCCGGCTGGAATGGGACGACGTTCCGGTGCGCTACCTGGAACCGGAGGAGTCCGGCCACGACGGCACCGTTCAGATGTTCCACAGCGACATCGCCGTGCTCTACGTCGGACATCCGGGTGACCTGTTGAAGGACGACGTGTTCGAAGTCGACGCGGAGGTCGAGATCCCGGGCTACCTGATGTCCGGGGTGCGGGCCAGGTTGTACGACGCGACCGGACACCCACACGCGCTGCGGCCGGAGCTGTCGACGAAGCTGGCGATCACGGCGAAGGTGTATCTGGGCGACGTCTTCGCAGGGCGGGCGTTCTCCCCGTACCAGCAGTTCGTCTTCGACGACATCATCCCGGAGGAAATCCGGATCACGGATATCGAAACCGTGCTACGCAACGCCCGGTTCACGGTCAAGAAACTGCCGGAGGAACCGCAGAACCCGGCCGCCCCGAGGTGGCTGCTGCTGGCCCGACGCAGCCAAGGACCGGACGACCTCGAACTGCGGATTCTGATCGAGGGCAAACGGACACAGCTTCTGCGTCAGCAGAAGATGGGCAACACAGTGGTCGAAGGCGCCAAGGAGAGTGGCCGGATCACCGTCTCCATGCTCGGCACGTTGCACCGCGACCACAAGGAGATCGCCCGCGTGATGAACACCGTGCAGCAGGAAATTCGGGAGCGGTTCGTCTACCACCAGTTGTCGAGAAGGAAAGCAGCCGAGTGATGAACGAGGAAGTGGTTGGCCGCGCGCCTCGGGCGCGCTGCTACAAGTGCGGACACGACAAGATCGCCTCGCTGTGCCACCATTGCCAACGTCCGATGTGCCGCAAGCACAGCCCGATGGTGTTCCGGCCGGAGAAATCCCAGGGCGGCACGTCCGGTGGCGGCAGGGCGAAACCGGCCAAACCGATCAGTGCGGAGTTCGCCGGCTTCGGCCTCGACAGCGCCACAGCGGGCGTCTATCACTGCGACGACCACGATCACGTCGTCAATGGCATCCCGTACCGCTGGATCGCGCTCGGGGCGGCTGCCGCGGCGCTCGGCACCCTCCTGCTGGCCGTACACCTCGCGACCGGGCTGATCCTGATGCTCGCCGGCCTGGTGACGGCCGGCGGCGCGCTGCTCGTGCACTACCTGCGGGCCCAGAACGCGACGCGCCCCCCGCTGCCGATCGTGCCTCAGCTGGGCTCTGTCGAGCTCGTCGAACGCCTCAGCGGGTACGTCCGCCTGGACGACGCCGGCTACGCCAGCACAGTGGACTCGCTAGCCGGGACGATGACGGTCACCATGTCGACCAACAACGCCTTCGCCGGGATCCAGGCGTACCGCAAACGGTTCACGCTTCCCCCGTCCGAGCCGGTGCCGTTCTCCTGCGGCTACCTGATGTTCAAGGGAGACGTCGGGCTCGCTTTCCGTCCCGGGCAGACCTCGGTCCTGCCCGCCGGGACCGGCATCGCACTCGGCGGCGATTCCGCCGACGACAGTCCGCTGCTCCGACCGGCAGCACAGCGGCCACACGACGAGCCGACCTCCGTCGTCGACTACGAGATCCTGGACAGCCGCACCCCGGGCGGTATCCCCCTGTGGATCGTGCCGTCCCTGGTCCCCACGTCCGATCGCCGTACGCTCGAAATCGACCTGCACTGGAATCCGCTCGGGGAGGAGCCGGACAACCTCACGCTGTCGGTGTTCGACCTGATCCAGCTCGAAGTGCCGGCGAGCTGGGGTCACCTGGAGAACTCCGCACCGGGCCGAGCCGAGGTCAGCCTCCGCGACGACGGGTATCGGGAAATCCGGTGGAAGCAGGTCAAGCCGAGCGCCGCCGCCGGTACCAGCCGTAGTCTGCCCCTGACGCTACGATTCGAAAATCGCATCACCGAGATGCCCGAAACGGCCGTCGACAGCGACGCCGGGCCTGCCCGGACCGGGGACGACAGCCCACGGACCAGGCTCACCGTGTCCGGCAAACTCGAGGCGACGTTCGACAAGCTCCTCTCCGGCGTCACCGGCGTCGGTGTCTACCTGCCCGGCGGCGGAGCCGGACACCGGCTGAAGGCCACGACGCAGACCCGGGTGGCCGTCGCGCTCGACGCCAGTCTCCGCTCGATCCGTTATCAGGAACAGCGGGCGATCCCGGACGACAAGGCATCCGATCACCCCCGGGCGGACGAGTTCCACGGTGTCGTCCCCGACCACAGCGTGGTGGCGGAACTGACCAACGCCATCAGCTACGACGACTACTACGTCAAGAGCGTCGTCGAGCACCTGCCGTATCTCGACGACGCGCGATCCGGGGTGAACCGCGTCTGGGACATTTCCGGCCGGCGGTACATCGGACTGTTTCCCATCGACTTCGACATCAACCTGCGCGGCGAGGAGGTCGGTGCCTCGTTCGGAAGCATCGGCAAGACGACCGCCACGGTGACGGTCAAGGGTACCCACGCGATGGGCGTCCCGGTCGGGATACGGCCGTCGATCGAGCCGGCCGACGACAGCACCGCGCCGGATACCTCCGGCGACGAGCTGCTCATCCACATCGAGAACACCTGGGAAAGCCTGCGCGACCGGGTCACCCGGTTGCTCGCCGCCCGCGCCGCTGGCGCCGCCGACCCCCGCGCGCTGCCGTCGGCGGAGACGACCGTCGCACCGGACGACGTGATCGACGGGCAGACCTGGCCGGACGACACCATCCGGGTCGAGGCCACCGTCGGGCCGGAGTACGGGTCGGACGTCCCGTTCGCAGCGGACGACCCGAGCCAACGGATCGCCGAACTGCGTCGGCAGCGCGGCGTCGCCGGTGAGGCGGTGGTCTCGGGACGCATCTCGGAAGAGACCTATCGATCGGTCGTCGCGCAGATCGACGCCGAGCTAGCCGGATTGGAGTGCGAACGATGATCGTCACCTGCGGGGGCGGCGGCGAGCCCCTGGAAGACAAGCAGATCCTGGTGTGCCACCACTGCGGGACGCCGGTCTGCCGGGCCCACGGTCGGATCATCGCCCCCGACCATGCCTTCGCCGACGCTGACGCTGATTCGGCGGCCCCAGATGGCGTCGATTCCCCGGACCCCGATTCCGATACGCCGAATCCGGTGCCCCACCCGGTGCCGCTTCCCGCGCGGCCGACGACCGCACCCTCGGCCCGGGGCACCGCCGTGAGCGCGCCGCCCGCTGTGCACTGCGAGAAGTGCGCCAAACGGTTTCACCCGAACGAGATCCGCAGGGAACGGGCGGCCAACGTGAAGGAACAGCTGAAGAGGTTCAGCGGGGAACGATCGGCGGGCAGGCCTTGATAGCGGTAGCCGTCGTACCGGATGAACTGACCGTCGACCGACGGACGTCGCTATCGGTCGTGCTCAGAAACACGGGCCGGGGACCGTGCACCAACGTCGTGTTCAAGCTCCGGATGCCGGCCGGTGTCGTGCTGATGGCCGGCTCCGACCGGGTCGAGGTCCCGGTGATCCCGCCCGGTCACGCGCACACGCACGAGATCGCGGTGCAGGCGCGGCGGCCGGGCACGTTCCCGCTGACCAGCACCAACTTCTCCTACCGCAACGGGTTCGACGTACCGGTCCGGGTGACCGACTTCCGCGCGGACCTGGTGGCGAGGTCCGCGCCGGCGCCCGTGCTGATCCCGCAGCCCACCGGTCGGCTCCGGGTGTGGTGCGACAACCCCGAGCTCGACCTGGACGCCTGGGACGAGCTGACCATCATGATGAGCAACGACACCGGCGTCGCGCTGCACGACGTCACCGTGGCGCTGCGGGGGCCGGTCGTCAGCGACGACCGGCGGCGCGGGGTCGCCGTACTCAAGGAGGGCGTGACGGCGCGGTTCACCCTGCCGGTACGGGCGACCGAGCGCGGCCGACACGTGCCGGTGGTGGTCACCACCCGGTACGGCCACCTGGACCCGTACGGCACCATCCGGACCGTCACACAGGAGAACGTCGTCGACGTGGCGGTACGGTCGGCCGCGTCGAGTCAGCCGACTGCACCGGTCACCCAGCCGGCCGCGCAACCGGCCCCGCAACCGGCCGCCGTCGAGCAGACCATCCTCTACCTGGCGGCCAGCCCGCAGGACCTGCCCCGGCTGCGCTCGGACCTGGAGATGCGCAAGGTCCGGGAACGGCTCCGGCTCGGCAAACAGCAGCACCGATTCCGAATCGACGATTGCACGGCCACGCGGTTCGACGACCTCAGCCAAGCGCTAAAGGACTACGAGCCGCAGGTCGTCCACTTCTCGGGGCACGGCGACAGGGAAGGATACCTGTACCTGGAGAACGATCTGGGCGATGGGGACTTGATCTCCCCGGAGGGGTTGGCGGAGCTGTTCCGGCTGCACACGCCGACGCTGCGCTGCGTGATAGTGAACGCGTGTCACTCGGTGCGGCTGGCCGAGGCCGTGTCCCAACACATCGACTACGTGATCGGGATGCGGTCCGAGATCCTGGACGAGGCGTCGATAGGATTCAGCACGGGCTTCTACGAAGGGCTCTTCGCCGGCTGGACCGTGCCGAAGGCCTTCGCCAATGGCTGCGCCCACATCCAAGCGCGCCGGGCCTTGGAGGGGCAGCACCGTACCCCGCTGCTCTACTCACGGGGGGCGGAGCCGCAGAGCTGCTGACGAGTTGCGGTATCCGGGCCGGCCGCGCCGGGGTGGTCGGCGACGGCGTGTCGGTGGGGCGTGGCACCCTGACCGGGTGACCGTGGAGGAAGCTGTCCGGCTACGCCGGGCCCGGGACCTGCTCGACCGGGAGTACGCCCGCCCACTGGACGTGCCGGCGATGGCGCGGGCGGCGTACATGTCGCCGTCGCACTTCAGCCGACTGTTCCGGGCCGCCTACGGCGAAAGCCCGTACGGCTATCTGTCGACCCGGCGGGTCGAGCGGGCCAAGGCGCTGCTGCGCCGGGGTGATCTGAGCGTCACCGACGTCTGCATGGCGGTCGGCTTCACGTCGCTGGGTTCGTTCAGTTCCCGCTTCACCGAGCTGGTCGGCGAGACGCCCAGCGCGTATCGGGCCCGGTCACACACGGCAGGCGCGGCCATTCCGGCCTGCTACGTCAAAGCCGTCGCCCGACCAACCCGCCCGACGACGCCGCGCATTCCTGTTCGTTGACGGCTGGAACGAGGTAGCGCTAACCGAACAGCTCACGGATTACGCCCATGGCCCGCGGCGAGATCACTTCGTCCGGGTAGAAGTCGCGGCACAGTCGCACGGCGTCGTCCACCGTCGCGACGTCGGCCAGTGCCGCGAGGGCACGAAGGTCGTCGACATCGCGTGCTCGTGCCGCGAGAGCCTTCATCGCGAAGATGTGCTCGGGTGACGCCGCCATGACCCGAATGCCGGGATGGTCGAAGACCCGCCGTCGACCCGGGTCGTCCTTGCCGGACACGTACACGCTGGCCTGCTCGTTGAGCCACCACGGAGGCAGGCCCAGTTCGTCTGCGACCGCACGCGCTTCGTCGAGTACGACGCCGTGCGGCACGAACATCGCGTCGACGTCCCTGGTAACCCGTTTCGCGTCATAGGCCAGCGCCATTGCGGCTCCACCGACGACGAAGATGTCAGCAACGACTCCTCGGCGCACCAGCCGATCGCCCAGGCTACCGAACGCTCGCTCAAGATCCGCGCGCCCCATCAGGACGCCGTCCGGCTCGGTCACGCTGCCGCCAGGTCGTGGATCGACAGGTATACCCCATGCTTGCGGAACGCGGCCGGTGCCCATGCCAGCGCATCTGCCCGGTGGACGGCCAGTTCGGCCGGAAACCATGCCCGGCGCAGCACCCGCGCGTCGACCCATTGCGGCGGGGCGAGGTCCGCCTGAGCGAGCAGATGCTCCGCGAGTGCCGCGAGCAGTGCGTCCCACCGCTCGTCCCCGGTCCGCTCCGGTTCGTCCATCAGCAGCCTCACCCTGGTCGCCGGCTCCCAGCGGAACTCCTCCAGGAACTCCCACACCAGCTTCCAACGAGTCTGGTCGGTATCCGCAGATGCGAGATGGGTGGCCAGCACGGCCAGACTCATCGGTTCGTAACCGGAACCCACAGCGCGAACCTCACTTTCCACCACAGCATCGCGTCGTCAGCTTCAGGCTACCGGTCAGCCGCTCGGCCGGGATCGGCCGGCGCATCAAATCGGTTTGGAGAAGCCCAGGTCAGCCGCCCGGCGTAGCGTCCCTGCCATGGCAATCACGCTTTCTCACACCTTCCTGCTCGTCCACGACCAGGACGAGGCACTCAAGTTCTACCGCGACCTGCTCGGCCTGGAGGTCCGCACCGACCTGCCGTTCGAGGGCCACCGCTGGCTGACCGTCGGCCCGCCCGGGCAGCCGGACGTCGAGATCGTGCTCGAAGTCGCCGCGATGGGTCGCCCCGCCGATCAGGAGACCCTGGATCTGCTGCTCGCCAAGGGCTCGCTCAGCGGGTTGATCTTCCTGGTCGACGACGTAGACGCGACGTTCGAGCGGGTGCGGGCCGGCGGCGCGGAGATCATGCAGGAACCTATCGACCAGCCGTACGGGGTACGCGACTGCGGCGTACGCGACCCGTCCGGCAACAACATCCGTTTCTCCCAGCGCCTGTCCCAGTGAACTGACGTCAACGCTGGCCCGATCGAGCTGCCCCGGCTCACCCCGAGGCAGCCCGGTCGCCGCCGGTAGGCCGGGCCGGGGCATGACCGCGTCGATGCCGCATGAGCCCAGGTGGCAACGGGTATCGGTCACAGCATGAGAATCGGAAACACCGAGATCCGACCGCTCGGCGGCGGGATCGGCTGCCTGCTGATGCTGCTGGTCTCGCTCCTACTGTCCGCCCTGCTGACCATCGGCCTCAACGTCATGCTGCGGTAGCGGCATCGCCGCGTCGAGTTGAGGGCTGACGTACGTAATTTTCGAGAATTACGTACGTCAGCCCTCAACTCGATGGCCCGCGTCGGGGAAGACTTGCGGTCACGGGTGACGGTGCCTCCGGTCGGCTTGCCGATTCCAGCCGGAGGCACCGTCGGCTTATCTGCGGCGGCAGTTCAGAGGTCTTCAGGAATCATTTCCACCGGTTGGCCGTCGCGGAGCAGTTCGGCGAGCCGCTGATATGCCGGGAAGTCTTCCACGCGTAGAAATTCCAGCGCGGCATTCATCGGGCGGCACCCGTCGGTCAGGCAGGCCGGGCAGCCGGCCCACTCCACCGAGGGCCAGTGATCGATGACGACGCGTCGCGCGTACAGGATGGCGACGTCACGGGTCTGCTCCTCGCTCAACTCGGGGATGGCTGGCGGTTCGGAGCCTGGCGCCAGGATGCTCATTTCTGCCCTCCGCTGATCTTCGAAAACTCTCCTGTGAACACTCTGGACTCTGCAGACCGATCCGGTAAGGATGGAGCGGCATACCGGTGAAATCACTCACGTACGGAGAGGTAAGCCGTGCACATGATCATGTGGATTCGCGCGCTCAAAGCGGCGCGGGTCGCCGCTGACGTAAGCCAGGACGGCCTCGCCGAAAAGATCAACTGGAGCGCGTCAACGATTGCCGCGATCGAGACCGGCCGACGCAAGCCGACGTTCAGGTTCGCCGAGGAGGCCGACGAGGCCTTGGACACGGCCGGCCTGCTGACCGAGCTGCTGGACCGCGCCGAACGCCAACGCACTCCCGCCTGGTTCTTGCCCTGGCTCAAGATCGAATCGGAGGCCAATCGCCTCCGCAACTTCGAGTTGGGCGTCATCCCCGGACTGTTACAAACCGAGGAGTACGCCCGAGCGATCATCTCCGCTGGCGGTTTACACACGCCGGACAAGGTAGAGGAGCTGGTCCGGGTGCGGATGGAGCGGCAGGAGCTGCTGACCCGCGACAACCCGCCTGAGTGCATCTTCATCCTCGACGAGTCGATGCTGGCCCGGCCGATCGGCGACCATGCCATCCTCGATCGGCAACTGCAGCACCTGCAGAAGGTCGCCGAGCTGCCGAACGTGCGGCTCCACATCCTGCCAACCGAGGTCGGCGCGCACGTCGGACTACTCGGCGGCTTCATCATCGCCGAGTTGCCCGACGTCGACCCCGCCGTCTACCTGGAAAACGTTGCCCGTGGCCAAGTCGCCGACGACGAGGAAACAATCGTCCTACTCAACCGAAAGTGGGACTGTCTGCTCGGCGACGCCGCGTCCGTCAGCGCGTCGCTCCGCATCATCGCAAAATATAGGCTGACTCCATGACAACTTCCGATGGTCTGCAGTGGCGCAAGTCCAGCCGCTCTGGCGACACCGGCGGCAACTGCGTGGAGGTGGCCGACAACCTGCCCGGTCGGGTCCTGGTACGCGACTCGAAGGACCGCGACGGCGGCACCCTCACCTTCTCCCCCACCGCCTGGACCACCTTCCTCACCCACACCTCCATCCGCTGACCCCACCCGTACGTCCGCAGCCGGCCACCGCGCACTCCCGCTGGAGAAACACTGGCGCGATGGCCAGCTGCGGACTAGCCTACTTAGCTAAGGGGGTGCGAGATGACGAGCGAAGCTCTGGGGCAGTTCAACATTCATGAGGCCAAGACGAACCTGTCACGAATCATCGAGCGGGTGGAGCACGGCGAGGAGATCATCATCAGCCGCGCCGGTACTCCTGTAGCGAAGGTCATCCCACTGCACCGCGAGGTCATCCGGAAAGGCCGCGGCTCGTTGAAAAACCTTCTGGTCGTCGCTGACGACTGGGACTCGGCAGAGGTCAACGAGGAGATCGCTCGGGACTTCGGGCTGAATACGTGATGCTGCTCCTCGACACACACGTTGTCATCTGGTGGTTCACCGACGACCCCACCCTTGCCGACGACATCAAAGACCAACTGGACCGCGACCCAGGCGTGCATCTCAGCCCGATCAGTCTCTGGGAGATAGGGATAAAACAGGCCACCGGCAAGCTCAAGGGCCCGGATGACCTGGTGGAACGCATCAGGCGGAGTGGTTTCAAGGAGTTGCCGATCACCGCCGACCATGCGATCGTCGCGGCACGCCTTCCCATGATCCACCGAGACCCCTTCGACCGGATGCTCATCGCGCAGGCCCAGCACGAAGGGTCAACCATCGTCACCCGTGACGCGGAGATCCGCAAGTACGAAGTGAGCATCCTACCCGTCTGAACAGTTGCCTTCCGTCGCAATGGAGACCGGCCCTCGCGGGCCGGTGACGGCGTCGGGCGGACGGCGAGGCGTCGATCGCCAGCCCTTTGTCGCAATGGAGACTGGCCCTCGCGGGTCGGTGAAGGACCGCAGCCGCGATCAGCTCGCCGAGCACGTCCTCGGCCCGTCGCAATGGAGACCGGCTCTCGCGGGTCGGTTAAGGTCGAGGCCTACGCCGGCTGACCGGTCCCAAACGCACAGTCGCAATGGAGACCGACCCTCGCGGGCCGGTGATGGTGCGCCTGATCCGCGCCCGGCTCGGGCAGGGGTGTGCCGTCGCAATGGAGACCGACCCTCGCGGGCCGGTGATGGCACTGTGTGGCAGCCCGGTCCCGGTGGCAGATCACCCGGTCGCAATGGAGACCGACCCTCGCGGGCCGGTGATGGGGGTCGTGCTCGCGGCCCACCGCGCCGCACCAGCGGACGTCGCAATGGAGACCGACCCTCGCGGGCCGGTGATGGCACGGCCGTTGGCGTCCGCCAGCAGGGCACGCAGCGTCGCAATGGAGACCGACCCTCGCGGGCCGGTGATGGCTGGTCGGCTCGGTGGCGAAGCGGTTCGGTATTCGGGAGTCGCAATGGAGACCGACCCTCGCGGGCCGGTGATGGGGCTGCCCGCGATCCTCGGCCAGCCAGTTCGGCTTGTGGTCGCAATGGAGACCGACCCTCGCGGGCCGGTGATGGGCACCTTGCCGCACTACGCGCCGCTGCGGTCGCCACCCGTCGCAATGGAGACCGACCCTCGCGGGCCGGTGATGGGCCAGCCGCCGGTTCTCGCTCACAGCGCCTCCCGTCACAGTCGCAATGAAGACCGACCCTCGCGGGCCGGTGATGGCCATCAGACGTTCCGGCAGACGTACGCCACGCGGCCGTCGCAATGGAGACCGACCCTCGCGGGCCGGTGATGGTGGAAGGCTGAGGCCCGCAAGTGGGAGACCAGAGCGTCGCAATGGAGACCGACCCTCGCGGGCCGGTGATGGCCGCCAACTCGCGCCAGGAATCAGGATCGAGGTCACACCATGTCGCAATGGAGACCGACCCTCGCGGGCCGGTGATGGTGGACCATTTCCCGGTCGGTGTAGTCCGTGCCCGCGTAGTGTCGCAATGGAGACCGACCCTCGCGGGCCGGTGATGGCGGCGAGACGAAACCGCGCGGGGAGTTCTCCCGGAATAAGTCGCAATGGAGACCGACCCTCGCGGGCCGGTGATGGATGTTTGGCTTCTATCCAGAGTGGGGCGACTTCTACATGGCGTCGCAATGGAGACCGACCCTCGCGGGCCGGTGATGGGGGCCGGGCAGTACTCGAAAGCTGTCTATGAGGCGCAGTCGCAATGGAGACCGACCCTCGCGGGCCGGTGATGGAGATCGTGGAGCCCTCGGATGAGTGAGCCTGGAGCGTCGCAATGGAGACCGACCCTCGCGGGCCGGTGATGGTCCGGGACCACTTCGGGCTGGGTGCCTCGTGACCGAGTCGGTCGCAATGGAGACCGACCCTCGCGGGCCGGTGATGGGAGAAAGTCGCCAAGCAACGCACTGTCGCTGACTCCCTCGTCGCAATGGAGACCGACCCTCGCGGGCCGGTGATGGCACTGAGGCCCGCACCCTGCCAGGGGTACGGGCCTCAGCGTCGCAATGGAGACCGACCCTCGCGGGCCGGTGATGGCTCGACCTTACGATCTGGGACCTGTTCCCACCCAGGGGTGTCGCAATGGAGACCGACCCTCGCGGGCCGGTGATGGCTCGACCTTACGATCTGGGACCTGTTCCCACCCAGGGGTGTCGCAATGGAGACCGACCCTCGCGGGCCGGTGATGGCTTCGGGCACCCCTGGTTCCGGGTCGACCCGAGTGCCGAGTCGCAATGGAGACCGACCCTCGCGGGCCGGTGATGGCTGACCGACGCGCAGCGCACCCTCAGCATCGACCAGGCGTCGCAATGGAGACCGACCCTCGCGGGCCGGTGATGGCATGGGGTGGACAGGGTGGACGTGTCCACCCTACCGGTCGCAATGGAGACCGACCCTCGCGGGCCGGTGATGGGCCTTTGTCTCCAGCTTGCTCGCGCCGCGACGCCGGTCGGGTCGCAATGGAGACCGACCCTCGCGGGCCGGTGATGGGCCCGGTCGGTACGGTCCTCGGCGATCAGCCAGCCGTAGTCGCAATGGAGACCGACCCTCGCGGGCCGGTGATGGGGCTCGTGAACTGGCTATATAGCCAGTTCACGATGGAGTTCAAGCAGATCACCAGCCGGGTTGGTCCGATTTGGTGGCATATCCAGGTTAGGAACCTCCCGCGTGAAGCGTGTCCACTGGAGGTTCCGAAGCTGGGGGACGTGTCGGACGCATCTGTTCATTTGTCAAGTAAACGACTCCAGGACCGTCAGCGCGGCAGGAGCGAGGTCAGCGTACTCGGCGGCACCGACGGAACTGGCTGGCGTCGTTTGGGGCGGCTGGTGCCCGTACCCCCGGTCGTCAGGGTTTTGTGGGTGTCGGACCGGTGATGGTGACCGGGATCGGGGCGAGCACACCAGCTGATTTGCGGCCCTCGACGGGTTGACGAGCGGCGGCGGCAACGGCGAAGACGCCGAGCGGCGGCCACCTGGCCGGGTTGACGGTGACGGCGTTGGGCACGGCGTTCGGGACACCGTCCCGGCGGCGGTCCGGGCGCAGCTCGCGGTGTTCGAGCAGGGCGGTGACGGCGTGCCTGTCCAGGGATTGCCGCCACAGTGGCCACAGCATGACCGGCTGACGTCGGCCGGCCACCTGATGCCAGCCGGTCGCCGCCACGGTGCTGCCGTCGCCGGTCAACCGCAGCATCGGCAGCGCCATGATGGCCAGCCAGGTGGCACCGGGCACGCCGGCTTCGACGGACTTGCCGGACGGGTGGTCGGCCGCGCCGCGTACCACCCGGTGGTCGAGGTATTCGCCGGTGTAGCCGTCGACCCGCCGCCAGCCGGCGAACGCCTGTCGGATCAGCGTCGCCGGGTCCTTGCGTACCTCGTCGAGGGGTTTGGCGAAAAACGAACGCAGGCTCTGCTGACCGGCCGGCGCGGTGAACGGGGTGAGCGCGGCCCGGCCTTTGGCGTCGGCGGCGAGGTCGGTGACGAGTGCGGCCAGCCACCGTACGGCGGCCGGGTCGCCGCTGGTCAACCTGTCGGCCGCGGCTCGGAACTCGTCGCGGGCGACCCGCATCGGGTCAGGCGCGGTGCCGACCTTCGCAGCGGGCAGCGTCGCCGGTGCGGCGGGGATCACCCCGTCGGGCGGAACGGTGGCGACGATGTCGATCACTGTGGATACAAGGTCGTCGAGGGAGGTCAGCCGGGCGGTGTGCAGTCGGGCGACGGCGGTCTGCTCGTCGAACGACAGCGCGGCGGCCGGATCGTGGTGGTCGGCCAGGAGCCGCAGGGTGCCCAGCGCCGCGAGGAACCCGAGCGGGTCCCGCCCGTCCAGGGCCGGCAGCTCGATCGGGTCGCTCACGGGTCGGTCCCTTCGTCGTCACCGGCGGGTGTTTCCTCGTCGCGGGCGGACGCCCAGATGTCGGCCAGCCGTACGACGGTTTCAGCAGCGCCAGACCCCACCGGCCGTACGCGTCGTTGAGCTGCGCGAACCGGACCGGAGCCGACCAGTCGACGGTGTCGGCCGAGTCGAACATTGGCAGCAACCCGGGCACGGCGACCTTGACCGACCGGTCGTCGACGACCGGTGGCAGCAGCGGTCGGTTGCGGCCGTGATGGCTGGCGACCAGGTGGACGACCAGTTCCGGGTCGAGGTCGCCGGGGTGCTCGGCGAGTCGGGCGGCGACGATCCGTGCCGACAGTGCTTCGTGCCGCATCCCCTTGGGGTAGCCGGCGGCGTCCCGGGCCCGGCGCGCTTCGGCGAAGTTGGCCGGGTCGATGCCAGACTTGGCCAGCGGCTGCAGGGCGAGTTCGGCGAGCTCCGGGCGGCCGGCGTGCAGCATCGTCTGGAAGCGGGGGTCGCGTTTGCCGTCGTCGTGCCAGCGGGCGGCGGTTTCGACGCTGGCGACCAGCGGCGCGGGCAGGCCGAGGTTGCGGGCCATTTCGGCGGCGCGGGCGGCGACCGCCCGTTGATGGTCGTCGAGGTTGATGCGCCGGCCGGGGTACGCGCTGGCGGAGCTGCCCGCTTCCGAGTCGTCCTCGGCCTGCCGGTAACTGGGACCCTGGCCGGCCGAGCCCCGCGCCGTGGTGAGCAGCACCGGGAACGGCGGCTGCCAGGTCCGGCCGGTCTGGGCGTCCAAAACCGTGGCGGTACGGGTGACCAGCGGCTTGGCCTCGATCATCGGTTTCAGGGTGTCGAGCAGCGGATGGCGGGGCGGCAGCGCGGTGGCGAGCGCGCGAAGGAGGTCGCGGTAGCCGGCCGCGTCGGTCGGTTCCTGCTCACCGGCTGAGTCTGCGGCCGGGTCGGCGAGCAGCGCGTCGAGCGCCGCGTCGACATCGGGGCCTGGTGGTGCCAGCGGGTCGGCCAGGTAGGCGACGAGCGGGCGCAGCTGGGTGCCGATCCGCAGCAGCGGCCGGCCTCGGCGCTTGGCGAGGTCGGCGACGTCGACGACTGGTTCCCGGCTTGCCGGGTGCCAGCCGAACCGGTCGCAGCCGCCGTACTCGACCGGCATGACGATGGTGTCGCCGGGCCGGATCCTGGACGCCCGGATCATCTCGCCGCCGCCCCGGCGCGGGTAGCGCAGCACCAGCGGGTCGGCCGTACCGCCGGGTGTCGGGTTTTGCTCGTCCGGGGTGACCGCGAGCGCGACATCGGCGGTCAGGTCGGCCGGGTCGGTGCCGGTCAGCAGGCGGCGGAGCGCGTGGATCGGCACCTCGATGGCTTCGTCGGCGACCGGCGGCACGATGTCGACCGTGGCCGGCCAGTGGTCGGTCTGCCCGGTGTCCAGTCCGGCTCGCCAGACGACGGTGACGGCGGGCGGTTCGGCGTCGAGGCCGTGCAGGAACGGGGCGACCGGCGGGTCCGGGTGCGGCGGCGGTGAGCTGCGGGTCCAGGCGTCCAGGATGGCCGGGTCGAGCAGCGGCACGTACCGCTCGATGGTGGTGACGGCCGCTGCCGGGGCCTGGGCGCGCAGGTCGCGCAGCGCGATCGGGGACACGTCGCGGACGTCGCCCTGGTGGGGATTGGCCGGGGTGGCCGGGGTGATCCGCCCGGCCAGCCACTGCCAGGTGGCGAGGCGGGCCGGCCCGTAGACCGGGTCGTCGGCGTCGACGGTGCTGTCGTGCACCAGGTACGCCGGGGCGGGTTCGTCGTGGTGGCCGAGCCGATTGAGCCGGCCGAGTCGCTGGATCAGCGCGGGCAGCGGCGCTGATTCGCTGATCAGCGCGTCGGCATCGATGTTGGCTCCCACCTCGATCGTCTGGGTCGCGACGATCACGAACGGGCGAGGGTCGGAGCGGCCAGGGTCGGCCTTGATCCGCTGGTAGTGGCGTTTCAGCAGCAGATCCCGGTCGATCGGGCGGATCCGCCCGGTCAGCAGGACGGCGTCGGTGCCGACGGGCAGCCGGTCGAACACGCCGCGGGCGCGGGCGACCGTGTTGGCGACGACGGCCACCACGCCCTGGTCGGCCAGCCGTACGGCGAGGTCGGCCATCACCTGCGGCACCTCGGTGTCGGCTTTGCGCCGGTTGGTGTCGACGTGGACGAGGCGTAGTCGCTTGCCGGCACGCAACCGCTGTCCGGCCATCGGGTGATCGAGGTCGGCGGCGCTGATCGTGTGCACCGTCGGCGTACCAATGTCAGAGGCCGCCGTCGGCGTACCGATGTCGAAGGCCGCCGGCCGGTCGTCGTCGGCCGGGTTGGTCGCGGACATGGTGACCAGCGTCGGCCGTCGGGCGATCGGCCACCGGTCCAGGTCGAACGCGGCGCGGGCGGTGGTGTGGAACGCGGTGGCCAGGTGGGCTTCGTCGACGACGATCAGACTGTCCGTGCCGACGAGGGCGGCGTCGATCGGGCGGGCGTACTCGCTGACGCCGTAGCCGCGCATCAGCAGCCGGCTGCCGACCTGGTCGATGGTGCCGGTGATGATCGCCCGCCGGTCGGGGCGTTCCAGCCAGATGCGGTCCCAGGTGACGCCGCCGCGCATCCGGGCGACGGTCAGCACGTCACCGGGGTCGCCCACGGCGCGCAGCCGGTCGGCGACCTCGCGGCACACCGGCCCGGCGGCGGTGCCGGTCAACGCCGCCTGGATGGCGGTGGCGTGTTCGTCGGCTTCGTCGACGACGAGACGCCGGTCGACGACGAAAAACGTCCGCCGGGGTGCGAGGTCGGGGCGCAGCGCGGCGACGAACACGGCGACGTCGAGCACGGTCGTCTTGCCGAGTCCGGTCGGTACGTCGATGACGTCGGGCCAGCGCCCGTCGGCGAGGATCCGGTCGAGCAGGGCCTGCTGCCAGGGGAACGGCTCGCGTCCGGCGTGGGCCTCGGCGACGAACGCGGCGAAGTCGGCGGCGGTCAGCGCCGCGACGGTGTCTTGTCGGCCGAGGCCGGCCGCTGGCCGGTCGGCATGTTCAGGGGCGGGCAACGGGTACCTCCGGGACGAACACGCCGCAGCCCAGGTAGCGCAGGGCACCGGCGATGACCGGGCCGCGTACCTGTTCGGCGAAACTGATCCGGCAGTGCACCAGCGGTCGGGACGGCCGCTGCCGGGGCAGGGTGCCGCGCCGGGGTGCGCTGATCGCGCCGCGCAGCACCGGGGCGTCGAGCACGGTCACCGACACCGGCCGGGGATAGCCGGCGGTGACGAGTCCGTCGGCGACGATGTCGGCGGCGTCGCGGCTGCGATTGGGAAAATGGTCCAGCATCATCGGGCTGGCGGTCACCCACCGTTGTACGCCGGACGGTGGTCCGGTCCACCGGTCGGCCCGCACACCCCACGTCGTCGGCGGCTCGGCCGGGTCGGCGAGTTGCACCGGGCCGAACTGGTTGCCGTTCAACGTCTGGATCGGGTCGTCGCCGGTCGGGCCGAACAGTCCGGTCAGTACCGCCCGGCGGTCGGTGTCGGGCAGGTCGGTGGGCAGCGCGACGGCGACGCCCAGCAGGTGTCCGTCGGCGTGGCGGTGGCCGACGTCGAGCAGCGGCAGGTATGCCACGTGCGGCCGGCCGTCGGCGCCGTGGCCGCTGACCTGGGCCGGCAGCGGATCGGCCACCCGGTCCATCACGGTACGCCGCAGCAGGCCGGCGACCTGCAGGATCCGGTCGCCCCGGATCGGCACGTGTCCGCGTCGTACCGGCCAGACCAGCAGTGTCCGGTACGGGCCGGGCGCTTCCACCGGTGGTGGCTCCGCCGGCTGCGGCAGGGTCTCGACGGTGTAGGCGATCGACCGGGCGGTTTCCCAGGCCCGCTGGCCGGTGTCGTACGCGGCGATCAGCTGGTCGGTGTAGCCGGGGTACGGCACCCGCGGCGCGATCGACCCCGGCGCGCCGATCCGGGTCGGCCGGTACGTCGTCCACCTCGGACGCGGCGGCGCCTCCTCGTCGTGCACGGTGATTTCGACGTTGCCGGTGGACCGGCCCAGGTACGGCACCCGCCGGGCCAGCTTGGTCAGCCGCCACAGCACGCCGTCGTCGGGCTCGGCGGTCGGCCAGACGAACGCGAACCGGTCGTCGGCGGGCAGGGCGCTGCTGCGGCTGCTCGACCGGTTGGTGCGGCCCGGCCAGAACGTGCTGCCCGAATGGGTTTCGGTCGCGTTGGTCACCACGAATCCGCTGCGGACGCTGGTGTGTATGTCGGTCGGGGCGACCGCCGCGACCAGCGGTGGACCGGCCTGTTCGAGCCAGCGCAGCGCCGCCAGGTCGGCGTCCTCGGGTGGGTTGCCGCTGCCGTGTTCGACGGCTGCGACCAGCGCGTTGAACAGGCGCGCCGGATGTGGTGGCCACTCCGGGTCGGCGGGGGTGGTCGCGGCCGCGTCGTAGCGGGCTTCCCTCAGCCGTACGGTGATGCTGAGCGCCACCGGTCCTACGCCTCTTCCGCTGCGGACTGGGTGAGGGCGTGCCGGATCGCTTCGGCGAGCGAGATGATCGGGGTGATCGCGATGACGTCGTCGTCCATGCGGATGCCGGCGGCCGTCGCCCGGCCGCGCAGCTCCCGGAAGGTGTCGATCGCCTCGGCGGTCGACACGTCGATCGGGTCGAGTGTGCCGCCGTCGCCTTCGAAGGCGACGGTCTCCCGGTGGCGGGTCAGGTCGCAGCCGGAGCGGAGCCACAGCGAGGCCCGCCCGAACGCGAGCCGGTCGCCGACCAGGGCCAGGGCGGCGAGCGTCGCCCGGGCCGCCGTCGCGGCTTCGGCCGACGCGTCGCCGAACCGCAGCCGTTCCAGGCCAGCCAGGGAGATCCAGCCGTACCGGCGGATTTCCCGCACCGTCACCCCGCCGTGCACCGTGTTGGGCGCGATGTGTCCGTGCCCGATCTCGCTGAGCTTGCCGCCCTTGGCTTTCGTGCCCTCCGGCAGGTAACGCCAGTCGCGTTCGGCTTTGCCCTTGTCGTCGATGGCGCCGGTCAGGTTGACCGGGTCGACCTTGCCGGCCCGCCGGTCCCCGATCGACCAGTCGATGCCGAACATCGACGACGAGTAGACGCGCGGGAACTTCGGCCAGCGTCCCTTGCGGTGCGAATCCCAGGCCCCGAAGATCAACGAGTACGGTTCCCGGCGGTAGAGCGGCCGTACGTCGGTGGCCGAGGTCGCCCGCAACGCCTTACCGACCGGGCTACGGTCGAAGCGTTCGCCGTCCACGTCGCTGTCGCGTAGGTAGGCGTCGGCGTAGCGGTGCGGGAAGTCCAGCGACGTCAGCCGGACGCCTTCCTCTTTCATGGTCAGTTCGAAGATCGGCAGGTCGAGTCGGCCGCCGTCACGGGCTGCCAGCAGCGCCTCTTCGACCCGGTTGGCCTGCGAAGGCACCTGGTCGACGATGACGGTGTCGCGCAGCGTGTCGTCGATCAGTCGGCGTTCTGTCGCGTACGGCACGGGCTCGCGGCCTTCACGTCGGGCGGCGGCCTGCTCCGAGTCGGGAATCGGGAACGTCGGCGGCATGATCTTGCCGCCCGGCCCGCCCACCGGCTGATACACCCCGTTGAACACGATCCCCGCGTGCGAGCGGTCTTCACGAACCGCGTCGAGCAGGCGGTCGGCAAGCGACATCCGTGGCACTCCTCATTGGTGTCGAAAGTAGATCGAGCATGTCTACCCGACGGGTGCGACATTTGGCATCAGGAGCAGCGGCGACCGGACCGACGTACCGTCCCCTTCTCCCCCGCCGCCGATCAGACGACCTCTCCCCCGTTACCTTTTTGATCGTCCCCAGCCGGGGACTGCTCGGTCGCCCGGCTCGGTATGACTGAATGCCCCTGTCGTACGCATGATCCGGGGGGTGTTGTCGCCGAGCCGGGTGGCGTCGGCGGACCGCTGATAGGGACCCGGCCACCCCGTCGTGGGGTAGGTCTCTCCGTAACGTGGATGCCGGCAGTCCGACGCTATGACCAGCGGCCGAGCCAGGCCATCGCCGTGAGGAGGCAAGCTGTGCACGACGGGTTCGGCGTCTTCATCGGACTCGACGTCGGCAAGGAAGGACACCACGCGGTCGCGTTGAACCGCGACGGCAAGCGGCTGCACGACGCGACGCTGCCCAACACCGAAACCGGGCTGCGGAAACTGTTCGACAAACTCGCCCGGCACGGCCAGATCCTGGCCGTGGTCGACCAGCCCGCCTCGATCGGCGCGCTGCCCGTCGCGGTCGCCCGCGCCTGCGGCCACCAGGTCGCCTACCTGCCCGGTCTGGTCATGCGCCGCCTGGCCGACCTGCACCCCGGCACCGCGAAGACCGACGCCCGCGACGCCTACGTCATCGCCGACGCCGCCCGCACCCTGCCCCACACCCTGCGCCGGGTCGACACCGGCGACGACGCCCTGGCCGAGCTGGAGGTGATGGTCGGCTACGACGACGACCTCGCCGGCGAGGTCACCCGCGTCGCCAACCGCATCCGGGGCCTGCTCACCCAGATCCACCCACCCCTGGAACGCGTCCTCGGCCCGAAACTGCAGCACCCCGCCGTCCTGGAAGCCATCTCGCGGTGCGGCGGACCCACCGGCATCCGCAAGGCAGGCCGGGCGAAACTCACCGAGATCGTCAAGGCCCGCGCGCCACGCATGGGCGCCCGCCTGGTCGACCAGATCTTCACCGCGCTCGACGCGCAGACCGTCGTGGTTCCCGGCACCACCGCCGCCGAGACCGTCCTTCCCCGACTCGCCGACAACCTGCGTGACCTGCTGCGCCAACGCGACAAGGTCGCCGAACAGGTCGAAGGGATGCTTGATGCGCACCCTCTTGCCCCGGTCCTGACCTCGATGCCCGGCATCGGCGTCAGGACCGCGGCCCGCATCCTGCTCGAAGTCGGCGACGGCACCTCGTTCCCCACCCCCGGCCACCTGGCCGCCTACGCCGGCCTGGCCCCGGTCACCCGCCGCTCCGGCACCAGCATCCGTGGCGAACACCCACCCAAGGGCGGCAACAAGCAGCTGAAACGCGCGTTCTTCCTGTCCGCGTTCGCCGCTCTCGCCGACCCGCTCAGCCGCGCCTACTACGACCGCAAACGCGCTGAGGGCAAGAAACACAACGCCGCCCTCATCTGCCTCGCCCGCCGCCGCGTCGACGTCCTCCACGCCATGCTCCGCACCCAACGGCCATACCAGCCCAAACCGGCGGACGAACCCCGCCTCGCTGCTTGACAGAACCCATAGGGACACCCCCCACCGCCCCGCTGGCGTCGCCGTCCCGCGAATGAGGAAGAATGCTCACATGACCGAGGAACGGGAGCTTCCCTCAGGCTCCAAGCTGGACACCACGGTTCCGCACTCGGCGCGGATCTGGAACTACTGGCTGGGCGGCAAGGACAACTTCGCGGTCGACCGGGCCGCCGGCGACGAGGTGATCGCCCACATCCCGGACATTCCGATCGGGGCCAAGGCCGAACGCGCGTTCCTCAAGCGGGTGGTCCGGTTCCTCGTCACCGACGCCGGCATCCGTCAGTTCCTCGACGTCGGCACCGGGCTGCCGTCGGCGGACAACACCCACGAGGTCGCGCAGTCCCTCGACCCGCGCTGCCGGGTGGTCTACATCGACAACGACCCGCTCGTCATGGCACACGCGCGGGCGCTGCTGACCAGTACGCCGGACGGCAGCTGCGACTACGTCGAAGCCGACCTGCGGCAGCCGGACTCGATCCTGGAGTCCGCGCGGCGGACGCTCGACCTCTCGCAGCCAATCGGGCTGATGCTCCTCGGCGTCGTCAACCACATCATGGACGACGAGGTGGCGTACGGCTCGGTCGCGCACCTGGTGCGTGCCATGCCCGCCGGCAGTTACCTGGTGCTCACCCACTCCACTGCGGAGATCCACGGTGAGCCGATGCTGCGGGTGATGCGGGAAACCACCGAGCGCGGCGGTACGCCGATCCGCGCGAGGACGAGGGTGGAGCTCGAAGGCTTCTTCGAGGGGTTGGACCTGCTGGAGCCCGGCGTCGTCACCTGCTCGCGGTGGCGGCCCGACCCGGATTCCGACGAGCCGGAGGTCTACCTTTTCGGCGGGGTCGGCCGGATCGGTTGAGCTGTCGCTGTCGGTCCCGACGCCGGTCGGCCATGACGCCGGTCGGTCCCGACGCCGGTCAGCTATGACGGCGGCCGGCCGGCCGGCCTCGATTGAGGTCTACGACCGGCCGCCACTCGTCACCTGGTCAGGGTTTGCGGGCGACCCCGCCGACGAAGGTGTAGTAGGTGTCGGTCTGGGCCGTCGGCTCCTCGTCCGGGTCGGTACGCCACTCCGGGACCGGCACCAAGCCCGGCTCCAGCAGCTGGAAGTCGCCGAAGTAGCCGAGGATCTCGTCGCGCTGGCGCCACCGGCCGGTGCCGAGCGTCTGGTTGAAGATCTTTTCCACGGTCAGCGCCTTCTTGGCGGCCTCCGGGTGCGCCTCGCCCGGGTTGTGGAAGTGCGAAACCACCATGAAGCTGCCGGACGGGACGGCGTCGCGGAAGGTCGCGGCGACACCGCTCGGGTCCTCGTCGTCGTTGATGTGATGCAGGATGGCGAAGAGCAGCAGCCCGACCGGCTGCGAGAAGTCGATCAGCGCTCGGACGTCGGGGTCGGCGAGGATCTGCTCGGGGTGGCGGGCGTCGGCCTGCACGACCGTGGTGTACGGCGAGTTGCCGAGCAGCGCCCGGCCGTGTGCCAGCACCATCGGGTCGCTGTCGACGTAGGCGACCCGCACCTCGGGGTCGATCTGGTGGGCGATCTCGTGCACGTTGCCCTGGGTGGGCAGCCCGGATCCGATGTCGAGGAACTGGCGGATTCCTTCCTTGGCGACCAGGTGCCGGATCACCCGGCCCAGAAAGGCGCGGTTGGCCTTGCCGGCCGCCGGCCCGTCCGGGGTCACCTGCAGCGCCATCTGGGCAGCCTGCCGGTCGACCGCGAAGTTGTCCTTGCCGCCGAGAAAGTAGTCGTAGACCCGGGCCACGCTCGGCCGTGTGGTGTCCACTCCGACCGGTGCCCGTTCCTCGCTGCTCATCGTCAGGACCTCCGGCTGTCGGGCTGGCGTACGGGCGCCAGCTGGGAGCGCTACCGGACCGCAGTCTAGAGGATCTGTGCCGGCTGGAACGTCCCACCCCGGTGGCGTTCAGGCGGCTGGCCGCAGGGCGTTGCGCACCCAGTGATCCACTGTGTCTGG
Source organism: Solwaraspora sp. WMMD406 (assembly GCF_029626025.1). NCBI lineage: Bacteria > Bacillati > Actinomycetota > Actinomycetes > Micromonosporales > Micromonosporaceae > Solwaraspora > Solwaraspora sp. WMMD406. The sequence continues at coordinate 5,092,143 of NZ_JARUBF010000001.1, forward strand.
ATCGACTCCGGCGGCCATGATGGCCGCGACGGCCGGTCCTCGACCGTCTCTGAGCAGGCCCAGCAGGAGGTGCTCGGTGCCGATGTGCCGGTGCCGCAACCGCAGCGCCTCGCGCAGTGACAGTTCCAGGATCTTGCGGGCCTGTGGGGTGAAGGTGCCACCGGCGGTCCGTCGCCACCAGGGCCGCCGGGCCGGCTCCGGCGGCCGCAAGGCTCCCGCGCCGAACGTCCGCTCGACGGCGGCGCGTACCGAGTCGAGGTCGATGCCGATCTCGCGCAACGCGGCGGCGTCGGCCTCGCCGAGCGGTACGGTCGTCGGCTCGGCCGCCCGGGCCGCGTCCGCCGCCCGCGACCGCAGGTCGGCCAGGTCGGCGCCGGCGTCGCGCAGCACTCGTACGCAGAGGTCGTTCTCGTGGGCGAGCAGGGCGACGAGCAGGTGCTCGGCTCCGGCTCTCGGGTGTCGCAGCCGGTCGGCCTCGGCGCGGGCGGCACGTACCACCTGTCGGGCCTGGTCGGTGAACCGTTCGAACATCATGCCTCCCCGGACGGGCTGACCGCGGGTCGTCCCGCGTGTTTCTTGTGGACGGCTTGTCGGGTGACGTCGAGGATGTCGGCGATCTCCTGCCAGGACCATCCCTGGCGACGGGCGTTGTCGACCTGGATGGCCTCGAGGCTCTCCAGTAGCCGGCGCAGCGCGACGACCGCACGGAGGCCGACCAGCGGATCGGCGCTTCCGGCGGCGGCGGCGAGGTCCGTTGCCTGACTCATCCCGTCAATCTACGTTGACAACCCGCGTCACGTCAACCTGAGTTGACAGCGGTCGGCTGTCCCCGGGTGTCCGGCGGTCGGTCCGGCGGCAATCCGGCGGCTATCCGGCGGCTATCCGGCGGTCGGTCCGGCGGAGCCGAGCGACAGCACGCGGTCCACCGTCAGCTCGGCCAGGTCGTCGATGACCAGGGCGGCCCGCGCCAGCGCGTCCTCGGCCGGCGGGTAGTCCCGATGCGGCACGGCGACCACGACCATGCCGGCGTTGGCCGCCGAGCGCAGCCCGTTGCTGGAGTCCTCCACCGCCAGACACCGGTCGGTGGGCATCCCGAGACCCCGCGCCGAGACCTCGTACACCTCGGGGTCGGGTTTGCCGGCCCGGCACTCCTCGGTCGACACGCTCACCTGGAAGGCGTCGGTGATGCCGGCGCTGGCGAGCACCTGGTCGATCAGTTGGCGGGGCGACGAACTCGCCAACGCCAGCGGGAACCGGGCGGCGAGCCGGCGGACCGCCGCGACGGCTCCGGGGATCAACGGCAGGTCGGCGCGGTAGCGCTCGGCCATCCGGTCGATCACCTCCTGGGCGACCCGATCGGCGCCGCGACCGACGCCGAGATCGTCATCCAGATAGCGCGACCACTCTCCGGTGCTCATCCCCATCAGCCGGCTCTGGGTCTCCGGCAGCCACCGCCCGCCGGCCCGCGCGACGTAGTCGCGGCGGACCTCCTCCCACACGGGCTCGGTGTCGATGAGTACGCCATCCATGTCGAACACCACGGCGGAGATCATGAACACATCCTGCCTGGGCTGGGCGAATCGACACCGCGCGGGGTGGTCGCGGGCTAATCTCGAATCGAGCTCCCACTCGGTCGCGGCTCGTCGGTGTGGCGTACCACATCGCCGGCCGCGCCACGCGTCACGCGCGGAGTCGCGCCACGCGACACGCGCAGAGTGCAGAAAGGGGCGACCATGTCAGATCACCCCACGCCCGTACGGGACCGGATCGCGGTCGGCGTCGACGACTCCGCGTCCGCCTGGGCCGCCGTCGCGTTGGCTGCCCGGGAAGCCGCCGTCCAGCACCGCCCGCTGCGACTGGTGCACGCGATGCACTGGACCGCCGACGCGCCGTCGACCGGCGCCGGCGACGACCGCCCCGACACCCAGCACCTCCTCGAAAAGGCGACCCGGCTCGTCGACGACGTCGCCCCCGACGTCGAGGTCAGCGTCGAGGTGTCGGAGAGCACACCCACCACCGCACTGCTGCGGGAATCCCGGATGGCGTCGCTCGTCGTGCTCGGCGACGGCGATCTCGCCCGATGGACCTGTCTGCCGCTGGACGCGCTCGCCGTGGAGGTCGCGGCCCGGGCGGACTGCAGTGTGCTGGTCGCGCGGGCCCCGGGCGGTCAGCGCCCCGATCCCGGCGGACCGGTGCTGGTCGGGGTGGACGGCTCGGCCGGGTCGGAACGGGCACTCGGACTCGCCTTCGACATGGCGGCCCAGCGCGGAAGCGAACTGACCGTCGTCCGGGCCTGGGAAAGCGAGCTGCGCTGGGCGGACACCTCGGCCGTCGCGCACGCCGAACTGACCGAGGCCGTGGCACCGTGGCAGGAGAAACACCCGGAGGTCACCGTACGGCTGCAGGTGGTCAACGGCGCGCCCGGACGGGTGCTCATCGACCGGTCGGCGGACGCCGGTGTGGTGGTCGTCGGTGCGCGCGGCGACCACCCGCTGCGGGTGCCGCTGGGCGCGGTCAGCCAGGCCGTGCTGCACCACGCCCGCTGCGCGACGGTGATCGTCCGGGAATGCGCCCCGCCGCCGGCCGTCGGCGACTGACCTCCCGATCCGCCCGGCGACCGCCTGATCGGCCCCCCGGGAAACCAGCGGTCGGCCCCCGGGACCAACGGCCCACGGCGGTCCCCGACCGGCCCGGCCGGCCGCCGCGCGTCGTCGACGGTCCTCGGCCCTGGTGGGCCTGGCTGCTGCGGGCCAGCAGGCTGGCCGGCTCCGGCCGCTCCACCGTGGCGAGAGGTCGCTGAGCGGCCGTCCGTACGGTCCGGCGGGGTAGGCGACGAGGTGTCACCGATGTGCACGATGTTCACGTATTGGTACTCATATGATTACCCTGTGACAACCCCCGACACCTTGCGCCTACCGGCCTGGACCTTGCTGACGAACCACGGGCACGTGCTGCTCGCCATCGCCCGCGACCCCCAGGCCCGGCTGCGGGACGTGGCGGCACGGGTCGGGATAACCGAACGGGCCGCGCACACCATCGTGGCCGACCTGGAGGAAGCCGGATATCTGACCCGACACCGGGTCGGCCGCCGCAACGAATACACCGTCGACCCGATGGTGCCGTTCCGGCATCCGGCCGAACGGGACCACCTAGTCGGCGAGCTGCTCGCGCTGTTCACCGACGTCGGCCCCCACGGCACAGCGGCCACCGCCACCGACGACTCCGCCCGCGCTGACGGCGGCGCCGGTGACCGGGGCGGCCAAGGCGGCCAGGCGCACGTCGTGACGGCAGGACCCCAGTCCCGCAACGGCGGGTCGTTCGCATCTGTGCCGCACCCCGCGCCAGGTATGGACTGGGTGCAGGTGCAGTCGAAGGAGTGAGCACGATGAACGCCAACCATCTGATCGTCGTCGGCATCGACGGCTCCGACGGAGCCCGCCGAGCGCTGGACTGGGCGGCCCAGGAGGCCGCGACCCGGGGCGGAACGCTGCGAGTGGTGACCGCGTGGCGCTGGGACTCCGGCACCGTGGTCAGCCCTGTCGAAGAACGCCAACGGGCCAACAAGCTGCTCGACCAGGAACTGGCCGCGTCGACCGCCCGACACGGCGCGGCGCTGCCGGTCGTCGGCGAGGTCCATGAGGGACGCGCCGCCGACGTGTTGACCCTCGCCGCCCGCTCCGCCGACCTGCTCGTGCTGGGCAGCCACGGACACAGCCGGCTGCACCACACCGTACTCGGCTCGGTCAGCGAGGAGTGCATCCGCAAGGCGACCTGTCCGGTCGTGGTGATTCCCGTCCCCGCCCCGGCCACCCCGGCACCGGCCGGGGCCGTGGCCGTCGGCTGACCCGAGTGGAGGACGTCATGACCAGCAGACCGATCGTGGTCGGCTACGACGGCTCGGCCAGCGCCGACGCCGCCGTCGACTGGGCGGTGGCCGAGGCCGTCCGCACCGGAACCCCGGTCCAGCTCGCCTACGCCTTCGAGTGGCTGACCGGTGCCGGCCCGATCATCCCCGGACCGGCCGACCGACCAACGGCACCGACGGCCGCCCGACGACCAACGGCACCAACTGCCGCCCGACGACCAACGGCACCACCAACGGCCCGACGGGCCGTGGGCCACGACCGCCCCGCCGAGCGTGATCACGCTCGGCACGGCCGCCTGAGCGCGGCCCGACTCGATGGAGGCTGACGTGATGGCTGAACAGATCCGCGACCCGTGGCGGACGTTCCAGGGGCGGCACTGGCGGGACACGATCGACGTGGCGTCGTTCATCCAGCACAACTACACGCCGTACACCGGCGACGCCGGCTTCCTCGCCGGCCCCACCGCCCGGACCAGCGCGCTCTGGGACCAGCTCCGCGCGATGTTCGTCGAGGAACGCCGCCGGGGCGTCTACGACATCGACCAGAGCACACCGTCGACGATCACCGCCCACGCCCCCGGCTACATCGACCAGGACCGGGAACTGATCGTCGGGCTGCAGACCGACGCGCCGCTGCGGCGGGCGATCATGCCCGGTGGCGGTCTGCGGATGGTGGAGAACGCGCTGGACGCGTACGGCTACGAACCCGACCCGGTCGTACACCGGATCTTCTCCACCTACCGTAAGACCCACAACGACGCGGTCTTCGACGCCTACCCGGCGGACGTGCTGGCCGCCCGCCGCTCGCACATCGTCACCGGCCTGCCGGACGCGTACGGCCGGGGTCGGATCATCGGCGACTACCGGCGGTTGGCGCTCTACGGCGCCGACCGGCTGATCGCCGAACGGCGCGCCCACCGGGCCGCGTTGGACCAGCGTCCCTCCACCGACGACGTGATCCGCGACCGGGAGGAGCTGGCCGAGCAGATCCGCGCCCTGGGCGAACTGGTCCGGATGGCCGCGTCCTACGGGTTCGACGTCACCCGCCCAGCCGTCGACGGCCGGGAAGCGATCCAGTGGCTGTACTTCGCCTACCTCGCCGCCACCAAGGAGCAGAACGGCGCGGCGATGTCGCTGGGCCGTACCGCCACGTTCGTCGACATCTACCTGCAGCGTGACATCGCCGAGGGCCGGCTGACCGAGATGGCCGCGCAGGAACTCGTCGACGACTTCGTGATCAAGCTGCGGATCATCCGGTTCCTGCGCACCCCCGAGTACGACCAGCTCTTCTCCGGCGACCCGACCTGGGTGACCGAGGCGCTGGGCGGCACCGGAACCGACGGTCGGACGCTGGTCACCCGTACCTCGTTCCGCTACCTGCAGACCCTGTACAACCTGGGCCCGGCCCCGGAGCCCAACCTGACGGTGCTCTGGTCGCCGACCCTGCCCGACGGGTTCAAGCGGTTCTGCGCCCAGGTGTCGCTGGACACCAGCGCCATCCAGTACGAGAACGACGACACCCTGCGGTCCTGGTACGACGACGACACGGCAATCGCCTGCTGCGTGTCGGCGATGCGGGTCGGCCGCGACATGCAGTTCTTCGGCGCCCGCGCCAACCTGGCCAAGGCGCTGCTGTACGCCATCAACGGCGGCCGGGACGAGATCAGCGGCGAACAGGTCGCCCCGGCGACACCGCCGGTCGGCGGCGAGATCCTCGACTACGACGAGGTGCTGGCCGCGTTCGACAAGACGATGGACTGGCTGGCCGCGACGTACGTGACCGCGCTCAACGTCATCCACCACATGCACGACAAGTACGCGTACGAGCGGCTGGAGATGGCGCTGCACGACTACCCGGTGCATCGCTTCCTGGCCTGCGGGATCGCGGGCCTGTCGGTGGCGGTGGACAGCCTGTCTGCGATCCGACACGCCCGGGTCAAGGTGTTGCGCGACGAGACCGGGCTGGTCGTCGACTACGCGGTCGACGGCGACTACCCGAGCTTCGGCAACAACGACGACCGGGCTGACGAGATCGCGGTGTGGCTGGTCGAAACGTTCATGGCGAAGCTGCGCCGGCAGCCGGCCTACCGCGACGCGGAGCACAGCCTGTCGGTGCTCACCATCACCTCCAACGTGGTGTACGGCAAGCACACCGGTCACACCCCGGACGGCCGGCGGGCCGGCGAACCGTTCGCACCGGGCGCGAATCCGATGAACGGTCGCGACCGGCACGGACTGGTCGCCGCGGCCCTGTCGGTGGCGAAGCTGCCGTACGACTGCGCGCGGGACGGGATCTCGTTGACCACCACGGTCACCCCGGAGGGTCTGGGCCGCACCGCGCAGGAGCGGGTGACGAACCTGGTCGGCGTGTTGGACGGCTACACCGACGCCGGCGGGTTCCACCTCAACGTCAACGTGCTGGACCGGGCCACCCTGGAAGACGCGATGGAACACCCGGAGCGGTATCCGCAGCTGACGATCCGGGTCTCCGGGTACGCCGTCAACTTCGTGCGGCTCACCGCCGAACAGCAACGGGACGTGATCTCCCGGACCTTCCACACGGGGCTGTGAGCGCGATGACGACCACGGCTCGCCAACCGGCCGGGGCCACGGCCCGCCAGCCGATCGGGGCGAGCGCCCCGGTCCGGACCGGACGCCCGGTCCGGACCGGGCGTCCGGTCCGGACCGGGGCGGTCCACTCCTTCGACCTGTCGATCGGAGTGGACGGCCCTGGCACCCGGTTCGTCGCGTTCCTCGCCGGCTGCCCGCTGCGCTGCCGGTTCTGCCACAGCCCGGACACCTGGTACCGGCGTAGCGGCCGGTCGATGTCGGTCGACGACCTGCTGGCCGAGGTACGGCGATACCAGCGGTTCATCTCGGTCGCCGGCGGCGGCGTCACGCTCAGCGGCGGCGAGCCGCTGATGCAGCCGGACTTCGTCCGCGAGGTGCTGCGGGGCTGCCGGTCGATGGGCCTGCACACCGCGCTGGACACGTCGGGCTTTCTCGGTGCCCGCGCCGACGACGATCTGCTCGACCTGACCGACCTGGTGCTGCTGGACGTCAAGTCGGCGGATCCGGCGACCTATCGCCAGGTGACCCGGACCGGGCGGCTCGCGCCGACGCTACGCTTCGCGCGGCGGCTCGCCGATCGCGGCATCCCGATCTGGATCCGGTTCGTGCTCGTGCCGGGACTGACCGACGCGGTGGACAACGTCGCCGGGGTGGCCGAGGTGGCGGCCGGCCTGTCCACCCTGGCCAGGGTCGAGGTGCTGCCGTTCCACCGGCTCGGCGCCCACAAGTACGCCGAGCTCGGGCTGAACTTCCCGTTGGCCTGGACCGCGCCACCCGACGTGGCGCTACTCGACCGGGTACGGGGCCAGTTCCGCGAGCGCGGCCTCACCGTCTACTGACCGACCCGGACGCGCGACTGTCAGCGCGGTGCCCGGTGATGCTGTCAGCCGGGTGCCCGGTGATCGGCAACGGCCCGGTCCAGCGGCCCGTCGACCAGCGACGGTGGACGGTGCCGCCGCGCCCGTGGCGGGCGAGGTGCAGGGTGATCGCCTCCACCTGGCGGTACCCGGTCGCCAGTAGGAACGCCGAGGCCCGACCGTAGCTCTTGACGCCGGCGACGAAGTAGTCCGGTTCGGGGTGGCTGAGCTCGGCCACCCCGTGCGGCGGGGGCCCGGACCACGGCAACCGGGGCCGTTCCGGATCGATCAGGGTGGCCAGCCCCCGGCTCGTGCCGAGCACCGGATCGAGGTCCAGCCGCAACTCGGCCGCGATCCGGTGCTCGGCGCGGAATCCGGTCGCCACGACGACCCGGTCGGCGTCGATCGTCCGCCCGTCGCGGGCCACCAACCGCACCTGCGGATCGTGGGCCGGGCGCACCCGAGGGTCGTGAGCCGGCCGGCGGTCGCCGACGGTCTCCACCCGGTGGGTGACGAATCCCCTGGCCAGCGTGATCAGACCGGCGGCGATGAACCGGGGCAGGTCGGTGCCGGCCGCCGCGCGGGCGGGCAGGACATCGCCGACACCGCGCGGCAGCACCGGGTCCGTACCGGCCCGGCGCACCGCCCAGGTCACCCGGGTACCCGGATGCCGGCGGGCCAACTCGACCAGCGCGAGCAGCGTGTTCGCCGCCGAGTGTCCGGCTCCGACGACGACGGTGTGCCGGCCGGCGTGCGCGTCGCGGTCGGTACCCAGCACGTCGGGCAGGGAGAAGTCGAGACGGTCGGCCGCCGCCGGCTCGCCGATCGCCGGCAGCCCGTCGCCGCCGAGCCGGTTGGGCGTGTCCCAGGTGCCGGTGGTGTCGATCACCGCCCGGGCCAGGTGCTCGGTGCCGTCGGCGAGGCGGAGCACGAACGGCGTCGTCGCCCGCCCGGCGCCACGGGTACGGTCCAGGCCGAGCCGGCCGATCCCGATCACCTGGCACCCGTAGCGAATCCACGGCGCCAGCTGCGGCGATCGCGCCAGCGGCAGCAGGTAGTCCTCGATCAGCTCGGCCCCGGTCGGCCGGTCACCCGGTGCCGGCGTACGCCAGCCGCCGGCGTCGAGCAGCCGCGCGGCCACCGGGTCGACGTTGCGGTGCCACGCGCTGAACAGCCGCACGTGCTGCCAGTTGCGGATCGTGGTGCCGGCCGTGGTGCCGGCTTCCAGCACCAGTGGGACGGCACCCAGCTCGACGAGCCGGGCGGCGGCGGCCAGCCCGACCGGACCGGCCCCGATCACAGCCACCGGCAGCCGCCGGTCGGCGGACGAACGGTCGGCGTGGTGCTTGACGTAGTCGATGGTCATCTGTCTCCTCGCGACGACGTGGCAGCCGGCCGAGGAGCACACGGGTCGGGAGGACCGGGAGTCACACCCGTCACCCAACAGCGAGGTCGATGCTTGTCGGCGCAGAGCATCATGCGGTACCGCGCGCTGAGCTCCGGCTCGGCAGACACGCGTCCAACGACGAAGCGACCACGAAGATGCGCACAGCGGGTGTGTCTAGCCGCCGATGACCTGTCCGCCGGTGCCGCCGACGGTCGGTCCGCCGACAACTCGACCGTCGGCGGCGCCGTCCGCGCCCGGGCCGGGCGGGTACCCGTACAGCTCCATCAGCCGGCTCCGCGCGGCGTGCAACCGGTCGACGACCACCTGCATGAACCGGGTGGTCAACTCCCGGCCGAGCGCCTCTTCCTGGCTGATCAGCCGCCGGGTCCCGGCCGCGTCGAACTCGATCATCAGGGTCCGGTCGACCGCGACCGCGCCGAACTGCCACTGGTACGGCGGGAAGAGCCACGACCAGCCGAGCACACTGCCGGCGGCGATGGTCTCGATCCCGACGTCACCCCGGCCCGGCACGTGGAAGTCCAGCGCCACCTGCCCGGACCGCAACAGCCAGAACCGGTCGGCCCGGTGACCTTCCTGGAAGATCCGCTGTCCGCTGTGCCGCACTCCCGGTCGCGCCTGGTAGGACAGCCGTTCCAGCCAGGGTCGGGGCAGCCCGGCCAGAAACGGGTGGGAGTCGAGCAGATCAATCGTACGGATCATCGCTCCTCCAGTGTCGCCGCTCGATCCACCGGCGTGGCGTCGATATCCCTTATCGCAGCCCTGTCGGCAGCGTCGACACCAGGGCCGGAGGTCCCGGTGCCACGGGACCCGCGCCCCCCGCACGCGCGGCGTTTCGCCCCTGCCCCGCCGGCCTCGATCGGACGAGGCTGAAGGCAGGCACAGCCAGGAAGGCAGGCACAGCCAGGCACGAAGCGATGATCCCGGCCGCACCGGTGCGACGTCCCGGCCGGACGGGGAAGAGGGACGGTGGGTGGAGATGAACACCGGTTGGGTCTGGACCGAGCAGCCGGGACCGCTGATGGCGGCCTGTCTGGAAGCCGCCGCGGCGGCGCCGTCGGTGCACAACAGCCAGCCGTGGCGGTTCCGACCACACCAGGACGGGGTGGAGGTCGGCGTGGAGGTCCTCGCCGACCGCAGCCGCCAGGCCGGCCTGGTCGACCCGACCGGCCGGGAGCTGACGATCAGCATCGGGGCGGCGGTGTTCAACCTGCGGGTGGCGATGCTGGCCCACGGCCGGGTGCCGATGCTGCGGCTGCTGCCGGCCCCGGACGACCCGGACCTGCTGGCCCGGATCACGGTGGGTCCGGTCACCGAGACCGACGAGACGGTACGACTGCTCGCCCGGGCCATCCCGCACCGCCGGACGAATCGGCGTCCGTTCGCCGAGCTGCCGGTCCCGCCGGAGGTGAGTGACGAACTCGTCGCGGCCGCGCGCACCGAACACGGACAGCTGGCGATGGTCGACCCGATGGTGCTCGACTCGGTGCTGGCGTTGATCCGCAGCGCCGAGGACCGTCGTCGGGCGGATCCGGCGTACTGGACCGAGCTGGAGCGCTGGACCCGGGACCGACCGGGCCGCCTCGACGGCGTACCGCCACAGGCGTTCGGGCCGTGGCCGGTGCCGCGCTCGGTGCCGGTCCGGGACTTCGGGCTGGTCTGGCCGGCCCGGCGGCGGGTCGCCGCGTTCGAGACCGAACCGACGCTGGCGGTGCTCTACACCGTCGGCGACGGCCCCCGGGACTGGCTGCGGGCCGGGCAGGCGCTGCAGCGGGTGTTGCTGACCGCGACCGTACGCGGACTGTCCACCACGCTGCTGACCCAGCCGCTGGAGTTCCCGGAACTTCGGGACCTGCTCGGCGGGCGCGACGACGGTCGGCGGGCGCAGGCGATCGTCCGGATCGGCTACGGTCCGCTGAGCCCGCCGGTGCCGCGCCGCCCGGTGGCCGAGCTGCTCGACCCGCCGGTCGGTCTACCGGTGCCCGTCGGTGACCGCCGTAGCGGCGGTGCCCGGACTGGTGTTACATCTGTCCCGGAGCGGGAACGGAAGCGCATCGGGTCCGAATCCCGCTCCGGGCCGCCCGACAGTCGCGCGGCCCGGCAGCAGACCTGACCAGAAGGGGCGCCTGATGGACGACGCGACGACGACCGACACCACGGACCGGGACCGGCCGATCGCCGTCATGCTCGCCGAGGCCGCTGGCGCGGCCGGCTACGCGCCGTCGGTGCACAACACCCAGCCGTGGCAGTGGCGGGTCCGGGCCGACCGGTTGGAGCTGTTCGCGGCGCGTGACCGCCAGCTGCCGGCCACCGATTCCGACGGCCGGCTGCTGACCCTCAGCTGCGGTGCCGCGCTGCACCACGCCCGGATCGCGCTGGCCGCCCGGGGCGTGCGCGCCGAGGTGGACCGGCTGCCGGACCCTGACGCCGCCGATCTGCTCGCCGTCGTCCGGCCGACCGGCCGGATCGCCGTCCAGCCGGAAACGATGCGGCTGGTGCAGGCGATGCAGGTCCGGCACACCGACCGCCGGCCGGTCAGCGACGAGCCGCTGCCGGTGGCGTCGGTCACCGCGATCGCGGCGGCCGCCGGTTCCACCGTACGGATGCAGATCCTCAGCTCTGACCAGGTGATGCTGCTGGCCGCCGCCGCCAGCCGGGCCGAGGAGGTCACCTCCGAGGATCCGCAGATCCGGGAGGAGCTGGCCTACTGGACGGGGTTGGCCGCGCCGGACGGTACCGGCCTGCCGGACGGTACCGGTCTGCCGGAGACCGTGCTGCCGGAGCAGCCGGCGCAGACCACGGTGCCGGGACGCGACTTCGGCCGGGCCGGCACGCTGCCGGTCGGTGGTGGTCACGACCGGGCCGCCGTCTACGCGCTGCTGTTCGGTGACGACGACGAGCCGGCGTCCTGGCTGGCCGCCGGGGAGGCGCTCTCCGCGGCCTGGCTGACCGCCACCGAACTCGGGGTCTCGGTGGTCCCGTTGAGCGGGGCGGTCGAGGTGACCAGCACCCGGCAGACGTTGCGCCGTGTTCTCGCCGACCTCGGATACCCGTACCTGGTGCTGCGGCTCGGCATTTCCAGCGCCGACCACGCCGGACCGCCGCACACCCCTCGGATGCCGGCCGCGCAGGTGGTGGACACCAGCGACGTACGGCTGACGGAGCCGGACCAACCTGAGGAGTGAGTGACCTTGACTGTCTCCGCAAACAGCTCCGAGAACGGCCACAGGAACGGCTCCGGGAACGGCTCCGGCCGGGCGCCGATCCTCGTCGGCGTCGACGGTTCGCCGTCAGCGGTGGCGGCGACGGGGTTCGCCGCCCGCGAAGCGGACCTGCGGGGGCTGCCACTGCGCGTCGTGCACGCCTTCACCTGGCCGGCGATGCGGATGCCGATGGGCTCGGCGCCGATGGGCCTGGCCGCGATGGTGCCGCCGGAGACCGAGGTCAAGCGCTACACCCAGGACATCGTCGACGAGGCGGCGGCCGCCGCGACGAAAGCCGCGCCGCAGATCGACGTCACGACCCGGGTGATCGACGGTGCCGCCGCGCCCGTGCTGCTCGCCGAATCCCGCTCCGCCGCCCTGGTCGTCCTCGGCGACCAGGGTTTCGGACCCATCTCCGGTGCGCTGATCGGCTCGGTCGCCTCGCAGGTCGCCACCCACGCCGAGTGCCCGGTGCTGGTGATCCGCGCGGCCGGCGACCCGGACGGCCCGGTGATCGTCGGCGTCGACGGGTCGGAACTGTCCGAGCGGGCCGTCGAGTTCGCCGCCGCCGAGGCCAGCCTGCGCGGGGCCGACCTGCTGGCGGTGCACACCTGGACCCATCCCCCGTCGATCGGACCCGGCGACATGCAACCGCTGGTGTACGACGTCGAGGCGCTGCGGGCCGAAGAGGAGCTGGTGCTGGCCGAGTCGGTGGCCGGCGTCCGGCAACGCTACCCGGACCTGACCGTCCGGCAGGTGTGCACCCAGGGGCGGGCGACGAAGGTGCTGGTCGAGGAGTCCGACCGGGGGCAGCTGCTGGTCGTCGGGGCGCGGGGTCGGGGCGGATTCACCGGCCTGCTGCTCGGGTCGGTGAGCAACTCCCTGCTCTACCAGAGCCGCTGCCCGCTGGCGGTGGTCCGGGTCCCGAAGGACAAGGGCTGAGCACAGTGAGGCTTGACATCGTCGGCGATCGGCGGCTGCCCGGGGCGAAGGGTCGGCGATAGCATCGGGGCCGTGGCCACCTCGATCCCCCCGCCGGAGGAACACCGCGACGTTCCCTCTCTCGGTCTGACGCCGCTTTCGCGGGTACGCCTCGACGAGTTGCTGCACGAGATGCTCGACCGGGTGGGCCAGGTGGTCAGCAGTCGTGAACGGCTGCGGGCCCTGCTGGACGCGGTCGTCGGCATCGGCACCGACCTGGATCTGCACAGCACGTTGCGGCGCATCGTCGAGGCCGCCTGCGGGCTGGCCGGTGCCCGGTACGGCGCGCTCGGCGTGATCGGACCCGACCGCCAACTGGTGGATTTCATCACCCACGGCGTCGACACGGCCACCCACGCCGCGATCGGTGACCTGCCGCACGGTCGCGGGGTGCTCGGGCTGCTGATCGACGATCCGGCCCCGGTCCGGATGCCGGACATCACCCGACACCCCCGCTCGTACGGCTTCCCGGCCAACCATCCGCCGATGCACAGCTTCCTGGGGGTGCCGTTGCGCATCCGGGACCAAGTGTTCGGCAACCTCTACCTGGCCGAGAAGCAGGGCGCGGCGGAGTTCACCGAGGACGACGAGGAGATCGTGACGGCGTTGGCCGCGGCGGCCGGCGTCGCGATCGAGAACGCCCGCCTGTACGAGCTGGCCAGTCGCCGGGAGCGGTGGCTGGCGGCCACCGCCGAGATCACCGGGGTGCTGCTCGGCACGGTACGGCGTACCGACGCGTTGGCGTTGGTCGCGCGGCGGGCGCGGGAGGTCTCCGAGGCCGACCTGGTGTTGGTGTTGGTCAACGACGACCAGGCCGGGCAGTTCACCGTCGAGGTGGTGGACGCACCGGACGGGGCCCCGGCGGGCCTGGTCGGGGCGGTGTTGCCGGTCGACGAGACCAGCTTCGCCGACGCGGTGGCCAGCGGCCGGCACATCATGGTCGAAAGCCTGGTCAAGGCCGCCCCGTGGCCGGTGCCGGTGGCCGCCGGACCGGCGGTGGTGTCGCCGTTGACGGTGGCCGACACGTCGCACGGCGTCCTGGTCGTGGCGCACCGCAGCGACGCCGGCGCCGCCGCCGACGGCGACGTCGGGCTGCTGGCCAGCTTCGCCGGTCAGGCGGCGCTGGCCATGGAACGGGCCCGGGCGCAGGAGGAACGCGAGTTGCTGGTGGTGCTGGAGGACCGCGAACGTATCGCCCGGGACCTGCACGACGTGGTGATCCAGCGGCTGTTCGCCACCGGGCTGCAGTTGCAGAGCGCGATGCCGCTCACCACCCGTCCCGAGGTCGGCAAGCGGATCAACGCCGCCGTCGACGATCTCGACTCGACGATCCGCGACATCCGCCGGGCGATCTTCGAGCTCCGTACGCCGATGAGCGCCGCGCTGCGGACCGAGTTGCGCGACGCGGTCGACCTGGCCGCCGAGGGACTGGGGTTCCGCCCGACGCTGGAACTGACCGGTCCGGTGGACAGCGCGGTGCCCGACGCGCTGCGTCCCGAACTGCTGGCGGTGCTGCGGGAGGCGCTGTCGAACGTGGTGCGCCACGCGGACGCGAGCCAGGTCGGGGTCGCGGTCCAGGCGTTGTCCGGCCAGCTGTCGCTGACGGTGACCGACGACGGGGTCGGGGTCGATCCGGCGGCGGCGCGCGGCGGGCTGGTCAACATGCGCGAGCGGGCCGAACGGTTCGGTGGCGAGTTCTCGGTGGTGGCCGGTCGGCCGCGCGGCACGGTGCTGAGCTGGCGTGTCCCGCTGACCGACTGACCTGGTCGGCCGCGCGGCGGTCGGCCGGTCAGCCGGCTGCGGGGTTCGGCTCAGTGCCGCTGGCCGAGCAGCCGGGTGGCCAGCACCGCCGCCTGGGTACGACGCTCCAGCCCCAGCTTGGCCAGCAGGCTGGACACGTAGTTCTTGACCGTCTTCTCGGCCAGGAACATCTTGCCGGCGATTTCCCGGTTGGTGAGCCCTTCGGCGACGTACTCCAGGATCCGCCGTTCCTGGTCGGTGAGCGACTTGAGCTCGTGCGGTTCCTCGACGCCGCTGCGGATGCGTTCCAGCACCCGGCGGGTGACGGCAGGGTCGAGCAGCGACTGCCCGGCGGCGACCCGGCGGACCGCGTCGACCAGGTCGGTGCCCCGGATCTGCTTGAGGACGTAGCCGGCGGCACCGGCCATGATCGCGGCGAACAGGGCCTCGTCGTCCTCGTACGAGGTGAGGATCAGGCCGTTGATCGACGAGTCGACGGCCCGGATGTCGCGGCAGACGTCGATGCCGTTGCCGTCGGGGAGTCGGGCGTCGAGGATCGCCACGTCCGGCCGCAGCGCCGGGATGCGACGGGTCGCTTCCTGCGCGGACCCGGACTCGCCGACGACTTCGATGTCACCGCTGCTCTGCAGCAGGTCGGCGAGGCCGCGGCGGACGACTTCGTGGTCGTCGAGCAGAAAGACACGGATCATCTCCCGTTTCTACCCTGTGCCGACCGGTGTTGCCCAGGGCCGAAAGTCCCGCGAGTCGCGCACACCAGCCGCGCGAGCGCACGCGCCGCGCGCCCCCCGCGACCGCCGGGCCGGGTGCGGCTGGGCCCACCGATTCGGGACGTCCGACCCTGCCCGTGCCCGCGCCGAAGGCGCATGGTGGTCATCTGAGACGACGACCGCAGGGACGGTACCGATGCTGACTTCCACGTTCACCGAGGCGGAGTTGCGAACGGCGGTCGCCGCCGCGATCCGGGCACCGTCGCTGCACAACAGCCAGCCCTGGCGGTTCCGGCTCGCCGGCGGCGCGATCGAGTTGCGCCTCGACCCGGGTCGACGGTTGCCGGCCTGCGATCCGACGGGCTGGGCGGCCCGGATCAGTTGCGGCGCGGCACTGTTCAACCTGCGGCTGGCGTTGGCCGTCGCCGGAGCACCCGCCGAGGTGCGGTTGCGGCCCGAACCGGCCGAGCCGGCGATCCTGGCGCGGCTGGTGCCCGGACCGCCCCGTCCGGCGACGCCGACCGAGACCCGGCTGTACGCGGCGATCGGCCGACGCCACAGCAACCGGCTGCCGTTCCTACCGGAACCGGTGCCCGCCGAGGCGCGGCACCGGATGATCGAGGCGGCACGGGCCGAGGGCGGCTGGCTGGAGCTGGTGATCGGGTCCACCGCTGTCGGCGCGGTCGCCGAGATCGCGATGAGCGCCAACCGGGTGCTCGACCGGGATCCCGACTACCGCGACGAGCTCGCCCGCTGGACCCGGCACGGGCCGGCGTCGGACGGCGTCCCGGCGCTCGCCGGCGGCCCGGTCGCCGAACCGCAGGACCTACTGCCGCAACGGCCGTTCGGCGACCAGCGGCGGGCACCCGGCCGGGACTTCGAGACCGAACCGCTGGTCGGTGTGCTCGGCGCGCCCGGCAACAGCACCAACGACCAGCTCGCCGCCGGACAGGCCCTGCAGCGGGTGCTGTTGACCGTCACCGACGCCGGACTGGCCGCGTCGATGCTGTCCCAGCCGATCGAGGTGCCGCAGGCCCGGGAACAGCTGCGGCGCGCGCTCGGCCGGTTCGGATCCCCCCAAATGGTGCTCCGGATCGGATACGGTCAGCCCGGTCGACCGACGCCACGTCGGGAACCGGCCGACGTGATCGACCTGGTCCTGGAGGACACATGAGCGACCCGATCATCGCGGGTGTGGACGGATCACCGGCGAGCCTGGGCGCGGCGCGGCACGCCGCCGACGCGGCCCACCGGCGCGACGCCCCGCTGGTGCTGGTCCACGGCTACCTGCACGCGTTCGGGTACGGCATTCCGATCAACCCGTACGACGGCGAGCTGCCCGGCCCCAACGAGGACGGCGAACGGATGCTGGTCGAGACCGCGGCGGCGTTGCGCGCCGACCGGCCCGGTCTGGCAGTGCAGACCCGTCAGGTGGCGGCCGGTGGCGCGCCCACCCTGATCGAGGAGTCGCGGCACGCCGAGCTCGTCGTGGTCGGCAGCCGGGGCCACGGCGGCTTCGCCGGGCTGCTGCTCGGCTCGGTGAGTTCCCAGGTCGCCGGGCACGCGCACTGCCCGGTGCTGGTGGTCCGTCCGCCCGAGGCGCCGGTGGACGCCGACGGGCCGGTGCTGGTCGGCGTGGACGGCTCGGCGCACGCCGACACGGCGCTGCACGTGGCGGCGGACGAGGCGGCGTCGCGCGGCACCACGCTCGCGCTGCTGCACGTCTGGTGGCCGAGTTCGATGCGGGACACCACCGAGGTGGTGGCCGCCGACGGCGCCCGGCGGGAGGCCGGCGAGGTGCTCGACTCGGCGACGGCCACGGTCCGGCGCCGCCACCCGGATCTGCCGGTCGACCAGCGGCCGGTGGAGGGGGTGGAGGCGGACGCGGTGATGGTGGAGGCCAGCCGCAAGGCATCGCTGGTGGTCGTCGGTTCGCGGGGCCGGGGTGGTTTCGCCGGGCTGCTACTCGGATCGGTCAGCCAGACCCTGGTGCATCACGCGCACTGCCCGGTCCTGGTGGCCCGCCCGCACTCGCACCGGGCCTGACGGTGTGACGGCAGGTGCCGTCACACCGGCGGCGCGGCGGGCTCGGGATCGGTCACGTCGTGTACCGCAGGATCGCGCCGATCCCGTCCGGCACCTGGTCGGCGAGGTCGGCCGGCACGCTCAACACCTGGGCGCCACCGGCCAGGGCGGCCCGGGTCGCGACGTCGCCGAGCGAGGCACGGACCGGGTCGGTCGCGCCGAGCGCGTTCACCTCGGCGCTGGTCGTCCCGACCTGGTCGGGCCGGTCGCCGGCGTACGCCGGCCGCTCCAGCAGATCCGGGTCGTCGACGAGCATCAGGGTCGCCACCTGGTGCCGGGCCAGGGTGGCCAGGGTGTCGGACGCCCCGCCGGTCGCCCGGTCGGCCTGACCGCGCTCCCGCTGATAGGCGTCGACGGCCTCGGCGACGTCCGCGTCAGCCAGCCGACGTACCACCTCGACGGCTTGTTCCACCGCCGCGTCGGTGGTGTCGTAGGCGCCCTGGACCTCGTGCAGCAGGTCGGCGACCCGACTCGGGGCCTTGTCCCGCAGGAACTGCACAGCGCGCACGTCGCCGGTGACGACGATGACCCGGGGACGGAGTTCGTCCACCAGGTCGGCGAGCCGGTCGGCCACCAGGGTGGCGTTCGCCTCCCAGCGGTCCTCGGCCCGCTGCTGGAACCGACGTTGGGACCATCCGCCGGGGTGGGACCGGGTGATGTGCAGCGTCTCCCCGGTCACGCTCTCAGTGATCTCGTCACCGTCGGGCCGCATCGCGACCAGCTCGGCACCGGTCCGGTCGGTCGCCACCACGAGCACCGGCAGTTGCCGTTGGTCCCACCGCAGCAGGGGCAGCAGATGCGGGACCGGACCGTAGCGGGCGACCTCCCGGGGCGGCGCGTCGGGCAGCTGCCGGGCCACCCGTACGCCGGTGGCGTCGGCGAGCACGACGAGGGTGTCGCCGTCGGGGTGCGACCGCGTGGTCAGCGGCTCGATCTGGTCGAGCAGGTCCTCGGGTGCCCCGTCGTCGGCGAGTCGGCGGCGGGCGGCCCGCCAGCGGAGTTCGACCTGCCGGGCCGTGTCGGCGCTCTGGCCGCTGGTGTCGAGGTAGAGCGACACGAACGGGCCGTCGGCGTGGGCGAGTTCCGCGACCGTGGTACGCACCTGAGTCGAGGTCATGGTTCGTCCTCTCCGTCGTTTCCGTCGTTGGGCGGGTGGGCTGAATTGGACCCTCTACCCGCTGGGGCCGGCGGCTACTCCCGCCGCCCCGCCCGTACGAGCGGCCGCCGAGGTCGGTCAGTGACCTCGGCCGAAGGCGTCGACCACGCCCCAGCGTCCGGGAATGTCGAGCAGTTCGATCCGGCCGATGTCGCTCGGCAGGTGCGGGCGGACGATCAGATGTTCACCTTTGGGTTCCAGGCCGAGCATGCCGCGCAGGAACATCAGGATCGACCCGGCGGACCAGGAGTGCGGGCTGCACGCCGCCGGATACTGGACCGGGTACTTGGTCAACGTCCGGTCGTAGCCGGCGAACGCGCCGGGCAGCCGGCCGTCGAAGAACCGGGCCGCGTCGATCATCGACCCGGCGATCCGGGCGGCCTGTTCGTCGAAGCCGTACCGGCGCATGCCGAGTGCGATCAACGAGTTGTCGAAGGGCCAGACCGTACCGGTGTGGTAGCCGACCGGGCTGTATCTCCCCTCCCCCTCGGCGAGGCTGCGCACCCCCCAGCCGGAGAAGAGCCGGCGGTCCATCAGGTGTCCGACGATCCGCTGGGCCTTGTCCCGGTCGACGATCCCGCTCCACAGCAGGTGCCCCATGTTGGAGGCGTACGCGTCCAGCAGGTTGCCGTCGGCGTCCATGCCCAGCGCGAAGTATTCCCGGTCGGCGATCCAGAAGTCGCGGTTGAACCGCAGTTTCAGCTCCGCTGCTTCCCGCTCCAGCTGATCGGCGTACGCCGGATCGTCCCAGATCTCGCGGGCGAGCCGCGCCCCGCGCCGTTTCGCGTCGTAGACGTAGCCCTGCAGTTCACAGGTCGCCCGGGGGCCGACCGGCAGCCGTCCGTCGCTGAACGAGATGCCGTCGGGAGAGTCCTTCCAGCACTGGTTCTCCGCGCCCAGTCGGTCGTTGCGGCGGGCATACCACAGGTATCCGTCGCCCATGATGTCGCCGTACGCGTCGATCCACCGCAACGCCTGCCGGGTGTGGAATTCGAGTTCGCGGACGAGCTTCAGGTCGCCGGTCCAGCGCTCGTACTCGTCGACGGCGATCACGAACAGCGGGGTGGTGTCGGCACCACCGTAGTAGGGGCAGGCCGCGATCTCCTCGAATCCGGCCCGTTCGCCGTACCGGAACTCCTGGAGGATCTTGCCCGGTTCCTCTTCGGTGAAGTCGTCGAGCCGGTTGCCCTGCGCGTCGGCGAGGCCGTGCAGGATGGCCGGCACGATCTGCGGGACGAAGGGCAGCACCTGCAGGCAGGTGATCAGGCTGTCGCGTCCGAAGAGACCCATCAGCCAGGGCAGGCCGGCGGCGAGGATCTTCTCGCCCCGGGTGTTGGCCATGTAGCGCAAGGCCGCCAGATCGATGAGACTTCGCCGGTACGCCTCGGCGAGCGCGGTCGAGTCACATGTCAGGGTTGGTGCGGCGACGAGCCACTCGGTCAGCAGCCGACCCATCTCGACTTTGGCCGGGGTGTCGTAGGTGGGGACCGCCTCGCGGATGTCGCGACCCTCCGCACCTCGGGTCCAGACCACCACCTGGAAGGTGGTGGTCCACGCCTCATGCGGCGGTATCCGCACGTCGAAGGTCATTCCGTGGTCGTCGACCGTGCCTTCGACGCTGCTGGAGATCACCACTTCGCGGCGCTGGCTCTCGCGGGTGTAGAGCAGCCGTAGCGTGCCGCGGTCCACCGCCGTGGAGATCTTGCCTTTCTTGCGCACGTCGCCGGTCTCGGTGATGTCGGCGAAGTCGGTACCCATGTCGATGCGGATCCGCAGGTCCACGTCGACGGTCCGGTGGTTGAGCACGGTCAACTGTTCCAGGAGGAGCCCGCCGCCGACCGACCGTTGGCGGATCACGGACAGGTCCGCGTCGACGTAGTGGGTGGGTTCACCCGGTACCAGGAAGTAACGTGACTCGAAGTACTGCAGATCGTCGATGGACAACGCGGTCAACCGCTCGCCGTTGACGGTCAGGTCCCAGGTCGACAGTAGGCGCATGTCGTAGGCGAACAGGCCGGTCGGCAGCTCCGTGGAGGCGAGAATGTCCCCCCGGTTGTCGCTGACCATGAACATCACGCCGTCGACGATGCTGGTGTAGCTGAGACTTCTCACCTGGCTCGCCTCCATCCGTCGGCCATCTGGCGGGGATGACGCGCGCCGGGGGTGTCCGGCAGCAACCGACGGAACATCAGAATCAGCGGGAACATCCCTTCGAGGCCCAGGGCGTAGCGGACGACCGCCGGATCGATGCGTTCCCGGCTCTGGAGGATCTGGTCGAACAGTTCGCTGTCGACGGTGACCACGCAGTCGGCGGGACCGTCGGTTTCCTCGGACCGCACGTCGCCGTGCTCCATCCGCAGAAGCCAGTGGCGGACCTGGTCACCGTCGCGGACGTCGAAACGCAACGTGCCGTCCATCATCGGTGGGACCCGTTGCGCACCGTTGCGGTTGACCTCGGCGAAGAAGGCTCGCGCGACCGCCGACATCCGCCACCTCCACATTCCGTCGCGTTTCGGACGCGTGTCCTCCCGTCGGATTCTCCCGCCGAGCCGGGTCGGGGGCCGACGTGACAGCAGAATTCACCCTCGGAGTACGACCTTCCGCCTCCATGGCGAACCAGCCACCGGCGGCACCTGTGACCATGATCGGCCGGTAACAGCACGGTGACCCCGGTGGCAGGGGCGACGCACGCACCAGCGATCGCCCCGCCACCCGTGCCGACCGATCAGCGGCCGGCCAGACCTGACCAGTGATTGACATGAGTCGATTTTGATGTCAGCCTCGTGGCAGGTCTGCTGCGGGAGCCAGCAGCGGTGTGGAGAGCAGGGCAACTCTCCGCCGGACCGGGTGTCGACCCCGACCGTGCACGCACCGCGTCTGAGCCGGACCGCGCGCACAGCGACGGCCGTCCCCTTCTGGGCACGCAGCATCTCACCCTGACCGCGCCCGGCGCAGCCGGCGCACCAACCGAGGTTGGAGTCTTCATGTCCTCTGTCACCACCACCCGACGACCGATAGGGCTGTACGCCCTGGTCGTCGCCGTCGCGGCCGCGCTGCTGCTCACCACCGCGCTGGCCAACGTCGCCTCGGCGCATGGTTCGGTCGTCAGCCCCGCATCGCGCAACTACGGCTGCCTGGAGCGCTGGGGCGACAACCACATGGCGCCCGAGATGGCCGCCGAAGACCCGATGTGCTACCAGGCCTGGCAGGCCAACGCCGCCGCCATGTGGAACTGGAACGGCCTCTACCGGGAAGGCGTCGGCGGCAACCACCAGGGCGCCATACCGAACGGCCAGCTCTGCAGCGGCGGCCGCACCGAAGGCGGCCGCTACAACGCCATGGACACGATCGGCAACTGGCACGCCACGTCGATCGGCAACTCGTTCAACCTGCGCCTGTTCGACCAGGCCAGCCACGGCGCCGACTACATCCGGGTGTACGTCACCCGGCAGGGCTTCAACCCCGTCACCCAGGCCCTGGGCTGGGGCAACCTGGAACTGGTCGCGCAGATCGGCAACACCCCCGCGTCGCGCTGGCAGAGCGTGCCCAGCGGGGTGCAGATCGACATCCCGGTCAACGCGCCGGGACGCACCGGCCGGCACATGGTCTACACGATCTGGCAGGCCAGCCACATGGACCAGTCCTACTACTTCTGCAGTGACGTGAACTTCGGCGGTACGAGCACCCCGCCGCCGACCACCGCCCCACCGACCACTCCCCCGCCGACCACTCCCCCGCCGACCACTCCCCCGCCGACCACCGCCCCGCCGACCACCGCCCCGCCGACCACGCCGCCGCCCGGCTCGGCCGGCTGCACCGCCACCTACAGCGTCGCCTCGACCTGGTCCGGCGGCTTCCAGGGCGACGTACGGGTGACCGCCGGCTCCTCGGCGATCAGCGGCTGGACGGTCACCCTGGCCTACCCCGGCGGGCAGACCGTGCAGCAGGCGTGGAACGCCACCGTCTCAGCCAGCGGGTCGACGGTGACTGCCCGTAACGTCAGCTACAACGGCAGCCTCGGCGCCGGTGCCAGCACCAGCTTCGGGTTCATCGGTGGGACCTCCGGCGGCACTCCGTCGGTGACCTGCACCGCCTCCTGAGGCACCCCCGGTCAGTACGTCAGCACGCCCGTACGGGGCGGTGTCGCGAGTCGCGACACCGCCCCGTACCGCGTCCGGTCGATGATCGACATCCGTCGACGGTGGTTGACCGCATTACACGTCCGAAACAGCCGGTAACACGCACATGATTGTCAGCGATTGCCGGCGTGGTTACAGTCGTACCTTCGCTACGCCCGGAAGCGCCAGGTCACCCACGGATCGGCCGACGCGCCGACCGCGTCGCGAGTGGATCGAGCACGCCGGACCGTCACCGGGCAGGAAGGATCCGTCATGTCACAGGTCATCCGGGCCGCCATCGTCCAGACCAGCTGGACCGGCGACAAGGAATCCATGATCAAGGCGCACGAGGACTACGTCCGGCAGGCCGCTGCCCAGGGCGCCAAGATCATCTGCTTCCAGGAGCTGTTCTACGGGCCGTACTTCTGCCAGGTACAGGAAAGCGAGTACTACGACTACGCCGAGTCGATCCCGGGGCCGACCACCGAACGCTTCGCCGCCCTGGCCGCCGAGCACGGCATGGTGATGGTGCTGCCGATGTACGAACGGGAGCAGGCCGGCATCCTCTACAACACCGCCGCCGTGATCGACGCCGACGGCAGCTACCTGGGCAAGTTCCGCAAGACCCACATCCCCAACGTCAAGGGCTTCTGGGAGAAGTTCTACTTCCGCCCCGGCAACCTCGGCTACCCGGTCTTCGACACCGCCGTCGGCCGCGTCGGCGTCTACATCTGCTACGACCGGCACTTCCCCGAAGGCTGGCGGGCGCTGGGCCTGGCCGGCGCGCAGATCGTGTTCAATCCGTCGGCGACCAGCCGCAGCCTCTCGTCGTACCTGTGGAAGCTGGAGCAGCCGGCGGCGGCGGTGGCCAACGAGTACTTCATCGCCGCGATCAACCGGGTCGGCGTCGAAGCCGACTACGGCGACAACGACTTCTACGGCACCTCCTACTTCGTCGACCCGGAAGGCAAGTTCGTCGGCGACACCGGAGACCCGTACCAGCCGGAGTTGATCGTCCGGGACCTCGACCTCGATCTGATCGAGACGGTCCGCAACCGCTGGGCGTTCTACCGCGACCGCCGCCCGGACGCCTACGGCGACCTGGTCCAACCCTGAGCCGGCGGAGGAAGCCATGGCACTGCTGATCACCGGCGGCACCGTCGTCGGACCGACCGGACCGTACGCCGCCGACGTGCTCGTCGACGGCGAGACGATCGCCGCGCTCTACTCCCCCGGCGCCGGACCGGCCGACGGGGTCGAGGTCCTCGACGCGGCAGGCAAGTACGTCATCCCCGGCGGCGTCGACGTGCACACCCACATGGAGCTGCCGTTCGGCGGCACGTTCGCTTCCGACACCTTCGACACCGGCACGAAGGCCGCGGCGTTCGGCGGCACCACCACGATCATCGACTTCGCCGTGCAGCGCGCCGGTGAGGTGGTCGGCGACGGGCTGGCCGCCTGGCATGCCAAGGCGCAGGGCAACTGCCACGTCGACTACGGCTTCCACATGATCATCGGCGGGGTGGACGACGAGTCGCTCAAGGCGATGGACTCGCTGGTCGCCACCGAGGGCATCACCAGCTTCAAGCTGTTCATGGCGTACCCCGGGGTGTTCTACAGCGACGACGGGCAGATCCTGCGGGCGATGCAGAAGGCCCGCGACAACGGCGCGATGATCATGATGCACGCCGAGAACGGCATCGCGATCGACGTCCTGATCGGCCAGGCCCTCGCCCGGGGCGAGACCGACCCGATCCACCACGGACTGACCCGCCCGGCCGCGCTGGAGGCCGAAGCGACCAGCCGGGCCATCGCCCTGGCCGGGGTCGCCGCCGACTGCCCGCTCTACATCGTGCATCTGTCCGCCAGCGAAGCCCTCGCCGCCGTCGCGACCGCCCGCGACGCCGGCCGCAACGTCTTCGCCGAGACCTGCCCGCAGTACCTCTACCTGACCCTGGAGGACCAGCTCGGCGCGCCCGGTTTCGAAGGCGCCAAATGGGTCTGCTCCACCCCGCTGCGCGGCAAACACGAACCCCACCGCGCCGACCTGTGGCGTGGGCTGCGCACCAACGACCTGGCGGTGGTCTCCACCGACCACTGCCCGTTTTGCTTCAAGGACCAGAAGGAACTCGGCCTCGGCGACTTCTCCAAGATCCCCAACGGGATCGGCGGCGTCGAACACCGGGTCGACCTGGTCTACCAAGGTGTCGTCGACGGCAAGCTGTCGCTGGCCCGTTGGGTGGAGACGATCGCCACCACCCCGGCCCGGATGTTCGGCCTCTACCCGCGCAAGGGCGTCATCGCCCCCGGCTCCGACGCCGACATCGTCGTCTACGACCCGGCCGGGCGGACCACCATCTCGGCGGCCACCCACCACATGAACATGGACCACTCGGCGTACGAAGGGTTCGAGATCACCGGCAAGGTCGACACCGTACTGTCACGCGGCACCGTGCTGGTCACCGACGACGGGACGTACCACGGGCGCGCCGGCCACGGCCGCTACCTGCGCCGCGGCCTGTCGGACTACCTGATCTGAAGGGGGTACGGAGATGGACTTCGGCGTCGTGTTCCAGTGTGACCCGCCCGGCCGGGAGCTGGTGTCGTTGGCCCAGCAGGCCGAGCAGGCCGGCTTCAGCCACGTGTGGACGTTCGACTCGCATGTGCTGTGGCAGGAGCCGTTCGTCATCTACAGCCAGATCCTCGCCGCCACCTCGTCGGTGACGGTCGGGCCGATGGTGACCAACCCCAGCACCCGGGACTGGACCGTCACCGCGTCGATGTTCGCCACCCTCAACGAAATGTACGGCAACCGGACGGTCTGCGGCATCGGCCGGGGCGACTCGGCCGTCCGGGTCCTCGGCGCGCGCCCCACCACCCTCGCCGAGCTGCGGGACTGCGTCACCGTCATCCGGGACCTGGCCGCCGGGCGGACCGTGCGTTACCGCGACCGGGACATCACCCTGCCGTGGGTCAGTGACGGGGCGCTGGAGGTGTGGGTCGCCGCGTACGGGCCGAAGGCGCTCGCCCTGGCCGGCGAGGTCGGCGACGGCTACATCCTGCAGCTCGCCGACCCGGACATCGCCGCCTGGATGATCGGCGCGGTCCGGGCCGCCGCCGAACGCGCCGGCCGCGACCCCGACGCGGTCACCTTCTGCGTCGCCGCCCCCGCCTACGTCGGCGACGACCTGGCCCACCAGCGGGAGCAGACCCGCTGGTTCGGCGGCATGGTCGGCAACCACATCGCCGACATCGTCGCCCGCTACGGCGGTGACGGCGGCGGCGTGCCGAAGGTGCTCACCGACTACATCGCCGGCCGGCAAGGCTACGACTACGCCGAACACGGCCGGGCCGGCAACACCCACACCGACTTCGTACCCGACGAGATCGTCGACCGGTTCTGCCTGCTCGGCCCGGTCGACGAGCATTTGCGGCGGCTCGCCGAGCTGCGTGATCTCGGCGTCGACCAGTTCGCCGTCTACCTGCAACACGACGCCAAGCGGGAAACCCTGGCCGCGTACGGGGAGCAGATCATCCCCGCGTACCGCCGGGTGGTCGCGTCTTGACCAGCGGTCCGACCATCGACTCGACCAGCGGCTGGGTGCGCCGGGCCGGCGTCGCCGGGGCCGCGCTGGGCGCGCTCGGCCTCGCCGCCGCCGCGTGGGAAGGCTACAAACTGGTCGGCGACCCGGACGGCACCGACGTGTACGGCGTACCGCTGCTGCCGCGCGCCGACGACGCCGCCATGCCGCACCTGGCCGACGTGGTCGCCGGCCTCGGCGCCGTCGACGTCGCCGCCGGCCAGCCGGTGTGGCGGGTGGTCGTTGACGCCTGCCTGTTCACCCTCGGGGTGACCGGCGTCGGGTTCGCCGCCGGCACCCTGGTCGGGCTGATCCTGGCGGTGGCGATGCAGCGGCTGCGGATCGTCGAACGGGGACTGCTGCCGTACGTGGTGCTGTCGCAGACCGTGCCGCTGGTCGCTTTGGCCCCGGTGATCGCCGGCTGGGGCGGGCGGCTGTCGATCGGCACGTACCCGTGGCAGCCGTGGATGTCGGTCGCGGTGATCGCCGCGTACCTGGCGTTCTTCCCGGTCGCCGTCGGCATGCTGCGCGGGCTGCAGTCGCCGCCGGCCGCCGGAGTGGAGCTGATGCGCAGCTACGCGGCCGGCTGGTGGCGCACCCTGTGGAAGCTGCGCGCCCCGGCCGCGCTGCCGTACCTGTTCCCGGCGCTGCGGCTGGCCGGCGCCGCCGCCGTGGTCGGCGCGGTCGTCGGGGAGATCTCCACCGGCACCCGGGGCGGCATCGGCCGGCTGATCCTGGAATATTCGCGGCAGGCGACCAGCGCCCCGGCGAAGGTGTACGCGGCGATCCTCGGCGCCGCCGCGCTCGGATTGGTCGTCGCCGCCACGGTGACCCTGCTGGAGCTGGGGCTGACCCGCCACCAGCGGCGGGTGGCGGTGACCGGATGAGCAATGCATCCGCCGTCGACATCACCGGGGTCGACAAGGTCTTCAACGCCGGCCGGGCCGACGCGGTCACCGCGCTGACCGGGGTGCAGCTGACCGTCGGCCGGGGCGAGTTCGTGTCGCTGATCGGGCCGTCCGGCTGCGGCAAGAGCACCCTGCTGCGGCTGATCGCCGACCTGATCACCCCGACCGCCGGCACGGTCACCGTCAACGGCAAGGCCGCCCGACAGGCCAGACTCGACCAGGAGTACGGCATCGCCTTCCAGCAGGCCGGACTCTTCGACTGGCGGACGGTACGGCGCAACGTCGAACTGCCGCTGGAGCTGCGTGGGGTGCGGCGCGCGCAGCGCAGGGATCGGGTCGACGAGATGCTGGCCCTGGTCGGGCTGGCCGACTTCGCCGGGCACTACCCGGCCCAACTGTCCGGCGGCATGCAGCAGCGGGTGGCGATCGCTCGGGCGCTCGCCGTACACCCGCCGTTGCTGTTGATGGACGAACCGTTCGGTGCCCTCGACGAGATGACCCGCGAGCGTCTGCAGGACGAACTGCTCGGCATCTGCGCGCGCACCGC
This sequence comes from Solwaraspora sp. WMMD406, assembly GCF_029626025.1. Lineage (NCBI taxonomy): Bacteria > Bacillati > Actinomycetota > Actinomycetes > Micromonosporales > Micromonosporaceae > Solwaraspora > Solwaraspora sp. WMMD406. The sequence continues at coordinate 5,119,888 of NZ_JARUBF010000001.1, forward strand.
GACCAGCACCGTGTTCGTCACCCATTCGATCTCCGAGGCGGTGTACCTGTCCGACCGGGTGGTGGTGATGTCGGCCCGGCCGGGCCGGATCACCGCCGTCGTCGACGTCGATCTCGGTGCGCGCACGGAGCAGACCCGGCAGTCGCCGGAGTTCTTCGCCGCCGTCACCGAGGTCCGCCGGGCGCTGCGCGGCACCCCCTCTCCGGCCACTGAGCCGGCAGCGACGTGAGGGCCTTGCGGGCGGCCGGGCCGCCGGTCGCCGTCGGGCTCGCCGGGCTGGCGCTGTGGGAAGCGACGGTACGGCTGGGCCGGGTCGCCTCGTACGTGCTGCCGGCCCCGTCGGCGATCGCCGAACAGTTCTGGGCCAGCCGTACGGTGGTGCTGAGCGCCGGGCTGGCCAGCGGCACCAACGCGCTGATCGGGCTGCTGGCCGGGGCGGCACTCGGGGTGCTGGTGGCGTTGGCGGTCAGCCGGCTGCGGCTGCTCAGTGAGGTGTCGGTGCCGCTGGCGGCGCTGGTCAACGCGCTGCCGATCATCGCGCTCGCCCCGGTGCTGAACAACATGTTCGACGCGGCCAGCAGTGTGCCCCGGCGGATCGTGGTCGGCTTGGTCGCGTTCTTCCCGGTCTTCGTCAACACGCTGCGCGGGCTGCGTCAGGTGCAGCCGATCCACCGTGAGCTGATGGCCAGCTACGCCGCCAGCGGTTGGACCTTCGCCCGGTTGGTCCGGCTGCCCGGCGCGCTGCCGTTCGTCTTCACCGGGCTGCGCCAGGCGTCGTCGCTGGCGGTGATCGCGGCCGTGGTCGCCGAGTACTTCGGTGGGCTGCAGGACGGGCTGGGGGCGCGGATCACCTCGGCGGCGTCGCTCACCGCGTACCCCCGGGCCTGGGCCTTCGTCGTCGGCGCCTGCCTGCTCGGCCTGGTCTTCTACCTGGCGACCCTGGCTCTGGAACGCCTCGCGATGCCCTGGCGTACCGGCCAGACCCCGTGACCTCTGCTTCCCCTGGCGCACCCGTCCGCGCGCCGCAGTCCCCCGCTCCATCATCGCGACCAGGAGGAACGACGAAATGAGAAGACGGTTGGCCGCCGCAGCGGCGTTGACGGGTGCCGCGCTGCTGATCAGCGCCTGCGGTACGGCGGACGAGGAACCGGACGCCGGTGGCGGTGCCAACGACGGCACCACCACGGTAAAGGTGCAGTTGCAGTGGTTCTTCCAGGCCCAGTTCGCCGGCTACATCGCGGCCGTCGAGAAGGGCTTCTATGAGGAGGAAGGGCTCGACGTCGAGCTGCTCGAAGGCGGGGTGGACATCGTCCCGCAGACGGTGCTCGCCCAGGGGCAGGCCGACTACGCGATCGCCTGGGTGCCGAAGGCGCTCGCATCGCGCGAACAGGGCGCGGAAATCACCGACGTCGGGCAGATCTTCGCCCGCTCCGGCACCTACCAGGTGGCGTTCGCCGACTCCGGCATCAGCGGGCCGGCGGACCTGCGCGGCAAGAAGGTCGGCAACTGGGGCTTCGGCAACGAGTTCGAACTGTTCGCCGCGATGACCCAGGCCGGGCTGGACCCGGGGTCCGATGTGACCCTGGTGCAGCAGCAGTTCGACATGCAGGCGCTGCTGCGCGGCGACATCGACGCCGCCCAGGCGATGAGCTACAACGAGTACGCGCAGCTGCTGGAGGCGGAGAACCCGGACACCGGTGAGCTGTACACGCCGGAAGACTTCACAGTGCTCGACTGGAACGAGGTCGGCACCGCGATGCTGCAGGACGCCATCTGGGCCGACACCACCAAGCTCGACGACCCGGCGTACCAGGAGCAGACGGTCAAGTTCCTCACCGGCACGATCAAGGGCTGGGCGTACTGCCGGGACAACCCGGAGGAGTGCCGGGACCTGTCGGTGGCGGCCGGGTCGACGCTGGGCGCCAGCCACCAGCTGTGGCAGGTCAACGAGGTCAACAAGCTGATCTGGCCGTCGACCGGCGGGATCGGGCTGATCGACGAGGCGGACTGGGCGCGTACGGTCGAGTTGTCGCTGGCCACGAAAAACCAGGACGGCCAGACGGTGCTGACCGCCGAGCCGGAGGGGTTGGCCTACACCAACGACTACATCAGCCAGGCGCTCGAAGCAGCGGAGGCCGACGGCGTCGACGTCACCGGGGCCGGGTTCACCCCGCTGACCGTGACCCTCAACCCCGGCGGCGCCTGAGCCGAGGCCAGCAGCCGACAGCCCATCTACTCCCCATGATCAGTTGACGAAAAACCGGGCGACACGCCGGTGCCGTCCCGGTTTTTCGTCAACTGATCCTCCTAACCCAGCTCATGCCCACACCTCTTGCGGGTGGATTCCCGTAGAAGCCGCCGTGGCAGCGGTTGGCCGACGCCCCGGACGGGTTGTCCGACAACGCCGCCGTGGTGCTCGACGGCACGGTCTACTCGATCGGCGGCGGCACCCACCTCGGCACCACCCGGCAGGCGTGGGCCTACGACCCGGCCGCCGACGCCTGGCAAGGGCTGCCGGACCTGCCCCGCGACCGGGGCAAACCGGCGGTCGACGGCAAGGTGTATGTATTCGGCTGCTGCGATACCGAGTTCCGGCCGCAGTCGGCGGTCGACGTGTTCGATCCGGCGACCGGGGTGCGGCAGACCCTCGCTGGGCGGATCTACTGCGCGGGCGGGTTCAGTCACGACGGCGACTACGCCGACACCCTCGCCTACGACCCGGACACCGACCACTGGTCGGCGCGCACGGCCATGCCCGAGCACGTGACCAGCATGGCGTACTCGGTGGCCGCCGGCCGCCTGGTGCTGGCCGGCGGCATGCTGTCCGCCGGGGGGACCACCGACCGGACCATCGGGTACGACCCGGTGGCCGACGCGTGGCAGGAGCTGGCCCCGACCGGGCAGGCGGCGTCCCGGGGTGCCGGTGCCTGTGGCGGGCTGGCGATCGGTGGCATGTCGCCGCAGTGGGCGGCCCTGCCGTCGATCTCCCGGTGGTCCGGTGCGGACGGCTGTACGCCGCAGGCCGAGGTGCCCTGGCTTGCGGGTACAGCCGGCCAGCTTCACGTCGGCACCAAGCCCGTCGAAGGCCGTGACGGTGCGGTTCACCGCTGACGCCGCGACCGGCGTCGACGGGCCCGGCCGGTACGTGGCCACGTTGGCGCTGCGGGCGCAGACCCCGTACCCGGTGCCGACCGTGCCGGTGGAGTTGACGGTGCGACAGCGGTAGGTCGGCCGGTGGGTCAGCTGTCGACAAGCATGATCGCCAGCAGCAGACCGATCAACACTCCGGCGGTAAGCGCGTTGACCAGCCAGCCGACCCGGATCAATGCGGTACGCCGGACGCGCGGCCAGGTGCGCAGCCGCAGCCACCAGCGTTTCGGCGCGGCGGGGGCGGCCGGCCAGACGGGTGAGTCGGGCGGGACGTGATGGCCGGCCTGGTCCAGATAGCGCAGGCCGAGCCAGGGCAGCAGCGGTGCCGGGAGTCCTCGGTCGCAGGCGTGGTCGCAGATCGCCCGGACGACCACGGGCGACAGTCCGGGCGAGCGGAGGAACTCCCAGGTCCGCGGATCGCTGGTCGCCAGGTCCGGACCGATCGCCACCTCGACAAGCCGGGTCACCACCGTCCTGGCCAGATCTGCGGGCAGGCGATCGAACAGAAGTGCCGCGTGAAAGCCGGCGTTGACGAGTTCCGCGCGGACCGCCGACCGGTCGTCAGGACCGAAATCGGTGCCGGCGGGAAGGTTCCAGGCGAGCCATTGCTCCAGATCGCCGGGCGGGACCCGGATGACCCGGCGGATGAGCTCCACCGGTGTCGCTGGCAGGTCCGACCTGCTGGTGTACGGCTGGGACCGGCTCTCCTGCGGTAGCCGGCCGGCGGCCGGCGGCTGGTGGTAGTGGTAGTGGTCGTCGGCGGGATGCGACCCTGACCTGTCGAAGGCTGCCGCGCTGCCGGAGGCTGCCGCGCTATCGAAGGCTGTTGTCGACGGCTCGCCCACCGGCTCCGGCGCGGGTGCCGCCGATTCATCCATCGTGGAGCTGAACGGTCGTGGGGCTGGACGCGCCGAATTCCTGAGCGTTTGCTTGTGTGCCGGTCGGGACGGACCCATCAGATCCAGGTGCGGCCCGGACAGCAGATCCCCGCTTTGGTGTGGGAGCGGCTGCGTGACGGCCTGCGACGGCCGGGGCTGCGTAACCGGCTGGGACGGGCGGGGCTGGACTGCCCGCTGTCCGGCGTCGAGGGCGTCCCGCATCCGTACGATGGTCCCCGGTAGCTGCCGGATGCGACTCCGCGTGTCCCCCGACCGGTAATGCCCGGCCGCCTGCAACTCGGCGCCGAATCCGTCCGGACCGAGCCTGGCGTAGAGCTCGACCAGGGCGGCCGCGTCCTCCGGAGCGATCACCTCCCGGGGTGGTTGTCCGCCGGCCTGCCACGGGTGGACCACCTGCCGGGAGACGCCGAACGATCCGGTCGATCCGACAGTGGGCGCGCAGACCGTACGCAGACGATCATCGGTGCCGTCGTGCAAGCCCGGCGCGTAGGTGGTGAACGTCTCGTTCCGGATATCGAATTCGTCCGCTTCGTGCAGTACGGCCGCCAGGGTCTGGTGGACCGTCCACAGGGTTGCGACGATCGCCTCCGGGGTGACGTCCGGCGGGGTCACCACGCCGAACTGTGCGTCGGGTTCGGCGAGCCGGTGTGCCAACAGGATGCTGGCCGGCGCGGCGGCGTCGGGACCGATCGCGTCGAGCGAGGGCCGCCGCCGTCGGCATTCCTGTCGCAGATGGCTTCCCGACAGCGGGGACACCGGGCAATCGAGGTCCTCGGCGACCCGCCACTCGGGCCAGTCGCTCAGCGCCAGAACCAGCGACGGGGTGATCTTGTCGGGGTGGCCGACCAGGGCGTGCCCGATGTCGTGGCGGTTGTCGTCGGCCACCCGGGTACGGCGGATCGCCGCCGCCCAGGCGTTGAAACGGACGTAGGTCAGACTCCACGGCGGTCGTCGGGTCGGCCCGGCGTCGCTCATCCGGACGAAGTCGGCAAGCCCTTCCACGTAGGCGGTGAACCTCTGGTCGGTCTGGACCGAGTTGCGTACCGGGCCGACGCCGCGCCCGTGCGTGTTGTCCGGCGTCCACCAGTAGAGGATCTGGTCCACCCGGTCGCGGTGGCTGTCGGTGCTCACCGCCCCACCTCTTGGGCCGCAGGTTCGGCCAGCACGCCCGACATCGCCAGCAGCGCCACGAGCGGTTCGAGCACGCGCATCGGCCGGACACCCCCCGGGTAGCCACTGCCTCGTGCCTCGCCGCCGGTGGCGGACGCGAAGTGCAGGGTGCAGCGGCGGCAGGTGCGATAGGGCTCCAGCAGGGCGGTGGCGCCGGCCCGGTGCAGGAAGGCGTACGCGTCCCGGCTTTCCGCCAGGATCCGCTCCGGGTCCAACCCGGCCGGCGCCGGTCGCCGCAGCCAGTTCTCCACCGGCGGATCGAACCGATGAATGTCGGACTTGTTGATCACCACGGCGGCGGGAACGTCGAGGAGCCCCGCGCCCGGATGCAGCAGGCTCAACACCGAGCGGTACGTCTCGTCCGCCGGTCGACCACCGGTTCGTCCGGACCGACCCGTGACGATGTCCGAGTCGAGCACGAACACCAGGGCGGTCACTCCGTTGAGGAAACGGGTGTTGTCCCGTAGCTGCCCGAGGTCTTCCCCGCCGATGTCGAAGAAGGTCACCGGCCAGGTGCCGGCCGGTGAGCTGATCAGCAGGGCATCGGCGAAGTCCACCACCCCCTCCCGGGTGCCCTGCAGCTTGTCGCCCCGCTCCAGCAGCGGACGGGTGTGGGAGTTCAGAAACGATCGGTGCCGGTTGAGGTCCAACGCCACGGCCTGCAGGCCGTACCGGGCGAGTCCACCGTTCTCGATCTCGCCGATCATCGCCGCCAGCAGATGTGTCTTGCCGGACAGGGAGGCACCGACGAAACCAACCACGATCGGTTGCTGGTAGATCGAATACAGCAGCGGCAGGTAGTGCCGTGGCGTGTCTCCGGACTGGTTCGGGCAGCGGATGTGGGCGGTGCGCAGCACACCGGCCCGCTTCTCCGGCGACGTCGTCGGGGGCAGCACCAGTGGCCGGTAGCCGGCGCCGTCGGCGAACGAGTAGAGCTCGTCGCCAACGTCGCCCCACCGGACGGTGTCCAAACAGAGCGGACAGCGGACCCGGCGGTCGGGGTCGCCCGGCGCACCCGGCGCACCCGGCGCACCCGGCACTGGAGAGGGCTCAGTAGCAGGACTCACCGGAACACCCCCACGAGACAGATCACGGCGACCAGTCCGACCAGCGCCAGCACGGCCGTACCAAGAAGCAGCGACGCGGCTCGACGAGGACGGGCACCGGCGGCGGACGGCCCGGTCTCGGCGGCGGCGCGCCGGCTGATCTCCTGCCAGAGCGCCGCTTTACGGGCGCGTTCCTCGTCGAAGGCCGCCGCCCCGGCGACCAGGCCGGGATCCGGCTCCGCCGGCCCGGGCGGCAGCTCGGTGGGGGCACCGAGGCGGCGCAGCATCCGGGCGGCGTCCGGCCGGGCGGCCGGGTCGGCCAAGAACACGCCCTCCAGCATGACCGCGAGTGGCGACTGTGGGTCGGGGCGCGGCGGCTGTTCGGATCCGGCGGGTCGGCCGGTGACCAGCTGGTACATCAGCAGGCCGGCGGCCAGGATGTCGTCGGCCGGGTCCGCTGCCCCGTCCGGACGCCGTGGCGCGGCGACGGCGTCCGGCACCGAGTACGGCTCACCGGCGACGACGGCGGTGGACAGGTCCATCAGCCGCACGTCCCGGCCGTCCCAGCCGACCGTGTCGGTGTCGATACCACCGTGCACCACGCCGGCGGCGGTCAGCTGCAGCAGGCAGCGGAAGAGTCCGGCTTCGAACTCGTGCCGCTGGTTGACCAGCAGCTGGCCGGCGACCTGCGCGGCGGTCCGGCCGGACCAGTGCCGCCACAGCACGAACGGCGTGGCCCCGTCCAGGTCGTAGCCGACCAGCCAGGGCAGGCCGGCGGGCGGCTGCCCATGGTAGCGGCGGTGGATGCGTACCCCGGCTCGCGCTTGGTTGTCCAGCAGACGGTACGGCGTCGGACCCGTGGCCGACGGTCCGGCCGCCCTGGCGTACTGCACCATCTGTGGCTGGCCGTCGGAGCCGTCGAGGATCCGGCTCATCAGGCCGTGGCGGCCGATCCGCCAGGCGCGTCCGGTTGCCAGTACCTCGGCGCTGGCCCCGGTCGCGCTGCGGTAGGCCAACCGGATCACCTCGTCCGGTTCACTCGGCTTCGACATGGTGATCCCCCTCCGAGTCTGCCCACCAAGCGGCTTCGTCGTCGTTGCTGCGCCAGTAGGTCTGCGCGACGCCCTGGCGGGGAGGCACCAGCCGCAGCACACCGGCGAGTACGCCGGACTCCGTCCACGTCATCTCGGCGAGCGGCTGCCCGCCGCCCCGGTGCCGCAGCTGTGCGGTGCCTCGATCCCGCAGCGCGGCCGGCGCGAACCGGACACCGCTCAGGTGCTCCCGGGAGAGCAGACCGAGGTGTCGCGGTTGGCACAGCTGCACCAGCGGGCCGCCGAACGCCGTCGCCAACACGTTCCCGAGTCGCTCCGGACCACCCCAGCCGGCGTCGACGCCGGCCCGGACACGGGACCGGTCCGCGAACGGCGGCGCGTCGCTGACGTGGTGGCTTTCGAGGTGTCGGCGGTAGTCGTCGAGATGCCGTATCAGCACGTCGTCGACCTGATCCCAGGATCCACTCAGGCTGCCGCCGCTGCCGGCGCGGTCCCAGACGACGTCCAGCGCGCTGGCGACCGCGTCGCGCAGGTCGGCGGCGAGCACCTCGACCAGGTCGCCGTCGACGTCGCTGGCCGGTTCCCCGTACGGCGCAGTGGCGGTCGGCGTACTCGACGGGCCGATCCGATCGCGCAGCACGGCCGTCGCCCGGTCGAGTGCCACCGCCGCCGAGACGGCGGCGTCGGCCAGCAGCGCCCGGGCCGGCACCGTCCGCCATTCGTCGTGAACGACCCGATGCAGCAGGGCGTCGATCCCGCTCGACCACTGTGGTCCGATCATCGGTTCCAGCTGGGCCGACCACCGTGCGACGGCGCCGCGCCACCAGTGGTGTACGGCGACCAGGGCGGCCGCCGCCGCGATGCCCACGAGGGCGATCCGCACGATGAGGGGTGGCGGTCCGATCAGGCCCGCGATCAGGACGCCGGCCGCCGTCGCCGCCGCCATCGCCGGAAGGTACGCGGTGAGCAGCGGACGCGCCGCCGACGCGACCCCGGCCTCGCCCCGGGCCGCCGGGCGGCACGCCAACAGCATCAGCACGAGCAGTGCAGCCGACAGCGGCACCACGGCGCCGGGCGGGCCGGCGAGGCCTGCGGCCAGCGAGGCCGCCGTGAGGATCAGCAACAGCCATCCCGGCCGGACCGGTAGCGGGAACTCGGGTACCGGTCCGGCGTCGGGACGGAGTCTGGTCAGCTGCGGCAGGTAACGGCCGCTGCCCTGCGGTGTCGCCCGGTCGGCGAGGGCCCGCAGCCATCGTTGGGTGACGCCGACGTTCGACGTCCGCCAGAGCCGGCTGGTGTCGACCCGCAGCTTCGTCAGCAGCGCGCCCGGGTTCGACTCCTCCGGTGGGTCGGGCAGCAGGATGCCGCGGTTGCGCAGGTCGTCACGCAGCGCCTGACCGCTTGGGTCGTTGCCTGGGTGCTGCGCCGAGGTGAGCAGGTCGGCCACCACCCGTACCAGCTCGGCCCGTTCGGCGCGCACACGGTCGATCCGCTCGACGACGGTCCGGCTGGGTCGGTCGGGGCCGAGCAGGTGCCGCAGCCAGGCCATCCGGCGGACCTGGTCGGCGGCGGCGTCGGCGGCGGACGCGGCGGCGGTGCGATGTCGGTGCAGTTCGGATTCGTCGGTGAGGATCCGGTCGACGTCTGCCGGACCGGACAGCGCTGGTGCCGACGCGACGAAGTGCGCCAGCTCGGGGCGCCGGTCGCGGCCGGTGTCAGCGCACAGCTGCGTGACCGCGAGGCGCAGCGAGGTCCGCAGCAGCTCGCCGGTGATGCGGCCGCTGATCGCGAGCAGCCCGGGACTGGCCACGTGATCGGCCATCTGCTCTACCTGGGCCCGTACCGCGTCGAAGACGTCCGGCACCTGCAGGCAGTCGTCGAGCAGGTCGAGTGCCGAGGCCGACTCCGAGCCGAGTAGCTGGGCAGCGTCGAGTGCCGGCCCACCGGTCTCGATCCACCAGCCGCAGCCGGCGCCGGCCGGGTCACTGACCCACAGGGTGGCGATGCCCTCGGTGGCGAGCATCGCGGGCAGGGCCAACGCGGGGCGATCGACGTCGTGGGACGGGACGCCGATCACGACGCAGATCAGCTGGACCCCGGGACTCGCGGCGATGTCGAACAGGGTCGACTCGACTTCGGCCAGGTCCGGGTGATACGCGATCACCAACGTGCGTCCCGATTCCTGAGCAACCCGGTCCTGGGTGAAGCGGCGCGCGGCACCCGGTGGGCGTAGGTCGTGGCGACGGACGACCGGCAGGTCCGCCCGCAGACTGGAATTGCTCATCCGAGGGCCTCCTCCAGCTCCCGGAGGTTGTCCCGGACCGGGTTGGAGACCGCTTCGAAGGGCATGTCGAGCGCGCCGGGGAACGTCCGGGCCCAGAACTCGCGGCGCAGGTCCAGGGCTCGGTTGCCGCGCGGGATCTGGCGACCGATCTGGTCGAGCACCTGGACCTCGTCTTCGGCGATCTGCCGGACCAACTGGTAGAGCTTGCTCGGGCGGGCCGGGGCGCTGTCCAGGTCGTGCGGCCGGGTCGTCATCAGCTTCTCGGCGAAGTCCTGCCGGATGACGTCGTCGTCGGCGATCGTCCATTCCTCGTACGCCCGCAGCAGGCCGCCCCAGGAGGAGGCCCGTTCGAACGGGTGCAGGTCCAGCGTCATGGAGACCGACTGCCGCTGGCCGAGTCCGACCCGGATCCGGACCGGGCTCGCCTCGTCACCGGCGAGCACCTCGATCTGGCCGTTCCACAGCGCGCACAGCAGCCGGTGCAGGATCCGGGTGCGGTGCTCGGGGGTGGTCATCAGGTAGCCGGAGTCGTCGCCGAGACGCTGCCGCCAGCGCAGGTAGTCCTGCGGTTCCTCGTGGTGTACGGCGTCCGACCACTGCCGCAGCACTCCCCGTAGTTCCGGGACCTCGGTGACGCTCATCGAGGTGCGGACCAGCACGACGACGATCGACTCGGCGTCCACCGAGCGGAAGTCGCGGACGGCTCCAGATTCCCGGGGCAGGTTGAGCCGGTTCTCCAGGTACGCCTCGATCTCGCTGTCCCGGCTCCCGGCCGCGTACGAGATCAGGACCTTCAGCGGGCCGGTACCCTGCGGCGAGAACCCACCGGGCACCAGACCGGCGATCTTGTGCCGGAACTGGGTGAGGTCGTCGTCGCCGACCGGGCCGGCGGGTTTGTCAGCGGCAGCGGTGAGCAGGTCGCTCAACGCCGGCAGCAGCGGCTGCTCGTCCGGGGTCTGATAGCGGAACAGCCGTTTGACGGCCTGCTTGATCCGGTCGCTGACCAGTGCGACCGCGTTGTCGGCACCACGCTGCCAGCCTTGTACGTAGCACTGGCGCCAGCCTTCCGCGCCGACGACCTCCCGGACGATGTCACCGGGCGTCGCGGTCGGCCGGAGCCGGCCCTGGGCGACGTAGTAGCTGACGAACCGGCGCAGGGTCGCCTGGTAGAACGGCTCCAGGTCGCTGCCCTGCGGCGGAAGCAGGTAGGAAACCCCGGTGCGGGGCCGGTACAGGTCCTTGGCCCGCTGGTTGAAGCTGCCGATGTCGTTGCGTTGGGCGTACCCGGCGAACTGGCCGGTGATCTGCAGCAGGTCCCGGCGCAGCGCGGCCAACGGCCGTTCCCACCGGGTGGTCTGCTCGGCCCAGGCGGCGTGCCAGGCCCGGCGGGTGCGCCACCGGTACCACCGGTCCTGCCGTTCCAGGCAGTCCTGCACGTCCGGGTCGGACCACCGGACCGAGCGCATCAACCTCTTCTCGATCGCCGGCAGCGGTGGCTTGACCTCCACCCCGTCGGGCGCGGCCGGCTCGCTGCGGCGGCTCTCGACCAGGCCGATGAAACCGAGCCGGTCGGCGGGGTCGGCCAGTGACGGGTCACCGGAGACCACGCGGTGCAGCCGGAACACGTCGATCTCGCCGATCAGCTGCTCGGCGGCCCGCCGGGGGTCGAAGCGTTGCGCCAGCGCCGGCATCTGGCTGGCCAACTGCTGGTCCAGCGCGTCGAGGCCGCTGAGCATGGTCCGGGCCCGGGTCCGCAGGGCGGCGGTGACGGCCTCGTGTCCCCGTTCCGGGGCGACCTCGGCGAATTCCATCGGCGCGCAGGTCCGCAGCGGGTCCAGGTGTGCCATGCCGAAGAACCGTTCGATCAACGGCCGGTTGGCTTCGGCGCGACCCGGTGGCGCGGTGGACAGTTCGGTGACCGCCTCGGAGAGGATCCGGGAGGCGATGATGTCGGCGAGTTCGTCCACCGGCACCGTCATCGACGCGACCAGGGCGGTGGAGACGCCACGGTTGCCGACGCCGGAGGCGGCGGCGATCTCCCGGTCGACGCCCTTGTTGATGAACTCGTCGGCGAACGACTGGTAGAGCCGGTCGGCGGCCCCGACGTGTTCCCCGGCCTCGTCGTGGTCGGTGCCGACCAGCGACAGCATCAACGACACGACGGACCGGTGCAGGTCCGACGGTTCGACACCCGGTGGCCGGCTGAACAGGAAGGCGGTCTGCACGGTGGACGGGCGCAGCCGCACCTCGCCGAGCGCGGGATACCGGACGCCGACCGACCCGACCGTACCGAAGTCGTCGAGTTGGGTGCCGGCCGCCTGCCCGTTCTGGTCGTCGACCAGCCGGAACAGGTCGAGCAGCGCCCGACCGGAGTTGAGCATGGCGCGGCGGCCGCCGCCGAGGCCGTCCTCGAACGCCGACGGCATCAGCACCAGCGGATAGATCTGCGGGCGGAACCCGGCCTGCTGCAGCGTGTGCCCGATCAGGTGCAGGAAGTCGTAGAAGATCCCGCACCCAGTGCCGCCCGCGACCGAGAAGGAGACGAACACGTCGCAGGTGTTGTCGACTCGGCCGTTGAGCTGGCTGATCTGCGAACCCGACTTGCTGATCCGGCCGATCGCCTCGCGCAACGGCTCACGGATCGGGGTCACGCCGTGGCGCATCGTCTCGAACAGGGCGGCGCGGCCGACGGTGGGCAGCTGCCCCGCGCCGCGCGGCAACGGCCCGATCCGGGGCTCTCCCGCCGCGTCCGGCAGCCAGTCCCGCACGTACGGGTACAGGTTGGTTCGCAAGCTGCGCGCCACTTCCGGATAGGTCGCCTGCTTCGGCACCAGATCCCGGATCCGCTGCTGGGTACGGTCGACGATGCCCAGGTGTTCGTCACTGGGCACCACCTGGCGGGGCAGTCGGGCGAGTTCGGCGTCGCTGAGGTCGCCGTAGACGAACTGCAGGCAGGCCGGCAGTTGGAAGGGTTGGAAGTTCTCGCCGGCCATCACCTCCTGCAGGTCGGTCCCGTCCGGCCCGCAGAGTTCCTCCCGCAGTCGGCGTTCCAGCTCCGCGCCGACGAGGCAGCCGGTGCCGCCGAGCCCCACGTAGAGCATCGGCTGAAAGATCTTCACGACGTCACTCCTGTCTGCCGCATGTGGTCACCACGTCAAGGGATCGTCGGTACGCCCGCCGGAACCCGTAGCGCTGGAGCCGGGGCCGGACCCGCCGAATCCGGGGTCGCCCCGTTCAGAACTGACGGACGGCCGGCCGGCCGCCGGGGTCGCGATCAGGTCGTCATCGGCGAGCGGGTCCCCGGCGGACCTGCCCGTCGGGGACCCGGCCGGGCGGCGGGTGCGGCGATCTGCTCGTTCGTCGCGCAGACCGACCTCCCGCCCGGGTTCGGCGAGCGCGATCCGCTGCGCCCGGCCGATGACCTGCTCGCCGCCGCCGGGCGTCCGTACGGCGTACGAGCCGTCGGGTCGGCGGCGCACCACGTACGCGGGTTCGCCGGGCTGGGCGCGGTCGAGCCGACCGGCGCCGCTGTGCTCGTCCCGTACGACGAACCGGAACTCGCTCGCCCGCCGGTCCGGTGCCGCCAGGTAGTTGACCTGGTGGCCGTCGCGGTACAGCTCGGCGACCAGGCCCCGTACGTCGCGGGCGGCGACGGCGGCGCGCCGGCGCAGCAGCGACCACCCGACCAGTGCGACCGCCAGCAACCCGGCCAGCACGATCAGCGGCCATTTCCACCACGGCGGCGGCGGGTCGTCGACGTCGACGGTGACCAGGGCGTTGCCGTAGACGAGGTCGTCGTCGGCGACGTCGACCACCCGCAGCACGAACTGCGCCGGGCCCCGGCGGCTCGACTCGGCCACCTCGACGACGAACGGGTGATCGCTGCGTCCGGTGCCGGCCGGCACGTCCACCGTCGCCGGCCGCAGGGTCGCCAGTGTCCCGTCGTCCAGGTCGGACAGCGACAACCGGAGCTCGACCGCGTCGCCGGACTCGTTGTCGATCAGGAGTCGGCCGGCGAGTTGGCCGCCGGGTGCGACCCGGGCACCCGAAGGCAGCTCGATCTGGGTCCGTACGCCAGGGCCGGCCGACGACACCCGGGTGTTGGCGGGCCGTTCGTCGGTCACGATCCCCTCGCCGGACACCGTGCCGACGAAGGCGAGCCGGCCGTCAGCGGACTCCGGCACCCGGACCGTCCCGGTGTAGCGGCCGTCGCCGGCGGTGGCGTCCCCGGCGGTGCCGTCGTCGCGCAACGGCGTGACCAGTTCGTCGAACCCCTCCCCGCCCAGCCGGACCGCCACCGACAACGCGGATGTCGAGGCGGGATCGATCGCCCCCCGCCGGGTCGAGATCGCCACCGAGACGGTGACCGGTTCACCCGGCACCGGCTGTGGCGGATCGAGCACCACCGCCGCCTGCACCACGCCCTGCCACACCACCCGGGCGCTGATCTGCTGGGTCGGCACGCCGTCGGCCGAGCGGACCGTGATCAGCCACGGACCCGGCAGCGGGTTGTCGATCCGAAGCACTTCGACCGCGCCGCGTTCCCCGCTGATCTGGAAGGTGCTGTCGCCGAGGCGTCCCCGGGTGGGCACCTGTCGCCCGGAGGGGTCTCGGTATTCCACGACGATCCGCGGGTCCCGCTTGACCACGGTCATCGATCCGGTGGTGGCGATCGCCGGTACGTCGACGGTGAACTCACGGCTGGCGCCACCGGGAAGGGACTGCGGCCGGTCGGGGGTGACCGCCGCGCACCGGGCGGACGCGAACGCCTCCAGCAGCGACGGCACCACGTCGGCCGCGTCGCCCACCACCCGGGCCTGCGGCGCCGGAGCGCTGTCGCTGCACCGATGCTGACTGCCGCCGGCCGCGAACTCCCGCAGACTGGCTTCGTCGACCTGGTCACCGAAGCCCAGCGGCCACACCTGCACCCGCTGTTCCCTGGCCCGGGCCAGTTCCTCGTCGAGCTGGGCCCTGGCGACCCGGTTGCGGTCCTGCTCCACCGCGCCGTACCGATCGCTGTCGGACACGTCGAGCACGCCGTCGGTGAGCAAAAAGACGATCTTGGCCCGGGGGTCGTCGGGGTCGTCGCCGAGCAGGCTCAGCGCCTGCTGGAGCGCGCTGACGAAGTCGGTGTCGTCGCCCTCGTCCGGTTTGCGGATACGCAGGTCCTCGACGCAGGTGGTGAGGAACTCCCGCTGCGGCTCGCTGTCCACCTGGGTCATCGGGCAGACGATGTCGACCGGGGACTGCCCCGGGCCGTTGTCACTGGCGAAACCGACAACCGCCAGCTCCGAACGCGGCGAGAACTCGCTCTGGGTGATGATCGCGGCGGCCTCCCGCTCCGCCGCCACACCCTCCGGGCCGAGGGAGCCGGACTGATCGACCAATACGACGACCTTGACCGGACGCGGCTCGCCGTCGCTCCGCGCCCAGCCGGGCGCCGGCCCCGGCACCAGCGCGACCGGGCCGAGCAGCCCCAGGACGAGCAGCGCTGCGGCCACTCTTCGACAGCTCACTCGCACGTCAGTTCCTCTTCCTCGACAACGCGTCCACATCGGCGTACCGATCGCGTGGGTCGGCGGGTGCACACCTCTACCTGACGGACGGGTTCGACCGATGGCCGACCGGCAGAAGCTGACGGCGACGGTGCGGGCGCGGCGTTAACTGATTCGTTGCCACCCCGACACCGGACGTTGCGGGAACGCCCAGGTAACCGAGCTATTTTCGGCCTCCATGCGTGTCAGCCCGCCCCTGCGAGACAACGAGCAGGAGACGTCTGCCCAGTTCGCCGCGCCAACCCGGATACGCGAGCGCAGCCCGTACATCGACGCGCTGCGGGCGTTGGCGATCCTGCGGGTCTACCTGCTGCACGCGTTGTGGCTGACCTGGCTGCCGACGGTGTTTCCCGCGATGCCGGTCATGTTCGCGCTCGCCGGCTACCTGACCGCCGTGTCCCTGGAGCGCGGCGCGCCGCTGCGGGTGGTCGGCTCCCGGCTGCGCCGGCTGCTGCCGCCGCTGTGGGCGCTCGCCGTGGTCGCCGTACCGCTGATGATCCTGGTCGGCTGGCGACCCAGCCTGCCGGACGTGACGTGGTGGGTGGCACCGCTGCGCAACCCGCCGTCGAGCGAATGGGGCGGGCCGTTCTCCCTCGGGCTGTGGTACATCCGCGCCTACCTGTGGCTGGTGCTGCTCTCCCCGCCGCTGTGGTGGGCGTTCCGCCGCTGGCCGGCCGGCGCGCTGCTGACCCTGGCCACGTTCGCCGTCGTGTTCGCCTCGCCGCTGGTCGAGCTGCCGGTCAACCCGGTCACCGACGTGATCTGGTCCACCGCCGCGTACGGCAGCTGCTGGCTGATCGGCTACGCCCGACACACCGGGCTGCTGGACCGGGTGCCGCTGAGGTGGTACGTGCTCGGCGTCGGCGCGCTGGCGCTCGGCGCGATGATGTGGCTGTCCGACCGGGGCGAGGACGACCAGCTCGGCGCGCTGGTGTGGGGCTGGGCGGTGGTGCTGCTGCTGATGCGGGCCCGGCCCCGGCTGGACTGGCTGGCGCAGGTGCCGTGGCTGGCCCGACTGATCCGCAGGATCAACGCCCGCGCGGTGACCATCTACGTCTGGCACCTGCCGGTGCTGTGGGCCGCCGCCGCGCTGCTCAACCTGGCCGGCCTCTACGCCGGCAAGTCGACAATTCTCGGCGTCGGCACCGTGCTGCTGGTCGCGGTGGTGCTGGCGCTGGGCTGGGTCGAGGACCTGGCCGCCCGCCGCCGCCCGTCGCTGCTACCGCCGGGCTGATTCCGCTCGCTACCCGGCCGGCTCTCGCGGACCGGCTGGCGGAACGCGGCCCGGTAGGCGTACGGGCTGGCGCCGACGACCCGTTTGAAGCTGTCCCGGAACGCCGTCGGCGAGCCGAAGCCGACCCGGCGGCTGATCCGCTCCACCCCGTCGTCGGTGGCTTCCAGCAAATGCTGGGCCTGCCGGATCCGGGCCTCTTGCAGCCAGCGCAGCGGCGGGACGCCGGTGTGCTCGCGGAAGCGCCGGTGCAGCGTCCGTGGGCTCATGCCGGCCCGGTCGGCGATCCGGGCCAGCGTCAACGGCTCGGCCGCCTGCTCACGCAGCCAACACAACAGCGGCTCGATCGCCGGCTCGGGCGGCCCCGGCGGCACCTGGGCGGGGATGAACTGCGCCTGCCCGCCGCTGCGTTCCAGCGGCATCACCGACAGCCGGGCCGCGTCGGCCGCCGCCGCCGAGCCGTGGTCGCGGCGGACCAGATGCCGACAAAGATCGAGGCCGGCGGCGGCCCCGGCGGAGGTGAGAATCTGCCCGTCGTCGACGTAGAGCACGTCCGGGTCGACCCGTACGGCCGGATAGCGGGCGGCCAGGTCGGCGGCGGCCAGCCAGTGGGTGGTGGCCGGTCGGCCGTCGAGCAGACCGGCGGCGGCCAGGACGAACGCACCCGAGCAGATCGAGGCGATCCGGATGCCGGCATCGGCGGCGGCCCGCAGCGCGGCCAGCACCGGCTCCGGGACCGGGGCGGCCGGGTCGGCGCAGCCGGGAACGATCACCGTGTCGGCGGCGGCCAGCGCGGACAGGTCGGCGGCGGGTCGCAGGGTGAACGCGCCGGCGTCCACCTCGGCGGTGGCCGCGCAGACCACCACCTGGTACGCGGCCCGGCCGTCGGGCAACCGCAGCCGGCTGAACACCTCGATCGGGGTGGACAGGTCGAACGGGATCACCCCGTCGAGGGCGAGGATCGCGATCCGGTGCACGCGATCGACGGTACGCCAGTGCTGGCGAGAATCCGTTGACCTGTGTCCTGCTGGCCACTCGTCGGGTCACGAAGGTGCCCATACCGTCGCGTCGTGACGAAATTCCTGCTCTCCGTCCATGTGCTCGCGGCGATCGTGGCAATCGGCCCGGTCACCGTCGCGGCCAGTATGTTCCCGGCCGCCGCGCGGCGGGCGATCGCCGACCCGCACGATGCCGCCGCCCGCACGACGCTGCGTACGCTGCACCGGATCTGCCGGGTGTACGCCGCCGTCGGGATCGTCGTGCCGGTCTTCGGCCTGGCCACCGCCACCAGCCTCGGGGTGCTCACCGACGCCTGGCTGCTGGTGTCGATCACGCTCACGGCGATCGCCGCCGCGCTGCTGGTGCTGCGGGTCCTGCCCCGTCAGGCGGCGCTGCTGGCCGGGATCGACGACACCGGCACCGCACCGGATCCGACGGCCGTGGCCACGGCGACCACGACCGCGAGCACGCCGACCGCAGCGCCGGGGCGGCTGGCGGCGTACACCGGGGTGTTCAACCTGCTCTGGGCGACCGTCACGGTGCTGATGATCGTCCGGCCCGGCTCGACCACGGGGGTGTGAGCCGTGCCGGCACGCCTGCGGCTGCTGCGGATCGCCGCCGGGGTCGAACTCGCCACCCTGATCGTGATGCTGGTCAACCTGGCGACCGTGCACTGGCCGGCGGTGTCGTCGCTGCTGGGCCCGACCCACGGGGCGGCGTACCTGTTGGTGATCGTCGCCGCCGCGCAGCAACCGGCCGCGCCGAGATCGACCCGGCTGCTCGGCCTGCTACCCGGCGTCGGCGGTCTGCTGGTGCTCCGTCGGCTGCGAACGGCCGACACACCGGTACGGCGTTGACCGATGCCGGACACACCGGGGCGGTACGGCGATCGGCCGACTCCGGAGCAAGCGTGGGCTACCGGCGGCGGGCCAGGTAGCGCAGCGACCGCCGCAGGTAACTGCGCGGGTTGGTGTCCAGATACCTGGCCCAGGACGGCGACAGGTCGTCGCGCAGCCAGGCGTACCGGCCGAGCGCGTAGCCGTACATCGGCTCGGTCAGGTAGCCGAGCCGACTCGACTGCCACCCGCCGGACCGGTTGCGGAACTCGAACGCGGCGTTGGCGGTGAAGATGCCGAGTCCGAAGAAGACGGTGGCGAGGTCGGTCAGCGGCTCGTGGTCGGCGGCGTCGGCCCGATGCCGACCTTCGCCGAGCAGGCGTTCGTGCGCGAGCTCGTGGGCGATGGTGGCGACCAGGGCCATCGGCTGGCTGGCCTGCGCCCCGTCGATGGTGATCACACCGCGACCGGCCCGGCGCACGTAGTGACCGGCAGCGCCCGAACTGCGCGACGCGTACGCGGGCAGCCCCGCCAGCAGCGCGGCCTCGGCCTCGTCGACCCGCTCGTAGACGAACTCGATCCGGTCCGGGTCGACGGACATGTGCCGGGCGACCCGGTCCAGCACCGCCGCCACGTCCGCCTCGCTGCCGTGGTATTCGCCCGGGAAGAAGTCGTCCGTCGGCAGCACCACCGGGCCGCGCAGCGCCGGCTCACCGAACTCTCGGACCAACCAGGACAGCGATTCGTCGATCCAGTCCCGCTCGGTAGCCCGGACCGGGCACGCCGCACCGAACACCAGCACGTACCTCCCCCGCGTGGTCGCTACCGCACAGTCTGCCACCGCCGCGCCACCCGGCGGCCACCCGCCGCGCCATCACCGGAGGGCGTCGTCGGCCAGCCGGGCGTGCACCCCGACCACGGTGTTGACGATCTGGGTGACCCGCACGTCCACCACCACACTGGCCAGCACTACCGCGTCCCCTCTGGACAGATCGTACCGGCGGGTCATCAGCGTGATCATCGCGTCGAGCGCGTCGGCGGTGGCGGCGTCGAGCGTGTCGCCGAGGCCGAGGGTCAGCCAGGCGCCGTCCACCCGGGCGACCGGGCCGGTCAACGGCCGGTCCTCGATCAGGTCGAAGGTGAGTTGGACCCGGTCCATCGGGCATTCGATCGCCGTACCGCAGATCTCGCCGTCGCCTTGGGCGGCGTGCCCGTCGCCGACGGAGAACAGCGCCCCGTCGACCGTCACCGGCAGCAGCAGGGTGCTACCGGCGACGAGATCCTTGCAGTCCAGGTTGCCGCCGCAGCGGCGCGGCGGAATCGTCGAGTGCTCCCCCGGCTGCGCCGGCGGCATGCCGAGCACCCCGAGGAACGGCCGCAGCGCGACGGAGTGCCCGAGCTGGTTGCGGCCGGTCATCGTGGCCGGGTCGAGCTGCCAGGTGTGCACCGTCTCGGTGCCGGCGATGCCGTACCGCTCGCTGTGCGGGGTCAACGCGCTGCCGGCGAGGGTGGTCCCCCAGCTGGCCGGCACCACCTCGTCGATCCGTACCGACAGGGTCGTCCCGGGCCGGGCACCCCGGATCGCTATCGGACCGGTCAGCGCGTGACCGAATCCCGGCCGGTGCTGGGCGACCCGGGCCCGATCGTCGTGCCGTCCACCCTGGTAGGGACCAGCCGACCACCAGCAGTCCAGGGTCCGGAAGGTGACCGTGTCACCGGGGTCGATGGTGAGCACCGGTGGATAGTCGGGTGAGAAGTAGCCGTGCAGAGTCCCGCTGTCCGGCTCCAGGTGATGCCGCATCGCCGCAGGTTACCGTCTCGGCGGCACCACCAGCACCGAGCAGTACGGTCAGCGGGCAGCACGGTCAGCGCGGCAACGCGTCCAGCAGGCCGCGCAGCACCGGTTCGTAGGCCGTACCGCCGAACCGGTCGAAACTGGACATGGTGAGTGTGTAGCTGCCGGCGTCGCTGACCACGACCGCCTCGGCCCGGATGTCCTTGACCGCCAGGTATCCCCCCTCGACCTCGATCACCTGGTCGTACTGGGCCTCGGCCTGTTCGAGCTGGTAGTCGTAGGTCGCGGCACCGGCACCGCCGGACGCCATCGTGATGGTCAGCGCCGCGACCCCGTTCCCGTCGCCGAACAGGCAGTTGCCGTCGTCGACCATCGGCTGCCCGACCAGGTCGGTGACCTGCTCGACGGTGAAGGAGCACGGCGGCACCGTGGTACCGACGACACCGTCGGTCGACTCGCCACCGTCGGTCGACCCGTCCTCGGCGTCGGCGACAGTGCCGCCGAGGTCAGGGGCGGTGCCGTCCGCTTCGGCCGCACATCCGCCAGCGGTCGTCAGCAGGGCAAGCACCAGGACCGGTGTCATCAGACGTCGCATCGGGTTCTCCAGGTCGAGGGGGCGCGTGGCTGGCCCGCCATCGGCTCAGACGCTACGACCGGCCGGACGTCCCGGAATCAGGTGTTTCCCTACCGTCGACCTCGCCACCGCCACCGCGCGGTGAGCAGACCGCCGCCGGGACCGGGCCGCAGCCGGGACCGGCGGGTCGACCGCGACCGGATCACGCCGGACGGCCCGGCAAAACGCCGCGGCGCGATCACGCCGTACGGCGTACCGCGACCAGGTAGTCGTCGAGCCGGGTGAGCACGAAGTGTTCCTCGTCGATCAGCCGCGTCGGCACGAGCAGTTCCCGGCGGTCGGTACCCCACGGGAAGGCGTCGTCGTAGGTGACGTAGCGCAGCTGGTCACCGTCGACCCGCAGCACGATCGCGTCGATCCGGTCGTACGGGTTGTCCGCGATCCGGCGGGCGAACTTCGCCGGGGTGGCCACGGCGGCGCTGTCTTCGAGGAAGTCGAGCCGGTCGTGGTAGCGAGCGGTCGGATGGGAGTAGTTGGCGTTCCACTGGACGAACCCGTAGTAGGGGTAGAAGGCGTACAGGTCGGGTCGGTCCGACCAGACGGTGGCATTGCCGTCGCCGGCGTACGTCGCTTCGATGGCGTCCCGGATGGCGTCCGTCGACGGGGTGACCGGTTCGGCGTCCGGGTCGTGAAACGGCGGCAGGGTCCCGTCGGGCAGCGTCTGGTTGTGCGCGGCCCGGGTCAGCGGATCGTCGACCACGGCGGTGACGAAGTGGTCGGTGGCGAAGATCGCCAATCCCAGCGCACCGACGGCGGCGACCCGCCAGACCCGGTCCGCCGGCAGCCGGCGCACGGCGTAGCCCACCAGCCGTACCAGGGCGAACGCCGCCGCCGAGACCAGCACCAGCGGGACCAGCGTCTTCATCCGGAACGCCATCACCGGCCGGTCGACCACCGCCAGCAGATAGCCGACGGCGTGCCAGACGTACAGCGAGGCGGTCACGATCAGCAACGCCCGGGACAGCGGCTCCCTGGCCGTCCACACCAGATAGACCAGGCCGGTCAGGCAGAGCGCGCCGACGATGGTCGGCGCCAACATGGGCAGGGCCAGGTCACCGGAGTGCCAGGTCATCCAGCGGTTGTTCAGCGAGTGGAACTGCTCGGCGGTGAGGAAGTCCCAGGCGAGTCGCGCCCAGAACGCGGCCGCGACGGCGGCGGCGACCGCCAGGACGGCCAACCCGCGACGGACCGCCCGCCAGCTGAACTCGCCGCGCCACCAGGCGAGGGCGTGCCAGATCACGAAGACGATCGGGAAGACAAAGAAATAGTAGTAGTAGACGACGAAGATCAGCCCGCCGATCAGGCCGGCGACCAGCGGATGGTGTGGCCGGACCCCTCGGCGGCGGACGTCGTGGATCGCGTCGAGCCACCACGGCACCATCGCCACCTGCACGAGCCAGCCGTACGGTTCGGTGAGGTCCGGCAGGATCAGCGGCACCGCCGAGATCAGCGCGGCGACGCGTGGGGTCACCAACCGGCGCCAGAACAGGTAACTGACCAGCGGGGTGGCGAAGGCGACGAGGATCGCGCCGACTTTGAGCATCATCCACGGCGGTACGGCGAACAGATCCGCCGCCCGGCCGAGGAGGAAGAAGAACCCGGGCGCGTAGTAGAACGGATGATCGCGGTAGGTGTAGTCGTCGCCGGTCCAGCCGTCGGCGAACCGGGTCACCGCGGCGGTGCGAAACGACTGGTCACCACCGATGCCCCGCAGATCGAACGGGGTGGCGTGCAGGGCCATCAGCATGGTGAAGGCGGCCAGGCCGCCGAACAGCGCCGGCAGCAGGTCGGCGTCCCAGGTCTGTCCACGACGGCGGGCCCACCACACGGCGGCCACCGCGACGACGGCCACCACCAGGGCGGCGACGTGCAGCCCGTACTCGGTGCGGGGCGAACGGGCGTGGGCCGAGCCGAGGATCGCGGCCGCGTAGAGGCCGAGCACGACGCAGCCGGAGGCGACGGCGAACAGCAGCGGCCGTACGGCGAGCAGCAGCCGGCGCGTGGTGGTGGTGCCGGTGGTGGTGGTGTCGGGTTCGGCGGCGGGGACGTCCGGTCGCCGTCGCGCCACATCCTGAGCCATCGCCGCTCCACATCCGACCGTGCCACATCCGACCGTGCCGAGACACCGCAATGTAGCCGACCGTCCCGAGGCGGCGGGTGGCCGGGCGGCGGCGTATCGTCGTGCGACGTGGCCGCCCTCGCCTTCTCGTACTGCTCGTACTGTGGTGCCGCCTACCCTGCCGACGCCGGCTGGCCCCGGGTGTGTGACCGCTGCGGCCAGTCGGTCTGGCGCAATCCGACCCCGGTCGCCGTGGCGGTCGTGCCGGTGTCGACGCCACAGGGGATCGGTGTGGTGGTGCAGCGCCGGGACATCGAACCGGCGCGCGGCGAGTTGGCGCTACCGGGCGGATTCATCGAGTTCGGCGAGGACTGGCGCGCCGGGGTGGTCCGCGAGCTGTGGGAGGAGACCGGGCTGACCGGGGTGGCCGACGAGGTCCGGCTCTACGACGTACGCAGTGCGCCGAGCGGCGGTACGGTGCTGATCTTCGGGCTGCTGCCGGTCCGGCCGATGGCGGGGCTGCCCGCGTCGGTCGCCACCGACGAGGCCACCGAGTGGTTGGTGGTCACCGAGCCGGTGCGGTTGGCGTTCTCCACCCACACCGAGACGCTGGCCGGGTTCCTCGCCGAGGCGCCGCCGTCGAGCTGACGGTCGGGCGGGCGCGCCGGCCCCGGCGCCGCACGATCCGGGCCATCGTACGGGTGCTGGCGATCGGTACGCTGTCGAGCGTGAGCGATGTTCCTGACCGGCTGCCTCCGGGTGAGCTGCGGGCTTCCGACGCCGACCGGGAGCAGGTGGCGGAGGTGCTCCGAGCCGCCGCCGCCGAGGGCCGCATCGAGTTGCCGGAGCTCGACGACCGGTTGGGACGGGTGTACGCGGCCCGGACCTACGCCGAGTTGGAGCCGCTGACCCGCGACATTCCCCGGGCGGTGGGCGATGCCGTGGCCCGCCGTACCGGTCACGATCTGGATCGGCCCCGTCCGCCGCGGTGGGGCTTCGGGGTGCTGAGTGGATTCGACCGTCGGGGCCGCTGGGTCGCCCCGCGTTCGTTCCAGGCGGTCGCGTTCTGGGGCGGCGGCAAGATCGACCTGCGGGAGGCGCAGCTCGACGGCAACGTCATCCGCGTCCGGGCGCTGGCGGTGATGGGCGGGATCGAGATCGTGGTGCCCGACGACGCCGACGTGTCGATCACCGGCGTCGGCCTGATGGGCGGCTTCGATCAGCGGGCCAGCGGTCTCGGTAGCCCGGGTGGGCCGCGCATCACGATCACCGGTTTCGCGTTGTGGGGCGGGGTGTCGGTCAGGCGTCGGGGTCGGCCGCGACGCTGATCGCCGCGATGAGCAGGCCGTCGCTGGCGAGCCAGCGGCCGGAGAATCCGGTCAACGGTCGGTCGCCGGGCAGGACCGGACCGTCGACCAGCAGCTTCGCGGTGAAGCCACCGGTCTGCGGATCCATTTCGACGTACGCCTCCTCGAAGCCCAGCCAGCGTTGCGCCAACGGGTACCAGGCTTTGTAGACCGCTTCCTTGGCGCAGAACAGCAGCCGGTCCCAGCGGACCTGAGGATGGCTGGCCAGGTGCGCCTCGATCCAGCCGGTCTCGTCGGGCAGGGCGATGCTGTTCAGCACTCCGCTGGGCAGCGGTTCGTGCGGTTCGGCGTCGATGCCCACTGTGGCCAGGTCGGTCGACCGGGCCACCACGGCGGCCCGGTAGCCGGCGCAGTGGGTGATGCTGCCGACGACACCGTGCGGCCAGCGTGGTTCGCGGCGCGGACCGGAGGGCACCGCCGTGGCGGGGAAACCCAGTTCGGCCAGGGCTTCGTGGGCGCAGCGGCGGGCGGTGCCGAACTCGCGTCGGCGTTTGTCCACCGCCTTGTCGACCAGCGCCTGCTCCTCGGGGAACAGCGTGACCGGGACGCTGTCGTCGAACGCCTCCCGGGCGACCACTGTGTCCGGGAACAGTCGCTCGATCATGCCCATCTCCTCGTGTCGCCCGGCCGGCCGTCGGGACCCGGAATCTCCTCGGGACCCATCATGTCACCGCGTCCGCCGCCGGCGTCGCGACCGTCGTGGACGTGTCAACCGACCGGTCCGGGCGTACGCAACAGCGGGGCGAGCCGGATCCGGTCCCCCAGCCGCATGTGATCCACGTACAGCCGGCCGGCCAGGTGATCGATCTCGTGGGCGACGTCGCGAGCCCGGCGCCCGGTGTAGGTCTGTCGGCGCGGCGCGCCGTCCAGCCCCTGGTAGACGACGTCGATCGTCGCCGGCCGGGTGAGTTCGCCACGGACGTCGAAGTAGCTGAGGCAGCCCTCGAAGTCGCGGGTCTCCCCCGCACTGCCCACGATCCGCGGATTGACCAGGAAGAACGTCTCGGCGTCGCCAGGCCGGATCAGCACCACCTGGGCGTCGACGCCGATCTGTGGTGCGGCGAGACCCATGGTGTCGGTGAAGTGATGCAGGCGAGCCACCCGGTCGGCGACCCGGCCGAGCTGGTCGGCGATCCGTCGGGCGCGCGCCGGGGCGTCCGGTTGCCTGAAGTCCACCGGCGTGGCCGGGGTGGTCAGGGCGTCGCTGCCGTCGTCGTGCTGGAGCACGCCGGCGGCCGACAGCCGGGTGGTCGGCCAGCTGTCGAAGGTCCATTGGGTACGGTATCGGGCCTGCGACGCGGGTGCGGTCACCTCCCAGGTGTGGCGTGACCTGCCGGCCAGGTGGGTGGAGTCGATCCGCACCGGGGCGGCGACGTACTCACCCGGGCGCTGGGCGGGCGAGAAGTACCGCACCTGGACGCCGTCCGGTGCGAGCAGGTGCTCGGGAAAGTCGAGCGTCACCCGTAGTCGCTGGGTGCGATGTTTGACGGCCCGTTGAAACCAGTCGCCCCAGTTGTCCTGACTGACCCGGTACTCGTATTCGATCCACACCTGTCGGCCGGGGCGGAGGGGACGCTCCACGCCGTCGATGCCGACGAACTGCAGCCAGCGCTCGATCACCGAGTTGGTCGCGGCATTCTTGGTGGACCGCAAGGGGGTCTGCCGGTCCAGCCCGAGCCAGGCGCGGAGCTCCAGATCGTCGAAGCGCAGCGGATGCCGCAGATGGTAGAGCTCGGACAGTCGGGCAAAGGCAGGGAATCGGTTGACGTGGACCCGTACCAGGTAGCCGAAGATGTCACCGGCGCCGATGTTGCGGATCAGACGCTGTTGGTTGAGCGTGTAGAACCCGTCGTCGTAGCGGAGCGTGGCGAAGTCCTTGATCACTTCGATCTCGCCAGCGGGTGGGGCGGAATGCGTCCGCGCGGCCGACGCCGTCGACGGGACCTGGTCCTCGGCGTCTCGGATCGCGATCCACAGGGGCCGGAAGTCCTCCGGGTCGCCGCCGAGTGTCTCGACGACCAGCTCCAGCTGCCCCCACCGGGGGTTACGGACACACCGCAACACGGCATTGACGGTGGTGTGGCTGACCGCCCGTCCCAGTCGGGTGGCAAGCACTCGGGTGCTCGGTTCGCCGGCCTGCCGGTACAGCCGCTGGATCCGCCGCCGAAGCTCGGTGAGCAACTCCTCGACCGTCGCCCCACTGACGCGAGGTTCATCGTTCATGGTCGCTCCAGCATGCCGCGCGGGTGCACCACTGTAAAGGAGTGGACCATCACGCTGAGCCGCGTAAGCGGGTGTCAACTTTGGTAAGCAGCCGTACGCTTCCGTCAGATCTTGTGATAAGGCGTAACGCCCCGGAAAGGCCCTCCGTTCGACTCGCAGGCTGGTAGGTGTCGAACCACCGCCGATCCGGAAAGGGCGATCCCGATGCTCGAAGTCGCGATTACCACTGTGGTTCCGGGTGGAATTCTCATGGAGGGTTATTCAGGCGTGTACATCGCCGCAGGTCAAGCTTATGCTCGACGTTAGCCTGAATAACCCTCATGACTCTCGGCGCCGTCTACCTCTGGTCGGGGGACGAAGACCGTCGAGCGCGGGCCCGGCATCTGTTGGAGCTGATCTTCCGCCAGTGACTGTCGTATGAGCGACAACGACACCGGCGTCGACATCGACGTCGCGTGGTGCCGACGCCGTACCGGCGTCGGCACCACGCACGTCGGGTGCTCACTGGCGCAGCTGAGCCTTCAATCCTGCCCCGTAGCGGGTAGGTCGCCCCTGGTAGTCCCGGATCAGCGGCGGGACGTCGGCGTACCCGTCGGTGTGCCACACCGACCCGAGATAGCCCAGCCGGCGCGTGTCCAACCAGTCGATCACCCGGTCGGTGAAGCGGTGGCCGCCGGTGTCCTCGCTGACCTCGGTGGCGACCAACGGGACCTCGGCCGCCACCGGGCCGACCTGGGCGGCCCAACACGCCGGGGTGGCGCAGCTCGACCGGTTGTCGACCCGCCAGGCGGCGGCGATCTTGCGTCCGTCGGGGTCGGCGGGCCGGTACGTCGACCAGCCGCTGAGGTCGTTCGCCCCGTCCAGACCGCCGGCCAGGAGCACGTTGAAGCCGCCGTAGGTCCGGATGCGGCGGATCAGCTCCTGGGTCCCGTACTCCGGCCACCCCAGCTCCCGGCACCCGGAACCGTCCCGCCAGCAGCTCCAGGCCACCGCCGGGTCGATGTCGCCGACCGCCGGAAAGTGCTCGCCGTACAGGTCGAACAGGACCCTGTTGTCGCTACCGAGTTCGCGGGCGACGTCTGCCCAGAAGCTCCGCGGGTCTCCGGTCTGCGGCCCGCGCGGCGCGATGATCGGCGTGATGCCGTGGTCGGCGAGCCGGTGCGCGTACCCGGTGATCTCCGCGCGGTAGGCCGCGCCACGGTACGGCGACGGCTCCATCGCCCCGTCCAGCCAACACCGGTCGTCGACCAGGATCCGTACGGCGTCGACCCGCCACCTCGTCATCGCCGCGACGGAGGCGTCGTCGACCGGGCCGTCCCAGATCCCGGTGCCGGCGACGCATAGCGCCTCGGCACCGGCGCGCACCACCCCCCGCAGCCGGTACGGCCGGGTCGGATCGTCGAGGGCGACGATCTGGTTGCCGGACA
Organism: Solwaraspora sp. WMMD406; assembly: GCF_029626025.1. Taxonomy (NCBI): domain Bacteria; kingdom Bacillati; phylum Actinomycetota; class Actinomycetes; order Micromonosporales; family Micromonosporaceae; genus Solwaraspora; species Solwaraspora sp. WMMD406. The sequence continues at coordinate 5,147,615 of NZ_JARUBF010000001.1, forward strand.
CGGTCAACGCCGGCGCTGTCCCGGGCGGCGTCGCGGGGATCACCCGGATCCCGCGTACCTCGGCTCTGTCCCACCCCCCGGCGTCGTCGTATGCCGTCGCCGCGATCCGCAGCACGTCGGTCGGCGTGGCGTCGTTCCAGCTGAACTCGTACGGCGCGGTGGTGTCGGTGTGCAGCAGGGTCCCGCCGGCGCGGAACTCCACCCGGGCGATCCGCCGACCCGGTGCGGCGGTCGCCCGCGCGGCGATCAGAACGGGTGTCACCACCGAGAAAACCTCGTTCGGCTGCGGCGAGGTCACGGCGACGGTCGGCCGGAGCGGATCCCCCGGCGACGGTGACGGCGACACGACGGGCGGCGTCGGGCTGGCGGTCGGATCCTCGGCGTTGCAGCGCAGTCCGTTGAACAGGAACTCGGTGGGTTGGGCGTTGCGGTCGCCCTGGTAGTGGCCGCCGAGGACGACGTGCACCGTACCGCCGGTGGGCAGCTCTGGCGCGGTCTCGGTGGCGGAGAGGATCACCGGCCCGAAGACGATGTTCATCCGCACGCCGGCCGGCAACACCGACAGGCCGTAGTTCATCTGCTGTCCGGCGGGCATCCGGAACTCCAGCGCCCAGTCGGACAGCGGCGCGCCGAGGTTGGTCAGGGTCAGGTCGGCGAGGAATCCGTTGGACCACTCCCGGGTCAGCTGGTAGTCGACGGTACAGGCCGGCGCCGCGTACGCCGGTCGGTGTGTCGGCGCCAGGGCGACGGCCGCCGTCACGGCGGCCACCGTCGCCAGGGCTACCGCCGTGGCCACGGCCCTGGCCGCGACAGCACGTCGACGTCTCATCTTCATTCCCCCGAAACATAGATGGACATAAGTCTCAAGGTTTCACCATCGACCCCTGTGGACCCGGTTGTCAAGGTGGCCGGTCCACGGCTGACGCATCGTCCACCGAGTGGCCGGGCCGGGCCGGTCGCGCGTCGGCGACGGGTCCGACCAGCAGGCCACGTATGGTTACCGGGGCTTCCGGAGCCCGCCGGACGAGGAAGGACGCGCCGATGACACCGCAGGGCCGCCGATGACCGCGCCCGACCACACGTCGCCCACCGCGTCCGACCACACGTCGCCCACCGCGTCCGGGCACGCGTTCTGGCTCCGGGCTCCCGGCCACGGCGAGATCCGCCCGGTCGATGTCGGTCCTCCCGGCCCCGACGAGGTGTCGGTCCGCACCCTGTTCACCGGCGTCAGCCGGGGCACCGAGACGCTGGTCTTCCGGGGCGAGGTCCCGGCCAGCCAGTACGCGGCCATGCGCGCTCCGTTCCAGCAGGGCGACTTCCCCGCTCCCGTCACGTACGGCTACCTCAACGTCGGCGAGGTCGAGCAGGGACCGGCCGAGCTGGTCGGGCGGACCGTCTTCTGCCTCTATCCGCACCACACCCGCTACGTGGTGCCGGTCGACGCGGTCACCGTCGTCCCGGACGCCGTACCGCCGGCCCGAGCCGTCCTGGCCGGCACGGTGGAGACCGCGGTCAACGCCCTCTGGGACGCCGCTCCCCTGGTCGGCGACCGGATCGCCGTCGTCGGTGCCGGCATGGTCGGCTGCGCGGTCGCCGCGCTGGCCGCCGGCCTGCCCGGCGTACGGGTGCAGTTGGTCGACGTCGACCCCGCGCGGGCGACCGTCGCGGCGGCGCTCGGCGTCGACTTCGCCGGCCCGGACCACGCCGCCGGCGAGTGCGACCTGGTGTTCCACGCCAGTGCCAGCTCCGCCGGTCTGACCCGGTCGCTGGAGTTGCTCGCCGTCGAGGGCACCGTGGTCGACCTCAGCTGGTACGGCGACCGTCCGGTCACCGTACCGCTCGGCGAGCACTTCCACTCCCGCCGGCTGACCGTCCGCAGCAGCCAGGTGGGCCGGGTGTCACCGGCGCGGCGGGGCCGGCGCGGGTACGCCGAGCGCCTGGCCGTCGCCCTGGACCTGCTCGCCGATCCGAGATACGACGCCCTGCTGACCGGCGAATGCGACTTCGCCGAACTGCCCGACGTGCTGCCCCGACTCGCCAGCGGCGAACTGCCCGCCCTGTGCCACCTGGTCCGTTATCCCGCCGCCGGAGGATGAACATGTTCAGCGTCACCGTCCGCGATCACATCATGGTCGCCCACAGCTTCACCGGGGACGTGTTCGGCCCCGCGCAGCGGCTGCACGGAGCGACGTTCGTGGTCGACGCGACCTTCCGCCGCACCGAACTCGACGCCGACAACATCGTCGTCGACATCGGCCTCGCCGGCGAGCAGCTCAAAGCCGTACTGGCGGATCTGAACTACCGCAACCTCGACGACGAGCCGGCGTTCGCCGGGGTGAACACCTCGACCGAGGCCCTGGCCAGGGTGATCGCCGACCGGCTGGCCGACCGGGTGCACGCCGGTGACCTGGGCGACGGGGCGCGAGGGCTCGCCGGGATCAGCGTCACCCTGCACGAGTCGCACGTCGCCTGGGCCAGCTACGAACGGACCGTGTAGTCGATGGTCTGTGTGGTCCTGCCCGGCGACGTCGACGACCCGACCGCCCCGAGCGGCGGCAACGTCTACGACCGGCAGCTCTGTCACGAGCTGCGCGCCGCCGGCTGGCCGGTACGCGAGATCGTGCTGCCCGGCGGCTGGCCGCGACCCGGGCCGGCCGACCGCCAGGCCCTCGCCGCCGCGCTGGCCGACCTGCCGGACGCCACGGTCGTGCTGCTCGACGGCCTCGTCGCCTGCGGAGTCCCCGAGGTGGTCACGCCGCACGCCGGCCGGCTGCGGCTGGGGATCCTGGTCCACCTGCCGCTGGCCGACGAGACCGGACTGACCCCGGCCGTCGCCGCCGCCCGCGACGCGGCCGAACGCGCGACCCTGCGGGCCGCCGACGCGGTGATCGCCACCAGCGGCTGGACCGCCCGGCGGCTGGTGGAGCATCACGGACTCGACGAGCGGCGGACCCTGGTCGCGCGGCCGGGAGTCGCACCCGCTCCGCTGGCCGCCGGCACGGCCGATGGCGGTCGGTTGCTGTGCGTGGCCGCAGTAACCCCCCGTAAGGCGCACGACGTACTGGTGGAGGCTCTCGCCACGGTCGCCGACCTGGCCTGGGAATGTGTCTGCGTCGGCGCGCTCGACCGGTCCGGCGGACAGGTGGCCCGGGTACGGTCGCTGCTGACCGACCATCGCCTGCACGGGCGGGTCCGGCTAGTCGGGCCCCGGGGCGGGGCGGAGCTGGCCCGGTCGTACGCCGACGCCGATCTGCTGATCCTCCCGTCGCACGCCGAAACGTACGGCATGGTGATAACCGAGGCACTCGCGCACGGGCTGCCGGTGCTGGCGACCGAGGTGGGCGGCGTACCGGAGGCGCTCGGCCGGGCCGCCGACGGCACCCGGCCGGGAATCCTGGTGCCGCCGGGCGACCCGCCGGCCCTCGGCGCGGCGCTGCGGGGCTGGCTCACCGACACCGGGCAGCGGACCCGGTTGCGGTCCGCCGCCGTCGACCGCCGGGCCGGGCTGTCCGGTTGGGCGAGCACCGCCGGCAGGATCGCCGAGGTGCTGGCCCGACTCCGCTGACCGCGCCCGGAGCCCGGCGACCGGCCGTGGGACCGACCAGGTAACTCAGGCAGCGTCGACCGGTCAGGTCGCGCCGCTGCCCCGAGCAGGCCGGCAACGCCGCTTCAGACCAGTCAGGACACGCCGTTTCGACCAGTCAGGTAACACCGCTTCGACCAGGGAGGTCATCGTGGAGACGATCGAGTCGGCCGGGTACAGCCCGGCCTGGCTGGGCCTACGGGAGCCGGCCGACGCGCAGGCCCGGGCGAGTGGGCTGGTGGCCGAGCTACGCCGGCTGTTCGCCACCGCCGAACGCACCGAGATACACGATCTGGGCTGCGGCACCGGCTCGATGGGCCGATGGCTCGCACCGCAGCTGCCCGGGGCGCAGCACTGGATGCTGCACGACCGCGACCTGCGGCTGTTGGAGCACGCCCAGGCCAGAATGGCACCGGCCGCCGGTGACGGCGCGCCGGTCACCGCCACCACCCGGCGCGGGGACGTCACCGCGTTGACCCCGGCCGACCTGGCCGGAGCCGGCCTCATCACCGCTTCCGCGCTGCTGGATCTGCTGACCCGCGAGGAGGTCGACGCCCTCGCGACGACCTGCCTGGCGGTGGGCTGCCCGGCGCTGCTGACCCTGACCGTGGTCGGGCAGGTCGAGTTCAGCCCGGCCGACCCACTCGACCAGGAGATGGTCGAGGCGTTCAACGACCATCAGCGGCGACACGCGGCCGGGCGACGGCTGCTGGGACCCGACGCGGTCGCGGTCGCCACCGAGGCGTTCACCCGGCGCGGCGCGACGGTGCTGGTCCGGCCCAGCCCGTGGCAGCTCGGTCCGGACCAGGCGGAACTCACCACCGGGTGGCTGGCCGGCTGGATCGACGCGGCGTACGAGCAGCGTCCGGAACTCGCCGACCGGCCGGGACGCTACCGGGAACGCCGCCTGGCCGCGGCGAACGCCGGTGAGCTGCGGGTCACCGTCGACCACCGTGACCTGCTGGTGCTGCCGGGTTGAACCAGCCGGCTGACCCGCACGTATCACTTCGCGACACTCATCGAGGGGGTTCGACATGTACAGGGCGCAATGCCCACCGTCCACCACAGCGGCTGGCCGTGGGACGCGGTGAGGGCCCGGATATGGCAGTGGGGGCGGCTGCTCGCCGGGGTGGCGATCCTGGTCCTGTTGGCCTGGCGGCTCGGCACCGGCGCGTTTCTCGACGGTCTGCGGGTGATCGACGCGGGGACGCTGCTCGTCGCGCTGGGGATCGGCCTACTGACCACCGTCTGCAGCGCGGCCCGGTGGTGTCTGGTCGCCCGTGGGCTGGGCATCGCGCTGCCGTTGGGGACGGCGGTCGCCGACTACTACCGGGCGTTGTTTCTCAACGCGGCGCTGCCGGGTGGGGTGCTCGGCGACGTGCACCGGGCGGTCCGGCACGGCCGTGAAGTGCGCGACGTCGGACGCGGCGTGCGGGCCGTCGTGTTGGAACGGACCGCCGGTCAGGTGGTGCTGTTCGGGGTCGCGACGGCGGTGCTGCTGACCCTGCCCGTACCGATCCCGCCGGGTTTCGCGGCGATGGCCGAGACGGCGGCCGTCGCGGGCGCGCTGGTGGCGATGGCCATGGTGGTGACCGTCGCCGTCGTGACGGTGGTACGCCGCAGCAGCCCCGGCGCGCGGTCCGGCCCGTCCTGGTGGACGCGGGCCGTCCGGCGAACCCGCTGCGACCTGCGGTCCGGGCTGCTCGCCCGAGGCACCTGGCCCGGCGTGACGCTGCTGTCGGTGGTGGTGCTCGGTGGTCACCTGGCGACCTTCCTGGTGGCCGCGCGGGCGGCAGGCTCGTCGGCCCCGATCGGTCAGCTCGTGCCGTTGATGGTGCTGGCCCTGCTGGCGATGGCGGTGCCGCTCAACGTCGGCGGCTGGGGACCCCGGGAGGGCGTCACCGCCTGGGCGTTCGGCGCCGCCGGTCTCGGTGCCGGTCTGGGGCTGACCGTGGCGGTCGTCTACGGGTTGCTCGCGCTGACCGCGAGCCTGCCCGGAGCCGCCGTACTGGCCGTACGCGGGCTGCGGCAGACCCGCGCCGACCGTGTCGAACGGCCAGCACCACCGGTGCTTCCGCTGGACCCGCTACCAGACGTCGGAGCCGAGCTGGACCGGGAACTCCCACTGCTGGACCAGCGGTGGCGGCCTCAGCCGGTGGCCTGAGTGGGCGGCCGAAGCGTCCCTGGCCAGCTAGCCCAGCTCGAAACGCCGCGACAGGGCATAGCGCAGCAGGGCGACGTCACCGATCTGGCGTACCTCGGCGAGCCGCGCCCGCCGGTCTGCGTGCCAGGGGAAGCACCCGTCCCCGACGAACCGTGGAGCGCGGGAGTCGCCGACGAAGAACGGCGCGACCACCAGGTGCAGTTCGTCGACCAGACCGGCGGTGAGGAACTGGGTGTGCATCCGTTCCCCGCCTTCGACCATCAGTCGGCGTACCCCACGGTCGTACAGGTCGCCGACCACCCTGGTCAGGTCCACCGGGTCGCCGCAGTCGACCACGGTCGCCACCGCGCCGAGCCGGTGGCGGGCCGAGGCCAGGGTGGGGCTCGCGCAGTAGACCAGTTTGTCGATCTCGCCGAGAGTGAAGAAGCGGGCGGCCGGGTCCAGTTCGCCTCGACCGGTCACGGTCACCTTGATCGGGGTCGGCCCCTCACCACGGGCCATCCGCTGTCGCCGCCGGTCGGCGGACCGTACCAGCAGCCGCGGATCGTCGGATCGGATCGTGCCGGCCCCGACCAGGATGGCGTCGCATTCGGCGCGTACGGCGTCGACCCGGTCGAAGTCGGCCTCGTTGGAGAGCAGCAGCCGCTGCCCGCTCGCGTTGTCCAGATAACCGTCGATCGACATGCCGCAGCTGAGCAGGACGTACGGTCGCTCAACCACTGATGGCACCTCCTCGTCGATCGAAAGATAGCCTGCTGGTGAGGCCGGCACACATTTTGCCCGTACCGTCCCCACGCAGACCTTCGGCCGCGTCGACGTCGACCGGCCGGATGTCCCACCACCGATAGGAAGTACCGATGCTCGAACCGCCGATCCACGTCCCCGCCAACGGTAAGCTGGTCACCCGCGACGGGATCGATCCCGCGCCGGTGGCCGCGATCCGCCGGCAGGTGACGGTGCCTCTGCGGTTCGCCGACGGGTACGCCACCACGGCCCGGGTCTTCACCTTCGACGGCCTCGCCGACCAGCGCGAACACCTCGCCATCGGGCTGGGCAACTGGCGTCGTGCGTTGGACCGGGAGGCCAGCGGCGGCGAGCCGCCGCTGGTCCGTCCGCACAGTGAGTGTCTCACCGGTGACGCCTTCGGTAGCCAGCGCTGCGACTGCGGGCCGCAGCTACGCGAGGCGGTGGAGCGGATCGCCGGCGTCGGCGGCTTCCTGCTCTACCTGCGTCAGGAGGGTCGGGGCATCGGGCTGTACGCCAAGCTCGACGCGTACGCCCTGCAGGACGCCGGCCTGGACACCTTCGAGGCCAATCTGGCGCTCGGGCGGGGCGAGGACGAGCGCGACTACACGGTCGCCGCGCAGATGCTGATCGCCCTCGGGGTACGCCGGGTGGCGCTGCTGACCAACAACCCGGACAAGGCCGAGCAGCTCGACCGGCTCGGGGTACGGGTCAGCGAGCAGATCCGCACCGGGGTGCACGTGTCGGCGGCCAACGTGCGGTATCTGGCGGCGAAGGCCAACCACGCGGCGCACACGATCGACCTGTCGGTGCCCGACTGACGATTACGCCCTCACCTCGGCGTGTTCACGATAACATCGACGCATGTCATGCTGCACGGACCCAGCCGACGCTGCCACGCAGGTTGAGGAAGCTGGCCTGGTGAACGGCGACGGCACCGCCGCCCACCAGGCCGGTCCGCCCGATCGATCGATCGATCGATCGACTACCGTCAGCCGATCTGACAGATCGTGCCGTTGAGCCGGAACTCGGCCGGCCTGGGGTTGCTACCGCTGTAGGTGGCCTGGAAACCGAAGCTGACCGTACCGTTCTGCGGCAGGTTGCCGTTCCACGCCGCGTTGCGCGCGGTGACGTCGCGCCCGGACTGGCTGATCTGGGTGTTCCAGCCGTTGGTGATCTGCTGGTTGCCGGCGAACGTCCAGGTCAGCGTCCAGCTGGTCAGTGACGGCCCCCGGTTGGTGATCCGGACCTCGGCGGTGAACCCGTTCCCCCACTGGTTGACCTGCCAGGAGACTCCGCAGCTGGTCGCCGGGGGCGGCGTGGTGGAGGGCGGCGTGGTCGGAGGCGGAGTGGTCGGAGGTGCCGTGGTCGGTGGCGCGGTCGTGGGCGGCGCGGTCGTGGGCGGCGCGGTCGTCGGGGGCGGCGTGGCGTCCCGGGGCGGGAAGCGCAGGACCCGGTCGTCGTTCGCCGCCGGGGTGCCGCGACCGTCCCGGTTGCTGGTGGTGACCCAGAGCCAGCCGTCGGGACCGTACTCGACCGTGCGCAGCCGGCCGTAGCTGCCGACCAGCTCAGCGGTGGGAGTGCCCACACCGCCGGAACCGTTCAGCGGTACGTTCCACAGCCGGTTGCCGCGCAACGCCGCGACGTACAGTCGGTTGCCAGCGATGGCCGCGCCGCTCGGCGAGGCCTCGGCCGGGGTCCAGACCAGCAGCGGATCCCGGAACCGGGGGTCGTTGGCCCGGCCCTCGACGGTCGGCCAGCCGTAGTTGGCTCCGGCGACGATCAGGTTGATCTCGTCCCAGGTGTTCTGCCCGAACTCGGTGGCGTAGAGGCGACCCTGCGCGTCCCAGGCCAGTCCCTGCACATGGCGGTGGCCGAGGCTGTAGACCAGCGAACCGGAGAACGGGTTGTCCGACGGGACGCCGCCGTCCGGACGCATCCGCAGGATTTTGCCGTTGCGGCTCTGCGGGTTCTGCGCCGACGAGGTCTGCCCGGCGTCGCCGACTCCCGCGTAGAGCATGCCGTCCGGGCCGAACGCGATCCGCCCGCCGTTGTGGATGGAGGCGCGGGCCAGTCCGGTGAGGATGGGTTGCTGGTCCTGCGGGTTGGTGAGCCGGAAGCGGGCAATCCGGTTGTCGGTCGCGGTGGTGAAATAGACGTAGACGTAGCCGTCCTGGGCGTAGGTCGGCGAAACGGCCAGGCCGAGCAGGCCTCCCTCGCTGACCGGGGTGATCCCGGAGATCTGGGCGACCGGGACCGGCTGCTGGCCGGGCCGGACCTGGACCACCTGGCCGGTGCTGCGCTGGGCGACCAGCGCGCTGCCGTCGGGGAGGAAGTCCATCCCCCAGGGCACCTGCAGACCGGTGGCCACCACCTCGGGGCGGGAGAAGTCGAACTCGCCGAGGGCCAGCGTACCGATGTCACTGTCGGGTCGGACGGTGACCGGCGCGGCACCGGCGACGGTCGCGGCACCGACGCCGACCGCGACGAGGCCCACGGCGAGCGTGGCGCCGACCAGGGCACGGATCTTCATGACGCACACCTCCGAGAAAACGATATCCGTCAATGTATCAGGCCAAGGTGACGGACACCGGGACGGTGCGCGGCGCGACGGTGGTACGGGCGACGACGGGTGGGATCAACCCGTCAACGGCTGGCCAGCAGCTCGGCGAGCGCGTCGGCGAACGCGAACGGATGCGTCACGTACCCGACGTGGCCGCCCGGGAAGTGCACGATCTCGCTGCCGGTGCGCTGGGCCAGCACCTCGTTCGGCCGATACGGGAACGCCTCCCGCGAGTCGACGCCCCCGGCGAGCACCATCCGGTCGCCGGCCGCGACCAAGGCGGCCAGGTCGAGTTCGGTCGCCGGATAGCCGCGCAGCTCGTGCTCCAGCCAGAACAGGTGGTTGCGGCGCAACCGCTCCAACAGCTCGTCGAGTTCGGCCGGCGGCAGGGCGGTCTCCGGCGGCATCCGGGTGGTGATCGTCATCCCCATGCCGGCCCGGAAAGCGGCGGCGGCGGCCTTCGGCCCTTCCCGCCGGTAGATGTCGTACACCTCCTGGTAGAAGGCGTACCAGTGGTCCGCGTCCGGCATCACCGACACCAGCGGCGGCTCGTGCGCCACCACCACCCGAACCGACTCCGGACACCGGGTCAGCGTGGCGAGGGCGACGATCGCCCCCGAACTGCCACCGAAGACGTCCGCCGGCCCGCCACCGACGTGCGCGATCAGCCGCCGGGCATCGTCGACATCGTCGGCGAACCGCCGCCCGCTGTCGACCGGGCCCTCGATCGCGCTACGGGAAAAGCCGCGCCGGTCGTACGTGACCACCTGATGCCGGTCGGACAGCAACGCCGCCAACGGCGCGTACGGTGTGCAGTCGCCGTTACCGGTCGGGATCAGCAGCAGCGTGGGTCCGCTGCCGCGAACCTCGAAGTAGAGTCGGGCACCGGGCACCGCGAGGGTCCCGGTACGCACCGGGACCGACCGCCAGTCCACCGTCGAGGAAGGACGCATCCGGTCAGCGTCCCACGGCGAGCCGGTCGCGGACACAGTCACGCACCGCGCGTACCGTGTGCTCGACGTCGGCGTCGGACAGCGACTGGTGCATCGGCAGCAGCAGGGTCCGGGCCGCCGCCTGCTCGGCGTTGGGCAGCTTGGCGTCCGAGCCGAACGCCGGCACCTGGTGCAGCAACGGATACCGGAACGTCGTGTAGATGCCCCGGTCGTACAGGTCACGGGCGATCTCGTCGCGGATGCCGCCGTCGAACTGCAGCCAGTACATGTAGTACGAGGTTTCGTGGCCGGCCGGCAGCGGCGGCGGGCAGTGGATGCCTTCGATGCCGGACAGCTCGCTGTCGTAATAGCGGGCCACCTGCGCCCGCCGCTCGATGAACTCGTCGAGCCGGCTCAGCTGCACCAGCCCGACCGCGGCGAGCACGTCGTTGGTCACCGACCGCCGGGAGAACGACGATACGTCAAAATCCCACCACCGGGTACGGGTCTGCAACGCGTGGTCGTAGCCGCTGCGCTGCTCCAGCCCGAAGTAGGCGAGCTTGGGCGCTCGGGCGGCGAGTTCCGGATCGCGGACGTAGAGCATGCCGCCGTCGACCGTCACCACGATCTTGCCGTGGTCGAAGCTCCAGACGCCCATGTCGCCGAACGTGCCGCAGGCCTTGCCGTCCACTCGGGAGGTGACGGCGACGGCGGCGTCCTCGATGAGCAGCAGACCACGGTCGCGGCACAGTTCGGCGATCTGGGCCACCTCGCCCGGATATCCGCCGTAGTGCAGAATGATGACGGCCTTGGTCTGCGGCGTCAGTACGGCCTCGATGTCGGCGACCGTCGGGTTCAGGGTGTGCGGGTCCACGTCGCAGAAGACCGGCCGGGCGCCGCGCGAGGCGACCGCGTTGCCGGCACCGACGAAGCTGACCGTCGGCATCACCACCTCGTCACCCGGACCGAGACCGGCCAACTCCAGCGCGAGGAAGGTCGCCTCCGTACAGGAATTCACCGCCGTCACGTGCTCGCTGCCGACGCCGATGTGCCGGGCGAACTCCGCCTCGAACCGGTCGGCGCGCGGTCCCCGGCCGATCCAGTTGCTTTCGAAGACCTCCCGTACGGCGGCCAACTCACGCTCGCCCAGGGACGGTTGAAAGACGTTGATCATGTCAGCCACGCGCACTCCCTCATCGCCTGAGCCATCATCATCACCGCGCCTGCGGACCGGTCACACCTTCCCGGTTGCGATGATGAACAGCGCCGATGCCGGCGTCATTGCCGACGGGCCGGACGGCGTCGACGCCGGCGAGGCAGCAGGATGGAAGAAGCGGTAAGGTCCGGCCGGCCCATACGCTGCGGCCATGACGTCGTGCCGGATCTGCGGCGGCCCGGTCCAGGAGATCCTCGACCTTGGACGGCAGCCCTCAGCGAACAAGTTCCTGCTCCCCAGTGAGGTCGAGCAGGAATTCCTGTTCCGCCTGGCGATCGGCGCGTGCGCCGACTGCACGATGGTCCAGTTGCTGGAGGACGTACCGCAGGAGCTGCGCTACCACAGCGCCTACCGCTACCTGGCGTCCGGCTCGGCCAGCCACCGCAAACACTTCGAGCAGGACGCCCGGCGGTTCCTGGAAACCGAACTGACCGGTCCGGACGCGTTCATCGTCGAAATCGGCTGCAACGACGGGGTGATGCTGGAGACGATCGCCCAGGCCGGCGTACGGCATCTGGGGGTCGAACCGGCCAGCGCGGTCGCCGAGATCGCCCGGGGCAAGGGCATCGACGTCGTCACGACGTTCTTCGACGCCGATACCGCCGCCGACATCCGCGCCGCACACGGCCCGGCGCAGGTGGTGTTCGGCGCCAACACCATCTGCCACATCAGCCACCAGGAGTCGCTGTTCCGGGGCCTGGACACGCTGCTCGGCCCGGACGGGGTGTTCGTCTTCGAAGAGCCCTACCTGGAGACCATCTTCGGCGCGTTGGCGTTCGACCAGATCTACGACGAACACGTCTTCTACTTCAGCGCCCGGTCCGTGCAGGCGATGGCCGCCCGGTTCGGCTTCGAACTGGTCGACGTCGAAGAGGTGCCGTTGCACGGCGGCGAGATCCGCTACACCATCGCCCGGCCGGGGCGACGCCGGCCGACCGAGGCCGTGCACCAGCTGCTGGCCCGCGAACAGGAGATCGGGCTCGCCGAGCCGGAGACGTACGCCCGGTTCGGGATGACCGTGGCCCAGGTCCGCAGCGACCTGCTGACGCTGCTGCACGAGATCCGCGACAGTGGACGGACCGTGGTCGGCTACGGCGCGCCGGCCAAGGCCGCGACCGTGACGAACTACTGCGGCATCGGCCCGGACTTGGTGCCCTTCACCTGTGACTCCACGCCCGCCAAGCAGAATCTGTTGCTGCCCGGCACCCACCTGCCGGTGCTGCCACCGGAGGAGTTCCACAAGGCCGCGCCGGACTTCGCGCTGCTGTTCGCGTGGAACCACGCCGAGGAGATCATGGCCAAGGAGCGGGCGTTCCGCGAGCGCGGCGGCAAGTGGATCCGCTACGTGCCACAGGTACGCATCAGCTGAACCGCAGCGGTGGAGGCAGATCGATCCGGTCGCAGCGGATCAGCGCGTTTGGTCGTCGTGTTGAGCAAGCCGGTCGCGGAGCAGGGCGTGTCGGAACTGGTAGACGCCGCCAGCTTGGCGTAGCACGCCCCGCCGATGGGCGTCGGCAAGGAACGCCATGATCGGCCAGGGTAGTTCGTTTCGAATACACCACCACAATCGCGCAACTTGAAAAGCACCCCATGCGTTCAGCACGAGCCCGCCCACGAGCCCGAGCACGAACCCAAACACCAGCCCGCCCACGAGCCCGGACACGAGCCCTCCCACGAGCCCTCCCACGAACCCAAACGCCAGCCCAAACGTCAGCCCAAGCCAGAGGCCGATCCAAATCGCGCCAGCCAGCGATCGACGCCGGTCGTCGTAGAGGAGTGCAAGCGGATCCGATGCCGTGTCGGCGTCGCTGCTGTCGAAGAGGGTGGTGAACTCCCTGCTGAGCTCGTATAAGAGCCCGACCACGAGCCCGCCCACGAACCCAAACACGAGCCCGGACACCAGCCCCGACACGAGCCCTCCCAAGAGCCCCGACACGCCGCCGAACAAGAGCCCTCCCACGAACCCAAACACGAGCCCGGACACCAGCCCGACCACGAGCACGGATCCGATCCGACGAAACAACGGCCGGTTCGACCGTCGCCAGCGAAGCTCTCGTCGAGACAGAGTCGCGCGCCCGCCCTCGAGCCCGCCCTCGAACCCGAACACCAGCCCGAACACCAGCCCGACCACCAGCCCGACCAACAGCCCGACCAACAGCCCCGCCACGAGCCCCGCCACGAGCCCCGCCACGAGCCCCGCCACGAGCCCCGCCACAAACTCGAAGACGAGTCGGATGGGACGGGGAAGGGCATGGACGAGTTCCCACCAGGCGACGTCCTGGGTGTTGTGGCGGTGCATGTGGTTGGCGAGGTTGCGGAGGTATCGGTGAGCGTCTGCGCGCCGCCAGGTTCGGCCGGTGGGGTCTGGTTCGGGTGGGTCGGGGTAGGCGGCGGGGATGAGCCGGTCGAGGAGGTAGGCGTGGACGGTGTCGGTGTCGGGCAGGTCGAGGAGTCTGGCGGGTTGGTTGTCGGGTTGGTCGGGGTCGGTGTGGGTGATGCGGGCGAGGTCGATCCACAAGGGCGCGTTGAGGGCGGCGGCCAGCCGGCCACCATGCTGCGTCGTATCGAGGTCGAATGCCGCTGCCCAGTCGTCGGGTCGGCTGGTGGTCTGTTGCAGGTGCGCACGTACGACGTCGGCGGGGATCGCTGCGAGTTCCAAGACCGCTGCGGCGGCCATCGTGGTGCCGGGCAGATCGGTGAGGGTGTCGAGATACTCGGTGGTGCGGCTGGTCAGCACGAGTGGCTGGTCAGGGTCGAAGGTGTTGCTGATCGCTCGGATGGCGCGCGCCCGACGAGGCGCGGGCATCTCGTCGAGGCCGTCGAGCAGCGGGAGCAGCTGCCCGGTCGTAATGGAGCCCTGGTAGCCGTACTCGGTGGCGAGCTGGCTGGAGATCCATTGTTCGAGGGTCTGCTCGTCGGGGTTCCAGGTCGGCAGGCGCAGCAGCACCGGCACTGGGTCTTCTGCGGTGCGGGTCTGGAGGAGTCGCAGGGCTTCGCGTAGTAGCAGTGAGGTCTTGCCCGCGCCGGGCTCGCCGAGGATGACGACCCGGCCGCGCAGCCGCTGGTCAGTCAGGACGCTGTGCAGGGCGTCGGGGTGGCCCAGGTCGAGGTGACCGTCAAGGTTCAGCGGAGCCGGGTCGCCGTCACTACGGATGTTGCTCCAGCGGTCGGCGATCGGCGGGCCGATCGTGGTCCAGGCCACCGGCAGGGGATGTGGATTGGCCAACCGGCGACGGCGTAGCTCCGGACGCCATGTCCGCTCGACCGCAGCCGCGAGTCCGTCCAATGCCGCTGGATTCGAATGCCCGCCAGGAGCATCGGCGTGGCCACCAGCAGACCGAAGCCCTCGGACCGCCAGGACGAACCCGAGGAAGCCAAACGTACCCCCGATGACGCTGAATACCTTGTCGAGCCCTTCCAGCACATCATTGTCGTGAAAGGAGTGAGCTATCCCAACAAGCACCACACCCAGCGCGACAAGCCCTGCACCCCACGCAACGCGCCGGCCTCGGCCGCCAACCCGCTTGCCCACCACCGCCACACCATACTGACCGTGACCTGACCTCACACTAATCACGGTGCTGTCGGACAGTTGACCTTCATTGGTCCCGGCGGGAACTGCTCTCTTGTGGATCTGCGACCTCGAAGGCGCAGCCCCAGGAGAGGGTGAGGCCAGCCCCACTGTGACCGTAGTTGTGGATCATCCTGGCGGCGCCGAGTCGCTGTTCTTCGACCCGGACGTGTGGGCGGGTAGGACGAAGGCCGACACGGTGCTCGATGACCCGGACACCGCGCAGGCGCGGTTCGACTTCGGCGCAGCGGCCAAGGATCGCGGCTGCGGTCTCAAGGTCGGGTTCTCGACTCCACTCGCCGGGCTGGGCGGTGCCGCCGAGGACCAATGTCTCGCCCTGCGGATAGATGTGTAGCAGGTCCGGTGAGAGCCCGGTGTCTTCGGAGAAGAACTCGGTGATGCCGGGGTTCTCGACCACGACGAGCTGTCCACGGACCGGTGTCAGGTCGAGATCGGGTACGAGGTCACGTGCGCCCATCCCGGCGCAGTTGACGATCATCGGTGCGACACCAATGGTTTCGTCCAGTGTGCTGAGCCGGCGGATCACGATCTGGCCGCCGACCGCCGCCAGCCGCTGTCGCAGATAGCCGAGGTAGATCGGCATGTCGACCAGCGGCGCGGTGTAGCGCCAGCCAGTGGCAAAGCCGTGCGGTAGCTCGCTCGGCTCGCACATCCGGAACCCGTCGAGCTGGGCACCCCAGGGTGGCGGTGGGGCGGGGGTGCGTGATGCCTCGATCCCGGCGACCAGCCGTACGCCGGTCGTCGGGTCGGTGGCGAGTCGACGCAGCACGTCGAGCGTCTTGGCGCTCCAGGCGCGGACCCGCTCGACGGGCTGGACCAGATACGGACCCCACATCGCTCCGGCGGCGTACGAGGTGGTCCGCTCGGGTGGCTCAGCGGCCCAGATCGTGACCCGCAGACCGGCCTCGGCGAGGCAGATCGCGGTGGTGAGACCGGTGACGCCGGCACCGATTACCAGGGCGTCGAGATCGGTGCGGGTCATCACGTGACCGTAGCGTCAGGCCGGTTGGCGTGCGAGTGCGTTGTCCAGTTCGGGGAGCAGGTCGGCGACGGTCTGGTTCCGCTTCCGTCGGCGGAGTTCCTGCGTGAGAGCGCGGAGTAGGGCCGTGCTGCGGGGTGAGCGAACCTTGTCGAGCCGGGGCAGGGCCATCCGGGTGACCGCGCAGGCGTCGTCGAGTTTGCCCTGGGTGGCGTATCCGAGCGCGAGCCAGGCGCCTTCGTAGAGAGCGCGCCGCTGGTAGGGAACGTCTGGTCGGCGGGCGTAGGCACCGGTTCGTAGGAGGGATTCACCCTTGCGGAGCAGCGTCCGTCCGTCGGTTCGCCGGCCGGCCGCTGCTGCTTGTCTACCGGCGAGGATCATGGCGTAGCCGGCTTGGCAGTCGAGGTGGTTCGGGGTGAGGTAGTACATCCATCCCGGGTCGCGGTCGGGATGCCGCTTCGCGAGCTGGTCGCGGGATTCGGTCCAGGCGCGTTCGCACTGGTCGACGCGGCCTGCGGCGGCGTTGGCGTAGGCGAGGCGCGACAGCACGGATGCCTGGACGCTCGCGGGAGACCGGTCGGCGAGCCGACGGGCGGCGTCACCGAGGCGTAAGCCGTCGCTTGTGTCGCCGAGTGACGCGGACTGGAAGGACAGGTCGGCGAGGACGTGTGCTTCCATCGAGCGGTATCCGGCGTCGTGTGCGGCTCGCAGGCTGGTGAAGTAGTAGCGCTGGGCGAGCCCTTGTTGTCCGGCGTCGAGGGCCTTCCATCCGGCGAGTTGGGCGAGGTCGGCGAGAGCGATCAGAAGCCGGTGGGTGGTGGCGTCGGTGTGACCGCCATCGCGAAGTACGAGAAGGACCGCGCGGACCTGGGCACCGACGTAGCCGAGGCCGGCCGCGCCGCCACGCTCGTCGTCAAGCAACTGTAGGCGTGGCACGCTGGCTTCGATTTGGTCGACGAGTGGGTCGTCCGGTGTCGCGGTCGGGAGGACGGTTCCGCCCGCCGGTAGGTGTTGGTCCAGGTAGATGGTCACCGCCTGGGCGAGGGCGGCCCCGGAGACGGAGAGGAACATCCTCCTGTCCACCAGACCTCCCAACAGCCAGTCCTCGGCGATCAGCATGGTGTTCGCGAGTGTCCACGGCCCGTCCATGCCGGTACTGGCCGCCACCACCAGCGTGCCATCTGCCGCCTTGGGCTGCCCGTGCCAAAGGTCCCCCGCTGTCACGATGCGTCCGAGGCGTCGGGAGATGACGTACGCGGCCAGGGCCGGCAGCGGCGGGCGTGGGACGCCGCCGGAGTCACGCCAGTGGTAGGGAGCGGTCTCGGCGAGTGACCCAGAGCCGAAGAGTCGGTTGATCTCCCGCGCAAGGGTACGTGGGGTGAGGCCGGCTTCTGCCATGTGCGCTGTGAGGGTCTGGTTGGCGCGCTCTGGTGGTGGTGATCCCATGAAGCTCCTCCCCCAGGTTCAGCCGACGGTACCGCGAAGACGCTGATCATGTTGTCCGTCATGGCCGTGTCAATTTGACGCTCTTAACGCTTCCATCCCCTGTCTGAGCGATGCCGGTTCGCGGTCTGCTGGATATGTCGCCGCTGGCGTACCCAAAGAGGCACTGCGCTGGCAGACACAACCCATGACGGATAAGCGGAGGATCTGTGCCTGTCTCCACGACACACCGCCGGGACTACGAGTTCGACCGGCATCGAACATCGAGAAGCCTCCCGCCCGGATCGCCTTCCGGGTTTCCGTCGACTCGGCTGAGGGGGATTCTTGATCAACAATGACAGTGGTGGAAGCGGATCGCAAAGATCATCGGCGCGAGATGGCATCGACGACGCCAGCGACGCTGCGCCTGTCCGGCCGGCGTTGCCGAGGCGGGTGCCTGACCCGGCCGGCGTGGACACCGATCTGCGGTTCCGCCTGACGGCGGTCCGAGAAGACGTACGGGCGCATCTGCCGACCCGGTGGCGGGTCTGCCGTACCTGCGGCCGCGCCACACCGTGCCGGCCGTTCCTGCGAGCGCTGACGATCCTCGACCGCCACGACCCGGCCAAAGCGAGACGGCTGCGCACCGTGCTGCACCTGTCCGGACTCTGGTCGGCACCGCTGCCGGCCCGGAAATGAAAGGGCGTGTCGACGATGGAGATCGGAGCAATCGTCGGAGCGGCGCTGCTCGGCTTCTGCGCCGGACTGTTCTCGTTCCGGGTGAAGTCGAGATGGTGCCCCCAGTGCGGGCTGACCACTTGGCCGACAGAACGAGGCGCTGACGGCGTCGAACGGCCACGGCGCGACGCACCACCCCGTGAATAACCAGCTCCTGCGCACACCCGAACCCAAACCCGGCGACGTACTGCTGATCGGCAAGCACGCCAGCGTGCAGTTCGCCGGCGACCGACGGCTGACGTTCCGCGTCATCTCCGTCGACCGAAAACCGACCTACCACGGCTGGGTCTGGTTGACCGGCTACGTCATCGACGAACACGGATATGCCGCCGAGCGGCGCGAGATATTCGTCCAGCGGCGTGGACTCTACCGACTGCCCAAACGTACCGCGAAATAGTAATTGATCAAGGAGAGAAAGACGATGACCATCGACGTGTTGTGGAACTGGTGGCTGCGCTGGCGGGAATGGCGCTCCGGCCGGTCCACGGCGTCCAAGCGGCTCGAACACCTGCACCGCGAACGGCTCGACCAGCAGCGACACCACCGGACCACGGTCCGGCACCGCCGACTCGACGGCAACCGAGAACGCCACTGGTCGGCCGAGGCGACCACCACCCTGCTGCCGACGCTGCGGCCACTGATGACCTACGGTCAGCAACTCGCGTACCGAGCGCCGCACGGCATGACCTGACGGGCGGCGGCCGGCCGTGGCCTGATTCCGCCCGCACCAGTGCGGCCCTGGCCAGCGTGGTGCTGGTCAGGGCCGCGACGGTGGTGCCGACGACTGGGTGGTTCAGGCGACGGCGGCGGCCACCGGTGCCGGCGCGGTGACGCCCTTCACCAGGTCCGCCGCCTTCTCACCGATCATGATCGCCGAGGCGTTCGGGTTGCCCCGACCGACCGTCGGCATGATCGAGGTGTCGGCCACCCGCAGCCCCTCGACGCCGTACACCTTGAGCTCGGCGTCGACCACCGACCCCATCGCGCAGGAACCGGCGGCGTGGAAGATCGAGTGCGCGTACCGGCGCGCGTACGCCCGAAGGTCCTGATCGGACTCGGAGGCCGGCGCGCGGTGCAGGCTCTCGGCGTACGGCCGCATCGCCTTCTGCCCGGCGATCTCCATGGCGATCCGCATCGCCGCGACGGCGGCGTCCAGATCGGCCGGTTCGGACAGATAGTTGTGTTCGATCCGGGGCTTCGCGGTCGGATCCTCCGAGGCGAGGGTCACCGACCCACGGCTGGCCGGGGTCAGCATCGCCGGCCCGCAGGACAGCGCGTGCTGGGTCGGCAGCCCGAGCCCGCTTTCCAGGAACATCACCGGGGCGGCGAGGAACTCGGCGTCCGGGCCGGGCAGACTCGGATCGGTACGGACCAGGCCGCCGGCCTCCGGGCCGTTGGAGGTCATCGGACCGCGCCCCTCGGCCATGAACAGTTCGATGTTCTCCGGTGCCGCCGCCGCCAGCAGGCTGACCGGCTGCGAATGCAGATAGTTGAGCGGGATCAGCGGGTGGTCCTGCAGGTTCTGGCCGACGGCCGGCTGGTCCAGCACCACCGGGATGCCGAAGGCCTGCAGCAGCCACGCCGGGCCGATCCCGGACAGCATCAGCAGCTGGGGCGAGTTGTAGGCCCCGCCGCTGACGACGACCTCCCGTTCGGCGCGGATCGTCACCGGCTGGCCGTTCTGGTAGCCGGTGATCCCGACCGCCCGGCCGTTCTCGATGAGCACCTTGTGCACCTGCAGGCCGGACTCCACGGTCAGGTTCGGCCGGCCCATCGCCGGGTGCAGGTACGCCACCGACGTGCTGCACCGCTTGCCGTCACGTTGGGTGACCTGGAAGAATCCGAAGCCGTCCTGGACCGGGCCGTTGAAGTCGTCGTTCGCGGCGTACCCGGCCTCGACGGCCGCCTCGACGAACGCCGCCGAACTGGGGTTGTTCGACCGGCTGTCGGAGACACTCATCGGGCCGCCGACGCCGTGGTAGGGCGAGGCACCGCGCTCGTTGTCCTCGGACCGGATGAAGTACGGCAGGACCTCGTCGTAGCTCCAGCCCGGCTGGCCCCAGCCGTCGTAGTCGATCCGGTTGCCGCGGACGTAGATCATCGCGTTGATCGAGCTGGAACCGCCGAAGACCCGGCCGCGCGGCAGGTAGATCCGGCGGCCGTCGAGCGCCGGATCGTCGTGGCTGGAGTAGTCCCAGTCGAATTCGGTCCGGAATAGCTTGCTGAACGCCGCCGGGACGTGGATGTTCTGAGCGGAGTCGGCCGGCCCGGCCTCGATCAGGCAGACCTTGACGTCCGGGTCTTCGCTGAGTCGGGCCGCGATCACGCACCCGGCGGAGCCGGCGCCGACCACTACATAGTCGTACATGGCGTCCTCCAGGTCAGATGAACAGCGTGTTGGGCTCCAGCCCGCACAGGACGCGGCCGAGCAGCTCGGTGTTGGTGGCCGGGTAGATCAGCCCGTGGGTGGAGATGACGTGGATGTCGCGGGCGATCCGCTGGATCGGCACGTCCGAGTAGATCGACGAGCCGCCGCTGGCCTGGTTGAGCAGGTCGACGGCTTCCTTGCTGAGCCGGCAGGCCGCGCCGACGTCGGCCCGGCTGCTGGCCCGGTCGAGCATGCTCCAGGGCTCGCCGGTGGCGGTGCGTTCGTCGACCCGGCGGGCCACCCGCAGCGCGTGGAACTCGGCCGCGTCGATCTTGAGTGTGGCCTCGCCGACCTGCAGGTGGGTGACAGGCGCCTCACGCTGGCTGTCGTACATCGTGTAGGTGATCTTGCGGTCGGGCAGCCGCTCCATGAACGCCTCCATGGCGCCCTTGGCCATCCCGACCATCACCCCGGCCGACGCCACGTTGGCCGCCCCGACCAGCGGCACCTTGTACATCGCCGAGTCGGCGTTGGCCACCGAGGCGGACTGCTGCATCATCAGCGCGCCGAGCGGCAGGACCCGGTGCTGCGGCACGAACACGTCCGTCGCCACCGTGGTCACGCTGCCCGACCCCCGTACGCCGGAGGTGTGCCAGTCGTCGACGATCTGCAGATCGGACATCGGCACCAGCGCCAACACCGGCTGCATGCCCCCGTCCGGGGTCGGCGACATGGCGATGATCTCCTGCCACTGGCTGTGCCAGGCACCGCTGATGAAACCCCAGCGGCCGTTGACGACGACGCCGCCGTCTGCCGGCGCTGCCATCCCGGTCGGGCTCAACGTGCCGCACACCCGTACGTCGGGGGTGCCGAACACCTCGTCCTGGGTCTCGTCCGGGAACATCCCCACCATCCAGCTGGGGATCCAGTACACCGAGGCGGTCCACGCCGCCGCGCCGTCGCCCCGTCCCAGCTGGGTGGCCACCTCGACGATGGTCCGGCTGTCCGACTCGTACCCGCCGTACCGGGTCGGCACCCGCATCTTGAAGATGCCGGCGGCGGTCATCGCCTCGATCGTCTCGTCGTGCAGGCGACGGTTCTCCTCGCCCCACGCCGCGTGTTTGCGCAGCAGCGGCACCAGGTCCGCCGCTTTCTCTACCAGATCGTCATGGGGTGGTGCGTGGACTACGGTCATGGCGTACTCCTTGAGACGTGCCGGATGGTGAGTTGCCGGCAGCGCGGTCAGCGCGGTCAGCGCGCGGCGATGGTCCCGTCCGGGCGCAGCCGGGACAGCACCTCGACGACGGCGGCGGTGGCCGTCTGGGCCTGCTCCTCCGTGAAGATCAGCGGCGGGGCGAGCACCAGACACTGGCCGTACGCGCGGGCGATCACGCCGTGCGCCTCGCGGACCTCGAAGGCGGCCCCGATGACCGCGTCCCAGGCCATCGGTTCCCGGGTCTGCTCGTTGGTGATCAGTTCCAGCGCGCCGAGGGTGCCCTCGACCCGGACGTCGCCGACCACCGGCAGGTCGGCGGCGGCGGCGAGCCCGTCGCGCAGCCAGCCGCTGATCCGCTTGGCGTTGTCCAGCAGGCCTTCCCGCTCGATGATGTCGAGGGTCTCCAGGCCCAGCGCGCAGGCCACCGGGTGGCCCTGGAAGGTGTAGCCGTGGAAGAAGCCGCCCTCGCCGAGCAGCGTGTCGGCGATCTCGTCGCGCATCAGGGTCGCGCCGAGCGGCGCGTACCCGCCGGCGATGCCCTTGGCCAGGGTGATGATGTCCGGGTCCATGCCGTAGCTGGGCGAGGCGAACCACTCCCCCATCCGGCCGTACGCGGTGACGACCTCGTCGGCGATCAGCAGGATGCCGTGCCGACGCAGCACCTCCTGCATCCTTGGCCAGTAGTCGGCCGGTGGCGCGAGCACACCGCCGCCGGCCATCACCGGCTCACCGATCATCGCGGCGATGTTGCCGGCCCCGATCCGCTCGATGGTGGCCTCCAGTTCGGCGACCAGGAAGTCGGTGGTGTCCTGTCCGCCGTACATCTCGGTGCGGTACGGGTGCGGCGGGGTCAGCTTCTCCACGTGCGGCAGGTTCGGGCCGACCCCGAACTGCATGGGCGGGAACCCGGTCAGCGTGCCGCTGCCGTAGGTGGCACCGTGGAACGAGTAGTGCCGGGCCAGGATCCAGGTCCGCTCCGGGGCGCCCTTGCGGTGGTGGTAGAGACGCGCGGCCTTGATCGCCGTCTCGACCGCTTCCGAACCGCCGCTGCTGAACGCGACCCGGTCGATGCCCTCGGGAGCGAGGGCGGCCATCCGGGCGGCCAGCCGGATCGCCTTGTCGTTGCTGAATTCGAGCAGGCTGGTGAAGAACTCGATCGACTGCATCTGCTTCGCGGCCACCTCGGCCATGTCGCGGCGGCCGTGGCCGATCGGCGAGTGCCAGACACCGCCGCCGGCCGCGTCGAGCAGTTCGTTGCCGCGCGCGTCCCAGACGGTGCAGCCTTCACCGCGGACGACGACGACGCGCTCGGTGATCGCGCCGTTCTGGATGGAGCGGATCAGGTGCCGTCGGTCCAGGTCCTCCAGCTCGGACGCACTGAGCGGGGATCCGGCCGACCCGTTCGCCGACGTGGGCAGATCGATCTCCGGTGGGGTTATGGTCACGCCCGCCTCCAATCAAGAGTGTTGAGCTGCGATTCGTGGTCGTAACGTGGCGCCGGTCCTCGACGTCCGTCACATCGTGGCAGCGGCCCGTCGGACGGGTCTCCTTCAAACGTGCGCACCGGCGAGGAGCGCCGGAGTCGACGACCGTGGCGTCAGCGGGCGAGGTCAATGGTGCTCCGGGCCAGGATCGACAGCCGGGAGTCGTAGTCGACGATCGTCACCGCGCGGGCACCGGCCGTCGCCGACGTGTCCAGTTGGGACGCCAGCGTGGCCCAGGTCCCGGTGCCCGGCAGCCCGGCCGGTGCCACCGTCGCCGCAGCAGCCGCAGTCGTCGCGGCCGTCCCCGTACCCGCCGCTGCGGCCGCGACGTGGTCGGCGAGTCCGCCGCCGAGCACGAGCCGATGATCGGCGCCGATCCCGGCCGCCGCGATGAGCTCGGGCAGCAGCTCGTCGGCCCGGGGCGGGGTCACCGCCGGGGTCAGCTCCACGGACAGCCGGCCGACCACGTCCCGCCCACCGACGCCGCCGGTGCCCGGTCTATCGACAGCACCGGGCCGGCCGAACGTCAGGGCGACGACCCGGTTCTCGGTCGGTGTCGGCGGGTCGGCGTCAGCCGCCGGGTCGCGCAGCAGCACGGTCTGGTCCAGGATCAGCACCACCGCCCGGGTCAGGTTCCTGGCCCGGACCTGTGCGGCCGCGATCCGCAACGCCGTGAACGGGGTGACCACGCCCTGGTCGGCGACCGCGAACGCCATCGGATCCGCCGGCAACGCGGTGGCCAGGTAACACGCCGGCCAGCCGGTCTCCGCATCGGGTACGGCGTGTGCGAGCACCACCAGTCCGACCGGATCGTCCGGCTCGGTCAGCTCGTCGACCAGATCGGCGACCATCTCGGTGAAGGTGGTCCGCCGGTCGGTGGCGTACCGCTGGGCTGGGAACGGCACGCCGTACGCGGCCGCCAGGTCACGGATGATCTCCACCCCGGGCGACCGGAACCCGCCACGCGGTCCGAAGGCCCGGGTGACGATCCGGTTCAGGGGTAGCGGAAACGTGTCCACTGCAGGTGTCACCGGCTCCCTAGTGCCGAAAGACCATCGCGGCCAGCGTGGCGCCGAGCCCGGCGGCGACCATCAGATAGTGGTCGCCGCGACGCAACCGCCCGCCTGCCCGGGCCGACCGGTAGGCGATGAACGGATCCGCGCCGAAGCAGTGCCCCAGCTCGGCCTGGTTGTCCAGGTAGAGGCGGTCCATCGGGATCCCGGCTCGGCGCATCACCCGCAGCCAGGAAAGTCGGTTGACGTTGTGCGGCAGGACCAGCGCGACATCGGTCACGGCGAGGTCCGCCTGCTTCAGGGCCGCCTGGATCACCTCGGCCAGGGTGTCGGCGTACATCTGCTGGAACTCGGCGTCCAGCTCCGGCGTCAACTCGGGTGCCTCGTGGAACTGACCCAGGATCCGGGTGGCGTAGGCCAGCACCCGGTCGGAGTCGCCGTGTGCCCGGACGAGTACGGCGGCCACCCCCTCGCCCATCACCGCCGAGTGGTCGATCACCCGCGCGACCCGGGTGAACGTCTTCTCCCCGGTGAACACCAGCGCGACCGCGTCCGGATCCTCGGTGGCCAGCAGCGTGCCGCAGACGTCGATGGCCAGCAGCGCGGAGGCGCAGGCGTGCTGGGTCAGCGAGAACGGCAGCGCGTGGCGCAGCCCGAGGGCCTGGCTCGCGGTCGCCACCGGATTGATCGGGTACGGCGCGGTGAGCTGGATCG
Source organism: Solwaraspora sp. WMMD406 (assembly GCF_029626025.1). Lineage (NCBI taxonomy): Bacteria > Bacillati > Actinomycetota > Actinomycetes > Micromonosporales > Micromonosporaceae > Solwaraspora > Solwaraspora sp. WMMD406. The sequence continues at coordinate 5,172,343 of NZ_JARUBF010000001.1, forward strand.
TCGGGGCGTGCACCACGTACCGGACCTGGTCCTCGCGGCCCGGCAGCCAGCGTAGTGCTGCGCCGGCCGCCCGCAGTTGCTCGGCCAGGTTGGCGTCCGCGTCCCGCCGGACGTGGCCGAAACCGTAGTAGCGCTGGTAGGCGTCGCTGTCGACGGCGAGCGCGGCCGTCTGCTCCGCTACCGGGATCCGGTGCGATGGCAGGTACTGGGCCACTTCGATGATCGAGGTCACCGGCTACCGTCCTTGGTGGACGCCGCTGCGGTGTGCGGGGCGGTCACGGCGGATCGGGACGTCCCGATTCGCCGTGACCTCACCATGTCCGGGTTCCCGTTGTCCGGTCCGGCGTCACAGCGCCGAGGCACGTTCGGCGACGGGCTTGCCGGAGTCGACCCCGGTCGAGCCATCCGCCGGGCTCTCGGCCGCCGGTACGCTGGCCGTGCCCGGGCCGTCACCGAGCGGCGTGGGCTGCTGACGACGCCGACCCAGTTCGTGCACGTTGAGCGAGTGCAGCACGATCAGGATGCCGAGGCTGAGCCACCAGACCTGGGTGGCGATCGCCGCCGGCATCCACCAGAGGCTGACCATCGGGCCCGGATCGTAGGCGCCGGTCGCCCAGGCCACGAACGACCAGGCGCCGAGGAACAGGCCGAGGCCGGCGAGGATCCAGGCCTGCACCTTGGAGGGGCCACGCGGGTAGCTGCGGGCGAGGGAGATCAGACCGACGGACATGGCCGCGGTGCCGAACGCGATGAGCAGCCAGGCGTACATGCTGATCCGGATGGTGAACCACTGCCCGGAGGCGAATGTCTGGGTGATGGCCGCGGTCAGCGTGGGGTCGCCTTCCGAGGCCAGTAGCGCCTTGCCGGTCTCCGGGGCCACCCAGCCGTCGTACATGTAGGTGAGCACCCAGAGTACGGCGCCCATCGTCAGCATCACGAAGCCGAGCGGCGTCCACCTCGACTCGCCGGCGCGTCGGATGAGCAGCAGCACACCGAAGGCACCGACCGCCCACATGGTCGGGGCGATGAGCATCTGCTCGTGGTGGGCCTGCCACTGCGGGTCGTAGACCATCAGCTCGGCGAACTCCCAGAAGAAGGCGTCGGTGCCGAACTCGCCCATCTCTTCGCTGATGGTGGGGTGCCGGCTGCCACCCCACATCCACAGCAGACCGCCGATGATCATCAGTACGCCGTTGAATGCCAGAAATGGTCTACTGATTGGTTTGGTGTCCATGTCGTGCCCCCTAGGTAGCAACGATCGTTGCCCGGTTGACCATCAGAATTCCGGCTCGGCGGATCGCTAGCCACTCCAGACGTGCGGACCTCTGACCGATGGGCACCGCGGCTGGGCACCGGCTCTGGGCAGCGCAGAGCCCCGTGGCCGAATGGTCCACGGGGCTCCGCGTGGTGGCGGATCACCGGTCGGTACGGCCGGATCGTCGCCGGCTGTGCGGTCACGGTCGTCCGGATAGCGGCCGCGCCGCGCCGGTCGCACGCCGTACCGGCGCGCCGTACCGGATGGTCCTCAGCGGTTGGTGTGCGCCACCAGGTCGGCGACGAAGACGTCCCAGAGTCCGGCCGGTACCTCGTGTCCGGCCTTCTCCAGCACCAGCAGGGAGGCGGTCGGGATCGCCTTCTGCAGTGCCTGGCCGTGTTCGATCGGGAAGACCGGGTCCTGTTCGCCGTGGACCACCAGGGTCGGCACGTCGATGGCGCCGAAGTCGACCGAGCCGCTGGTGTCGATGACGAAGTGGTTGGTCAGGCAGGAGGCGATGTTGTCGGTCCGCTCGATGTCGACGTGGGCCAGCTCGCGCTGGTGGTCCTCGTCGAAGTACGGCGACGGCCCGGAGTAGATCCGCATCAGGCCGACGATGAAGTCGGTGACGGCCTTCGGGTCGCCCGGGTTGGGTCCACCGGAACTGGTGTAGTTGATGAACTCGCCCGACGGTGGCGGCAGGTTCGAGCCACCGGTCGTGGTGGTGACCAGGGTGAGCGACGCGACCCGGTCGGGGTAGCGCTGCGCCGCCAGCAGGACGATCGCGCCTGCCAGCGACCGACCGACCAGGTGTGCCCGTTCGACGCCGAGGGCGTCCAGGATGCCCACCGCGTCGTCGGTCATGTCGGTGAGCGCGTAGCCGGGCTGGCCCGGCGGGTAGCTCACCGACTTGCCGGTGTCCCGGTTGTCGAACCGGATGACGTACCGACCGGCCTGCGCGATCCGTTCGCACAGTTCCGTCTCCCACCAGATCATCGACGCCGAGGCGCCGTGGACCAGCAGGATCGCCGGGTCGGAGGAATCGCCGAAGGTTTCGACACAGAGATCGACGCCGTTGGCTTTGACGATCTTCTCACCGTTGGACATGGTGGCTTGCTCCTTTGTGGGCATCGCCGCGCGCGGCCGGGCGGTCGCGGCGCGACGGGCGGATTGTCAGGAAAGTCCCTTCGCTGTCAGCGTAGACAGGTCCAGGCCATTCCGCGACCGCTGCCCGCCCACGTCAGTCGCCGATCTGGGCCACGAACGCCTCACGCAGCTGCGCGTAGGTCGGTCCGAGCTCCCGGAAGACGGCCGCCGACTGGGCGTACTCGTGGGTCATCAGCAGTAGTTGCAGCGAGCCGACCAACAGCGCCTGCCGCTCCAGGATGGCCGCCGGGCCGTCGCACCCCTGCTCGCGGTAGAGCGCCGCCGCGTCGGCCAACCGACGCGAGCCCGCCTGTACCTGGAACTCGACCAGGTACTTGTACTGCATGCTGGACAGGTCGCCCTCGACCAGCTGCGCCGCGCGCTCCGCCGCCTCGGCGATACCCGGGGCCGACAGCTGCTCGACGGCGGTGTGCATCGCCTGCCGCAGGATCTCGTCCTGGCTGACCGTCCGGGTCTGGCGGAAGTTGAACCGCACCGCGTAGGCGTCGGCCGGATAGGCGAACGTGTCGCCCTGCCAGGTCTTGAGCAGTGCGTCGACCGGCACCGTCACGAACGGCCAGCCGATCACGTCGTGGCCGCGCACCATGTCGCCCTCGACGCCGATCACCACCAGGTTGTGGTCGGCGCCCACCGCCTGACCGAGCCCGGGGACGTACGGCAGCAGTCCCATCTCGATCGGACCGGCCAGCACCGGCGCGTCCCAGGTCGCCTGGCGCAGGATCGCCACCGAGTCGTCGGCGTTGCCGTGGATGCGGTCGCATTCCCAGCCGGCCAGCCGCATCGCGTTGTCCAGGCCGAAGTCCGGCCGCCAGACGGGTGAGGAGAAGTAGATGATGTCGTCGCCGTGAATGGCGATGCCGAACGGCGAACCGCCCGCCACCTCCAACGTCGCCGGGCCGGGCCCGGCCGGGCCGAAGATCACCGAGAGCGAGTTGGCGGCGCAGTAGGGGCTGTTGCCAAGGTATCGAAGCGTCATGGATCGAGTCTGGCAGCGCCGACGATCACCAGTCATCAGTCGACGAGCGACTGAGCACGGTAGAAGAGGTGGCCGGGCACCGACCCGACGAGCCCGCCCTGACCAGGCCCGCTGACGGCGATCATGGTCGCGGGCAGCACGACGCTCCCGGCCGAGCCTGGTCGCTCGGCCGGGAGCCAGTGAGCCGCGAGCAGCCGTCATACCGCCCGCTGGTACGCCCGGAAGGCGCGGGTGGCCAGGAAGGTCATCACCACCAGCAGTCCGGCCAGCAGGGCGAGCCGGCCGCCGACGACGCCCCAGTCCGGGTCCGCCGACAACGCCGTACGGCTGGCCACGGCGGCCCAGTCCACCGGGTTGAACTTGGTCACCGTCTGGATCCAGTCGGGCAGCAACGACGGTGCCATCAGCACCGAGGACAGGAACGTCAACGGCAGGGTGATGAACATCGACATGCCGATCAGCGTCTCCTGGGAGCGCACCACGAGCGCCATGGCGCAGGAGAACGCCGCGAACACCAACGCGAGCAGGTTGGCCGAGACGATCACCAGCAGGACGCCGACCAGACCGCCGGCGAAGCGGGCCCCGAGCAGCAGGCCGACCCCGAAGACGATCAACGCCTGGACGGTGGTGACCACCGCCCAGTAGGCGAGCGCGCCGTTGACCATGCCGGCCCGGCTCACCGGGGAGGTGAGGTTGCGGTCCAGCACGCCGGTCCGCATGTCGTCGATGAACGACGTACCGGCCCAGTTCGCGGACATGATCGCGGTCATCACGATCACGCCGGGGGTGAGGAAGGTGACGTACGAGTCGTAGCCGAAGCCGGGCACGTCGGTGACCCGCTGGAACAGCTGGCTGAACAGCAGCAGCCAGACCATCGGCTGGAGCAGGGTGAACACGAGATAGGCGGGCTGGCGGGCGAGGAGCCGCATCGACCGGCCGGCCAGGTAGCCGGAGTGTTGCAGCGTGCTGGTCATCGGGCGGCAGCCTCCTTGTCGTTGGTCGTGACACCGGCGTCGAACTCCCGGCCGGCGTGGTGCAGGTAGACCTGGTCCAGGGACGGACGGGCGGCGGTGACCGACGAGATCGGCACCGCCGCGGCCTCCAACGCGGCCAGCACCTTCGGCAGGGCGGTGCTGGCGACGGCGGTACGGGCCCGTACGTCCCGACCGGCAGCGGTGACCTGCTCGACCCCGTCCACGGCGGAGACCGCCTTGCTGGCCGCCTCGGCCTGGTCGGTCGCGGCGAGCCGGACGTGGATGGTGTCGCCGGCGAGATCGTCCTTGAGCTGTTCGGGGGTGCCGGCCGCGACGACGACGCCCCGGTCGACGATCACCAGGTGGTCGGCGAGCTGGTCGGCCTCTTCCAGGTAGTGGGTGGTGAGCAGCACGGTCAGGCTGCCGGACGCGGTGAGCTCGGCGATCGCGGTCCACAGATCGCTACGCGCCTCCGGGTCCAGGCCGGTGGTCGGCTCGTCGAGGAACAACACCGCCGGACCGTGGATCAGGCCCATCGCCACGTCGAGTTTGCGCTGCATGCCGCCGGACCACTTGCGGGTGATCCGGTCGGCCGCGTCGGTCAGGTCGAACCGGGCGAGCATGTCGTCGACGGCGCCACGGGCACCGGCCTTCATCCCGTAGATCTTGGCCTGCAGGGTCAGGTTCTCCCGGCCGGTGAGGTTGGGGTCGAAGCACGGCTTCTGCGGCACGTACCCGATCACCCGCCGGACACCGGCGGGGTCGGTGGCCACGTCGATCCCGGCCACCGTGGCGGTGCCCGAGTCGGCCGCCGACAGGGTGGTCAGGATCTTGACCGCGGTGGACTTGCCGGCGCCGTTCGGGCCCAACAGGCCCAGGATCGAGCCGGTCGGGGCGGCGAAGCTGACCCCACGAAGCGCCGGCACCGCACGCTCACCACGGCCGTACGACTTGGCCAGGTCGACGGCTTCGATGGCGGCGGACCGACTGTCCGCCGCCGCGTCGACGGTCTGCTGCTTGGGTGCGGTCACGGACACAGTGTTTTCTCCTTCGGGCTGGTCTGGCCGGCGGCGTCCGGGCGGGGCGTCGACGAGCAGCGGGCGCGGGCAACGATCAGCGAACGGATTCGGTGCGGAACCGCTCCAGGCACTCGACGAGGTCGCTCGCCCTGCTCAGCGCCGGAAGATGACCGCCGTCGATCTCGTCCGGCGTGATCCCCAACCGCTCGGCGACCACCCGCCGTTGGAAGTCGGCCGGGAAGAACCGGTCGTCGCGGCAGAGCAGGAACCGGGTGGGAACGTCCGGCCACGCCGTGAGCGGCCACGGCTCCTTGAAGAAGGCGGCGGACTCCTCTTTGGGCGGGTGCCGCAGCGCCTCGTCGAGTACGTCCGGCGGAAGATCGTGCAGGAACACCGAGAGCGGATCGAACGGGGCGTCCGGATCCCGGCCGGCCGCCACGTCGGCGGCCCGGCGGGCCTGTTCGACGCCGGTGTTCCCCCACCAGTCGCCGGCCGTCTCACCGGGAGCCGGCACCATCGCGGCGACGAGGACCAGCAGGTCGACCGGGACCCGCTGGCAGACCACCGGGGCGGTGAAGCCGGCCAGGGACTGCGCGACCACGACGACGTCGCGGCGATCGCCGATGGCCTCGACCACCAGGTCGACGTACGCCGACAATCCGGCCGAGTCGTCTTCGCACGGCAGGTCGGGGGCGATCACCTCGTGGCCGCGTCCGCGCAACCGGGGAATCACCAGATGCCAGTACCACGAGTCGGACCCGGCACCGTGAATGAGGACGTAGGTCGCCATGCCTTTCCTTCCTACCGGTGAACGCCCGGTTAATCGCCTGATCCGGCATGGGTCGCTATTGGGCCGCCCATGATAAGCAGACCGAACAGGCCCAGGTGAAGGCGCGACACGAGATTGCGCAACCTGGAAGAACAGCGCCGGCGCGTATCACCGCGCGGGACGCGCTGACCAGCACCAGGACGCTGACCACCGCCACCAGCGCGCCGACCAGCTAGAGCACTTCGACGTGCTCGTCGGTGGACCGGGTCATCACACCGCGCGCGTCGAACAACAGCCGAGCATTGGTGGACAATATCTCCGGTTGGTAGACGGCGTGTTCCTGCAACAGAATGCTCAGATCGGCGGCGCGCAACGCCGGCTCCAGATCACCAGCACAGGTCACCGGAACGTCGTCCACCGACCAACCGCCGGCGTACGGATCGTGATAGCTGAGCTCGGCACCCTGCGTCCGCAGCTCCCGCACCACCTCGTACGCCGGAGACATCCGCAGGTCACTGATGTCGGCCTTGTAGGTGACCCCGAGCAGCAGCACCCGGGCCCCGGCGAGCCGCCGGCCGTGCCCGGCGAGCATCGCCGCGGACCGGCTGACCACGTACCGGGGCATGACGGTGTTGACCTGCTCGGCCGCCTCGATCAGCCGGGACCGCAAACCGATCCGGCGGGCCTTGTACGCCAGATAGTGCGGGTCGACCGGGATGCAGTGCCCGCCGACGCCGGGTCCGGGCCGAAAGGGTTGGAACCCGAACGGTTTGGTCGACGCGCAGTCGATGACGTCCCAGACGTCGATGCCGAACCGGTGGCACAGGATCGCCATTTCGTTGATCAACGCGATGTTGACCTGCCGGTAGGTGTTCTCCAGCAGTTTGGCCATCTCCGCCTCGCGGGTGCTCTTGGCGTGCACCACCTCGTCGACGAACCGGCTGTAGAACTCGACCGCCCGGGTGGTGCAGCCAGGAGTGTAGCCGCCGACCACCTTCGGGGTCTTGGCCATGGTGAGCACCTTGTTACCGGGGTCGATGCGCTCCGGGGAGAAGGCGAGGTGGAAGTCGATCCCGGCGGTGAGCCCGGATCCCTGTTCCAGGATCGGGCGGACCACCTCGTCGGTGGTCCCCGGGTACGAGGTCGACTCCAGCACCACGAGCATTCCCGGGCGCAGCTGGGCGGCGACCGCGGTGGCCGCGCCCCGGACCGGTCCCAGGTCGGGTTCGCCGGCCGGGTCCAACGGCGTCGGGACGCAGATGGTCACCACGTCGGCGCGGCCCAGGGCGGCGACGTCGCAGGTGGCGGTGAAACCCGCCGTCGTCATCGCGATCAGGTCATCGTCGAGTACGTCGTCGATGTGGGAGCGACCCGCGCCGAGCGCGTCCACCACCGACTGGTCTATGTCGTATCCGGTGACCTTGAGTCCGCTCGCGCTCGCCTCCAGGGCGAGCACGAGCCCGACGTAGCCGAGGCCGCACACTGTCACATCGGCGTTCAACGGATCGATCCCTTCTGTTCGGGCACACCGTCGGACGTCGGCGCGCGCATGCCCACGACCTGTCCACGTGCCACGTCGATGTCGAACTCGGAGCCGGCCCACACGGCAGTCGGGTCCACCGGCGGCGGCTGTTCGGCCACCGCGTTGCGGGACTGGCGAACCCCGTCGAGCAGCCACTCGTAGCAGTCCGGGGCGACCTGGTAGGCGGCGAAGAAGTGCCGCAGGGTGGCCGCGTAGAAGTCCATGATCTCCGGGTAGTGGTCGCCGATGATCTGTTCGGCGACCCGTTCGGCGTACACCTGCTTCTCGGCGTACGGGGTGTCGGCGAACTCGCGCAGCACCTTGTCGGTGAGCACCTCGTCCTCGATGCGCGCGGCGGTCGACGGGCTGAACATCAGCCGCCACACCCGCTCGCTCACGATCCGCCGTTCCTCGGCACCCTGCGCGTAGAAGCGCACCGCGTTCTGCAGCATCCACCGCAGCGGGAACAGCACCCGCTCGGGAAACGCGGTCTGCTCGAAAATCCGGTCCTCGTAGTCGCGCATCTCGCGTTCGATCGCGTCTTGGATCCGGGTCATGTGCACGTACAGGCCGGTCGCCCGCTCCAGCGCGGGACTGCGGGTCTCGCCGTAGAAGACCGACTGCTGGTTGACGAAGTTGCGGATCATCTTGATCAGCCGGTCGGTCTCGGTCTCGGCGAACACCTCGGCCGGGCCGAGCCGCACGGCCGCGCCGACCGCCTGCAGCACCCGCCCGGACTGGTAGTCGCTGCCGGTGGCGATCCGCAGACCGGGCCGGCGCAGCTGGTGCTGGCCGCCGATGGCGAACGCCCACACCCGGAAGGTCTTCAACGCGTCACTGGTGTCCGGGAAGACCATCGTCTCCGGCAGCCCCATGCCGGCGAACGACCAGTGCAGGAAGATGTCGTGGCCGACCACGGTGTGCCACCGCCACTTCTCGTCGCGGCGTACCCCACCGTTCTCCAGGAAGACCAGGGCGGCGTCGAGGCCGCTGACCGGGGCCTGCTCGACGGTCAACGTACGGTCCTCGAACAGGTATGCCCGGCGGCCCCGCGCGTCGGCCAACACACCGAACCGCCGCCCGAACTCGTCGGTGGCCGGCAACGGCACGGACAGCACCGCACCGTCGGCGGTGGTGACCTGCATGCCGTCGGCCACCCGACGCCGCTGCCAGCGGGGCAGGGCGTCGTGCGCGGCGGCGGTGGCCAACTCGACCGGGACCACGGTCGGCACGATGCCGTCGACCCGGTCGACCAGCTCCGCCGGGCGGGCCGGCTGGTAGTCGTGGAACAGCCGCAGCGCCGCGGTGAACTTGTAGGTGAGGAACGGCATCACGCCGTCGACGGTCGGACATTCGGCGAAGATCTGATCCATCGCCCGCAGCGTCTCCGGGTGATACACGGTGTCGCCGTCGGAGACCGCGATCGTCGCCGTCTGCAGGCGCTCCCAGCGGTCGTCGGCGCGGCACATCTCGTAGACGGTGGCGATACAGCTGTCCACGCCGAACCGGGCCGCGTTGCCGGCACCGGCCATCGCCTGGTTGAGATACACGATCCGCGCGGCGCTGCGGTTGTTGGCGATCGCCGTCTTGACGATCGCGTCGGAACCGTCGGTGGAGTTGTTGTCCACCGCGACGATCACCACCCGGCCGAGGTCCACGCCGGTCTGGTTGGTCAACGAGTGCAACGTGGCGGCCAGGTGCGGCGCCTCGTCCATGAACTTGATGACCAGGAAGATGTCACGGCCTTCCCGGGCCAGGGCGGCGACGTCGTCCAACGGCTGGGACTGGCCGGGACCGAACCGCGCCCGCCGACCGGCGAGGAACCGTTCGACGACCCGGCGTTGACCGGCGAGGACCTCCGTACGGAGGGTGTCGGCACCGCCGTCGACCAGGTCCGCCCGCGTCGACAGCACCCGACGCGCGTCGTCGACCTGCTCCGGCAGCAACGGATCCACGTCGGAGCTACGACCCAGGGCCAGCAGCGGGCTCTCCGTCGCCGTCTGTGGCGGTTGCCGCCGGTTCAGCTCGGCCCAGAGCCGGTGGTACGGGGGCACGGCAGCCTTGCTCACAAACGGGTTCACCAGACCTCCTAGGTCACGCTGGTACGGTTCGCAGCAGATCAGGACCGATGCTCGCCACGTCCGGGCAGCCACACACCGCCATGACGAGGTCGAGTTCCTCCAGGTACATCCGCAGTACGGCGCCGACGCCCGCCTCGCCGTCGGCAGCCAGCCCCCACATCACGGGTCGGCCGACGAAAGCCATCCGGGCGCCCAGGGCGACCGCCTTGAGCACGTCGGTGCCGCGCCGGACCCCGCCGTCGAGGTAGACCTCGCACCGGTCACCGACCGCGTCGAGCACCTCCGGCAGCGCCGTCATGGTGGCCACCGATCCGTCGATTTGCCGGCCACCGTGGTTGCTGACCAGCACCCCCTGCGCGCCGGCGTCGACCGCCCGGCGTGCGTCGTCGGCGGCGAGCACGCCCTTGACCACCAGCGGAAGGCTGGACAGCCCGCGTACCCATTCGACGTCCCGCCAGGTCAGATCCGGGCTGACCAGGATGTCGTTCAGTTCGGTGAGTTCGAGCCCGCCGGCCGAGTCGGCCGCGACGGGCAGGTTGACCGGCCGGATGTGCGGCGGCAGACCGAAGCCGTTGCGGATGTCCCGATCCCGGTAACCGATCACCGGCAGGTCCACCCCCAACACGATGGCCCGGTAGCCGGCGGCCGCGGCCCGCTCGATCAGATTCCGCGTCACTGCCCGGTCCCGGAGGCAGTAGAGCTGGAACCACAGCGGGCCGGTGGCCGCCGCCGCCACGTCCTCCAACGTCACGCTGGAGAAAACACTCTGGATGGTGAGCACCCCGGCCGTACCTGCGGCCCGCACCGTCGCCAGTTCCCCGTCGGGGTGGGCCAGCACGTGGTACGACGTGGGGGCGATGCCGACCGGCGCGGCCACCGGCGTGCCGAGCGCGCTGGTCCGCGCGCTGCGGTTCGCCACGTCCACCAGGACCCGGGGCAGCACCGACAGCCGGTGGAAGGCGTCCCGGTTGGCCTGTACCGTCCGTTCCTCGCCCGCGCCGCCGGCCACGTAGTCCCACACGTCACGCGGCAGCACGGCTTCGGCGAGCCGGGCGATCTCCGCCACGCTGACGGGGCGGGTCGTCGAGGTCGTCATCTGTCCTCCCGGGGCACGGCCATCCAGTGTGGAATCGGTGATGTGGTGATTTCCCAGAAATCAGTGACACGGCGATTCCACACGACCGACTGTGCCTGTTGACGCTGCCCCGTGGTTCTCCGAGAATGCCCAGCTGACCCGTCGCCGTACGGCTGGTTGCTCTGCGACCGTGGGGGCCGGAGGTGGCAGGTGACTCTCGACCCTTTCACGGCGGCGATGCGACGACTGATGACGGCCGCCCATCCCGACCTCGGCGGCACCGTGACCGACGCCCGCGAGGCCCGGATCATCCACGGCCGGGCCCGGTTCCCCGGCGGGCCGCCGATGGCCACGACGACCGAGCACGACCTGCCCGGCCAGCCGGGCGTACGACTTCGCGTCTACCAGCCGTACGGTGACGACACACCCCGGCCGGTCGTGCTCTACCTGCACGGCGGCGGTTGGGTGCTGTGTGGACTGGACACGCACGACGGGGTCTGTCGGCAGCTCGCCGACCGGACCGGCGCGGTCGTGGTGTCCGTCGACTACCGGCTGGCCCCGGAGCACCGGTTCCCGGCCGCCGCCGACGACGCGTACGCCGCGCTGCGGTGGGTCCGCCGGCAGGCCCCCGGGTGGCGGGCCGACCCGGACCGGATCGCCGTCGCCGGCGACAGCGCCGGCGGGGCGCTGGCCGCCGCGACGTGTCTGCGCGCCCGGGATCTGGGCATCGACTGGATCCGGTTCCAGCTGCTGATCTATCCGGTCACCGACTGCCTGGCGGACCGCACCGAGATCGACGACTCGCTGCTCACCGTGGCGCACATGCGCTGGTTCACCGAGCAGTACCTGGCCGATCCGGCCGACGGCGTCCACCCGTACGCGTCGCCGCTGCGGGCGGGCGAGCTGTCCGGGTTGCCGCCCTGCCTGCTGATCACGGCGGAACACGACCCGCTGCGGACCGAAGGCGAGGCGTACGCGGCGCGGCTCGCCGCCGCCGGGGTGCCGACCGAGGCGCACCGGGTCGACGGGATGTTCCACGGCGTGTTCGGCCTCGGCGCGTTGCTGCCGGTCGCCCGTACCGCCGAGGATCTCGCGGTCGCCGGACTACGTCGGGCGGTGGGCCGATCGACAGTCCGCACGTCTGAAGATTCCTAATCGGTCATTCGACAGGCAGTTTGGTGACGTCAAGGCAACAACCCAACTGGAGGGGGACCTTCCATGGATCGCGATCCGGCTGACCTCTACGCCACGATCGGGCGGGTGATGGGGCAGATCCTGGTCCGGCCCGCGCTCGGTGCCGACGAGGACTTCTTCAAGAACGGCGGCGACTCGCTGCGCGCCGTCGAACTGCTGCAACGGCTCGCCGCCGAGGACGGCTACAGCGAGCACCTGGGCCGGCCGGAGGTACAGGCGGCGATGCTGGAGCGGGTCTTCGAGAAGGCCACCCCTCGCGCCCTCGCCTCGGCCGCGTTCGCCGAGGCGGGCTGACCCGCCGCTGCCGCGCCGCGTCCGGCGATTCGTCGCCGGGGCGGTGCACGGTGACCCGACGCGACCGGCGAGGAGGCAACACGCGATGCTGACCGAGATTCGCCGCATTCGGCGGCGTACCCCCGACGCGGTGGCGGTGCGCTGCGGCACCGCCGGCGGAGAGTGGGTCGAGACCAGTTGGGACCAACTGTGCGACGACGCCGCCGCGGTCGCGGCCCGGGCCCGGCAGGTCACCGGCGCCGACCCGGTGATCGTGGTGGTCGACGGCACCGCGGCCAGTGTCGCGACCGTGATCGGGGTGGTGCAGGCCGGGCTGGACGTCGTACTGATGGAGGAGAAGAGCTCGTACCTGAGCGATCCTCGCTCCCCGGTGGACGCGGTCGGCGCCACCCTGGTCGTCGGTCCGGCGGATCCGGACGCGGCCGCCGTCGCGGCGGCCAAGGGCCGGACCTACCTGGAGTACGGGCGGTTCCGGGCCCCCGACGACGGCGACGACGGGCCGCCGCCCCGGGTCAGCCGGATCCTGCAACTCACCTCCGGCTCGACCGGGGAACCCCGGGTGGCCCGGCAGACGATGCCCGGTGTCCTACAGGGCGCCGAAGCCTACCGGGACCTGTTCGAGTTCACCGAGTCCGACGTCATCCTGGTGACCGTCCCGCTGGCCCACTCCTACGGACTGGCCGGGATGTTCGCGTCGCTGATCTCGGCGGCGACGCTCGTCACGATCCCACGGTTCAGCATCCGGTCACTGCTGGCGGCGCTCGACGACGACGTCACCGTGCTGCTCGGTACCCCGATGGTGTACCGGCTGGTGTCGCCGGTGTTGAACGCCCGCCGCAGATCCGCCCGGGTACGCACCGCGCTGTCGGCGGGCGGCCCGATGACCACCGAGGTCGCCGACGCCGCCCGGCAGGCGCTGGGCACCCCGGTCCGGCAGATCTACGGCATCACCGAGGCCGGTCTGGTGGCCTGCGTGCCCCGGTCGGTCACCCAGTGGCCGCCGGGGAGCGTGGGCCACCCGGCCCCGGGGGTGCGGCTACGCATCGATTCCGAGCCAGGCCCGGACGACGACGAACTGCCGCCGCAGCCGGCACCCGACGGCTCGCGCACCGGTCGGCTGTACGTCTGGACGCTGGCCATGTTCGAGGGGTACGTGGGCTCGACGGCCCCGCACCTGACCGAGGACGGTTTCTACGACACCGGCGACGTGGTGCGCCTCGACGCCGACGGGGTGCTCACCGTCCTGGGTCGCAAAGGCAGCTTCATCAACGTCGGCGGGCGCAAGGTCAACCCCCGGCGCGTCGAGCGGCTCCTGTCGGAGCATCCGGCGGTACGGGACGCGTACGTCTTCGGGGTGGAACGCTCCGACGGCGAGGAGGAGATCCACGCCGCGGTGGTCCTCGACCCGCAGACCTACGTCGACCAGGTCCTGGCGCACTGCCGGGCCGGCACGCTCATGCCGTACGAGATACCGCACCACGTGCACGTACTGGAGCGGATGCCCCGGACCGGCATGGGCAAGATCGATCGGGCCGAGGTGCTCGCGGCGACCCGGCAGCCCGCCCGGGCGGCGGTCGTCCGTGGGTGAGCGCACCCGCGACGACGGCCACCTCGACCCGTCCCACCTGTATGTGTTCAACCCACTACGTCGATCAGGAGTGAGCGAATGACAACGACCATCGCCTCGCAGGAACGGTACGACCTGGGCGGGGTCGGCGACACCGCGTTGTGGATGGCCGCCTACCGGGCTCGCGAGAGCCGTCGGCCGGACCGGCTCTACAACGACCCGTTCGCCGAGCTGCTCGCCGGGACCAAGGGTCCGAAGCTGCTGACCCACTTCCACACCGCCCACGCCTCCGACGAGGGCAACCCGTACCTGGCGATCCGGACCCGCTGGTTCGACGACTTCATCACCGACAACGTCACCCCGGGTTCGCAGGCGGTCGGCCTCGGTGCCGGGCTGGACTGCCGGGCCTACCGCAAGGACTGGCCGGCGGACATCACGCTGTTCGAGGTGGACCAGCCGGCGGTGCTGGCGTACAAGGCGGAAAAGCTGGAGTCGATCGGCGCGCAGCGTCGGTGCGACACCCGTACCGTCCCGGTCAACCTCGGTGACGACTGGATGAGCGCGCTCGCCGAGGCGGGTCACGACCCCGCCCGGCCGACCACCTGGTTCTCCGAGGGCGTGCTGTTCTACCTGCCGATGGAGCTGGCCAAGACGGTGCTGCGCTCCGCCGCCCGGCTCTCCGCGCCCGGCAGCCGGATCGCCATGGACCTGGTCGGCACCGGGATTTTCTCCTTCCCGTACACCCAGGAGTTCCTGTCCCGGCTGAAGGCCGCGGACAGCCCGTGGCAGTGGGGCACCGACGACCTGCGGGGTCTGTTGGAGTCCTGCGGCTGGACCGACGTCACGGTGGTCGAGCCGGGCAACGAGTCGGCGAGCTACGGCCGCTGGCCCGAGGCGGCGGCGCCGAGCAACATCCCGTCGATCCCGCGTATCTACCTGGTCAGCGCCACCGTCGCGAGCTGACCTCGGCGTACCCCTGCGCACCCCGGGTGGCCCGGCCGAACATCGGCCGGGCCACCTGTCGTCGTGGCCGACGGGGTCCACGCCCGACGGACCGACAGGACCGCACCCGGCCAGAACAACAGCACCGCACCGGGCAGACGAGGCGAGCCCGGACCAGCACGGTGCCGGTCCGAGCCCAGGTCAGACGAAACGGGCCCGGACCGGCGTGGATGCCGGTCCGGGCCCGTCGAGGCCGACGAGGTCAGCCGCCCTGATCCGGCAGGGCCAGCCACCACGGGTTGGCTCGGGCCCAGTCCACAGTGGCAGCGAGTCCGTCGGCCAGTGCGGTGTGGTTGTGCCAGCCCAGCACCGTACGGGCCTTGGTGTTGTCCGGCACCCGGCGCCGCAGGTCCTGGTACGCCGGACCCAGCCGGGTCGCGGTGTCCACCGCCCGTACCTCGACGTCGCAGTCGGTGAGCTTGGCGACCAGGGCGACCACTTCGCCGATCGTCGTCTCGTCCATGCTGCCGATGTTGAACGCCTCACCGACGGCCTGGTCGCTGGCCGCCGCCAGCAGCGTGCCCTCGATGACGTCGGCGACGTAGGTGAAGGCCCGGGTCTGGCGGCCGCCGTCGTAGAGCACCGGCGCCCGGCCGTTGAGCGCCCGATGCACGGTACGGCTGACCAGGTAGGCCGGCCGCTGCCGGGGCCCGTACGCGTTGAAGTAACGCACCACCGTCGCCGACAGGCCGTGCTGGCGGGCGAAGGCGAACGTCAGATGTTCGGCGAGCGCCTTGCTCGACGAGTACGCCCACCGGTCGGCGGTGGTCGGCCCCAGCACCCGGTCGGCGTCCTCGGTCCACGGCACCGCCGGGTTGCGGCCGAACACCTCGCTGGTGCTGGCCACGATGACCCGGGCACCGACCCAGGCGGCCTGCTCCAGCACCTGCCGCGTACCGGTGAAGTTGATGTCGATGACGTCCAACGGACGCGCCAGGTACTGGTCGACCCCGACCACGGCGGCCAGATGGAAGACGAGATCGGTGCCGGGGGTGACGGCCTGGGCGAGTCGGTCGCCGTCGCGGACGTCGCCGGCCACGTAGCGGACCTGCCCGGCCAAGTCGGCGAGGTCGGGCGGCGGGGTGTCGACGCCGTCGAAGACCGTCACCTCGTCGCCCCGGTCGACCAGTCGCCGCACCAGGTGGCTGCCGATGAAGCCGCAGCCGCCGGTGACCACGGCGCGCACGGCGCTCACCGCCCGATTCCCTGGTAGCGGTAGCCCGCCGCGCCCAGCTCGGCGATCTTCGGTTTGGGGAAGTAGGCGCGGCCGTCCAGGATCAGGCACCGCTGCGCCACCGGCAGGTTGACGAAGTCGACGTCGGCCAGTTCCCGGTGGTACGCCAGGATCGCCAGGCAGTGCGCGTCCTGCGCCGCTTCCTCGACGGTCACCGTCGGCCGGATGCCGAACATGTCCTTCGCCTGGTTGGCGTCGACCAACGGGTCGTGCAGGCGGACGTCGGCACCGGCGGCCACCAGGTCGGCGACGACCTGGCGGGCCGGGGTGGCCCGCAGATCGCCGGTGTTGTTCTTGAAGGCCAGGCCGAGCACCGCGATCCGGGCGGACCGGGCGTCGACCCCGGCCGAGGCCAGGTCCTCCAGGATCAGCCGCGCGGTGTATCCCGGCATGCCGTCGTTGACCCGCCGGCCGGCGCCGGGGGTCTCCAACAGCAGCCCCTGGTCGGCGGCGGACTGGCGCACCATCAGCGGATCCTTGGTCAGGCAGGAGCCGCCGACCCCGACGCTCGGCATCAGGATGTTGACGTTGCCGTTGCCCTTGGTCAGCGAGTTGGCCGCCGCGATCACGTCGAGTACGTCGACGTCGAACAACGCGCAGTACTTGGCCAGCTCGTTGGCGAGCGCGATGTTCAGGTCGATCCACCAGTTGTCGGCCAACTTGGTGATCTCGGCGGCTTCCAGGGAGTCCTGCGGGATCACGTCGACACCCAACGCCGTACGCCAGAAGTCGCTGGCCGCGTCGCGGCTGGCCGCGTCGAGCCCGCCGACGACCATCGGCAGGTCGCTGAGGTCGGCGAGGGCGTTGCCCTCGGCGAGCCGCTCGGGGGTGAAGGCCAACCCGAAGTCGGCGCCGGCGGTGAGGCCACCGCTCTCCAGCAGGGGCAGCACCAGGTTACGGGTGGTGCCCGGCGGGACGGTGCTCTTGACCAGCACGAGTTGTCCGGGCCGCAGATGGTCCCGCAGGGACAGGCAGGCGCTGCGCAGCTGGCGGTCGTCGAGCGAGCCGTCGTCGCGGACCGGGGTGCCGACCGCGATCAGCACCACGTCGGCGGCGGACAGTGCGGCGTAGTCGGTGGTGACCCGCAGGCGTCCGGCCTGGTGCGCCCGGAAGAACGGCTCCTGCAGTTCCTGCTCCGGCCAGCGGCAGTAGCCGTGGTTCAGCTCCTCTACCAGGTCCGGGGCGGCGTCCACGCCGACGACACGCAGGCCACGATCGGCCACGGTCGCCGCGATGCAGGAACCGACATACCCCAGACCGACCACACCGACGGTTTGGTTTCCAGGCACGGTAACTCCTTCGATCGTCGCCGGGTACGGCTCGGGCGCGTCCAGACCCGCGAGCGGGGTCCGGGCACGGTCCACGACCGCCCCGACGCGCGAGCGGGTCCGGGTACGAGCCGGACCGGCCGGACGCTTCGCGGGTGGCCAGGTTGCGGGCAGGCGACCACGGCCGGCGAGCGACCGTGGTCGGCTCGCAGGCACGCGATCGGGGTCAGACGAGGCTCAGACCGGCCGGACGAGCCGCTCCAGCATTCCGACGATCTCGCCGGGGGTCGGCGACAGGGCCAGGTCCTGGTAGAGCCGGTTGGCGCCGTCGCGGATCGCGCCATCGGCGAGGACCCGGGCCACCTGCGCGCGGATCGTCTCCACATCGGGCTTGCTGAGGTCGAGCACCTCGCCCGCGCCGTGGCCGGTGACGTAGCCACCGGTCACCGGTGCGAGCGGGTAGCGGGATCCGAGCATGGTGCCCTCGCCGGACGTCTGGGCACCGATCTCGAAGTCGAGGAAGTCGACGATCAGCTGCGGGACCCGCATGGATCCGGCGGTGACCATCGTGGCCAGGCCGCCGTGGTGGATCACCAGCGAGCAGGTCGGCAGGAGCTGATCGAGCGGGAAGTAGTCGACGAGCCGGACGTTGTCCGGCACCCGGGACACGTCGACCAGCTGCACGTCGTTCAACGTGGCGACGACGTCGATGTCCAGGTCGGCCAGGGCGTCGAGCAGCACCGAGACGTGGCTCCAGTCGGCCGCCATGTAGGCGCGGGTGGAGATGCCGAGGGAAACGGCGACCCGTGGACGCGGCACCGGGTAGAGCCAGTCCGGCATCGCGTTCTGCGTGACGTGCGGGATCCACCGTACCGGCAGCATCCGGGTCTGCACCGGCAGGTTGATCGCCGGCGGCATCGGGTTGATCGTCCACTGTCCGTACAACAGCTCGCGGTCGACGGTGACGCCGTACCGCTCGGCCATCGGCCGGACCGTCTCGATCAACGGGTTGTCCACCGGCGGCGCGCCGGGGACGGAGCTGAGCCGGGCGAAGGTGTCCAGCGACCAGCCGACGTAGTCGGGTCCGGTGTAGCGGGCGTGCCGCGCCCCCACGGTCTGCGCGGCGACCGCGGCCCCGGGCATGATCGGGTCCCAGATCACCAGGTCGGGCCGCCACTCGCGGAAGAAGGCGACCATGCCTTCCATCGCCGGCATCGGGGTGTCGGCCGACGCGCGGTACGGGATGAAGTCCCACATCGACGGGAGCAGGAACTGGCTGAAGGTGATCCAGGTCCCGATGTCCTGTGGTGGCACGTTCAACATGCCGGTGATCCGTCCGACGTCGGCCCGCTCGGTCGCCCACACGCCGCCCGGTCCCAACGGCGGCGGCATCGCCCCGGCGTCGCACATCGGCGTGAACGGCAGCCCCTGGGCGGTGACCGCCTCGCCGATGGCCGGGTGGGAGATCACGCAGACCTCGTGTCCGGCCGCGCGCAGCGCCCAGGCCAGCGGCACGACCGGGAACAGATGAGCGGGTGCTGGCCAGATGGCGAGGGCGACGCGCATGAGGGCTCCTTCGGCGGCGACGATCTATGGAGTGTTGCTCGCTAGTCAGTTTTGTCGGGCCTCGGCGACCGGGCACCTTCGACATTGCGCACCACCGGGCGGATCCGCGCGGCGCGCGCCGATCGCACCCGTACGGCGTGCGTCTGACGCCGCCCGCGTCTGACGCCGCCCGTACCCCGCACGGCGGAAGGTGCGCGCGCGGATCCGGCGCGACCACGATGATCGGCATGGCGAGCAGCGAAACCATCACCCTCTCAGCGGCCGACTACCTGCGGCTCATCGTGCACGGCACCACCGCCTACGAACTACTCCGTACGGCGCTGGAGTTCGACCTGTTCGAGAAGCTCGAGGCGGCAGGCGGCATGGAGCTGACGGAAGTGGCCGCCGCCATCGACGTCGAGCCGCAGCCGGCCCGGGTCCTGCTGCTCGGGCTCACCAGTATCCAGCTGCTGACACTGGTCGACGGCACGTACGCCAACACCGATCTGGTCCGGCGAAAGCTGCTGCGGTCGAGCCCTCGCTTCCTCGGACCACTCGTCGACATCCAGGAGGTCATCAACCCGAGCCTGGTCGACTTCGCCGAGTCGATGCGCAAGAACACCAACGTCGGGTTGCGGCACATCGACGGGCCGGGCACCACCTTGTACCAACGGCTGACCGTCCACCCCGAACTGCAGAAGGTCTTCTACGCCAACATGGGTGACGCCTCCCGCAAGGCCTTCGATCAGATCCTGGAGCGGTACGACTTCTCGCACGTACGGCACGCGATCGACATCGGCGGCGGCGACGGCTCGAACGCGGCGAAGCTCAGCGCCCGCTATCCGGATCTCACCGTCACGGTGTTCGACCAGCCGACGGTCACCGAGCTCGCCGCCGGGCGGCTGCCCGAGGCCGAGTCGGCGGTGCGGTTCCACCCCGGCGATCTGTTCGCCGACGCGCTGCCGCAGGGCGCGGACGCGATCCTCTACTTCCATATCTTCGAAATCTGGTCGCTGCCACGCAACACCGAGCTGCTGCGCAAATGCTACGACGCGCTGCCCGACGGCGGGGTGTGTCTGGTCTACAGCTTCGTCTCCGACGACGACGGGACCGGATCGATGAGCGCCGGCCTGGTCTCGCCGTACTTCCTCACCCTTGCCTCCGGTGAGGGCATGGCGTACTCGTCGCGGGACATGGAGCAGGCCGTACGCGACGCCGGGTTCCGGCAGGTGCAGCGGTACGCGGGACTCGGTTTCAGCCACGCCCTGATCGTGGGCCACAAGTAGGGAATGCTCCGGTGACCTCACCTGAACCGATCGCCGTCATCGGCATGGCCTGCCGCTTCGCCGGCGGCGTCGACTCGCCCGAGAAGTTCTGGGACCTGCTGCGCGAGGGCCGGGACACCATCGGGGACCTCCCACCGGGCCGATGGGACTGGTACGCCACGCAGGGACGCGATTTCACCACCGCCGTAGCGCAGGTGACCAAGCGGGGCGCGTTCCTGGAGGACGTCACGGGTTTCGACGCCGAATTCTTCGGGATCACCCCCCGCGAGGCCGCGTTGATGGATCCGCAGCAGCGGATGATCCTGGAACTGTCGTGGGAGGCGCTGGAGGACGCCGGAGTGCCGGCGGACCGGCTCGCCGGCACCGACGCCGGGGTGTTCATGGGCGTCGGCGCCGACGACTACGGCCGGCGGCTGCTGGAGGACC
The DNA here is from genome assembly GCF_029626025.1 of Solwaraspora sp. WMMD406. NCBI lineage: Bacteria > Bacillati > Actinomycetota > Actinomycetes > Micromonosporales > Micromonosporaceae > Solwaraspora > Solwaraspora sp. WMMD406. Next base: position 5,192,997 of record NZ_JARUBF010000001.1, read on the forward strand.
TACCCCGGATCGAGGCCTGGACCGGCATCGGCGGCGCCTACTGCGCGGTCGCCAACCGGGTGTCGTACGTGCTCGATCTGCGGGGACCGAGCATGTCGGTCGACACCGCCTGCTCGTCGTCGCTGGTGTCGATCCATCTGGCGGCACAGTCGCTGCGGGCCGGCGAGTGCCCGGTGGCGTTGGCCGGCGGGGTGCTGGTGATGGCGGCACCCGGCCTGTCGATGGTCCTGGACGCGGCGGGCGCGACCGCGCCGGACGGGCGCAGCAAGTCGTTCGACGCCGCCGCCGACGGGTACGGCCGCGGCGAGGGCGGCGGTGTCCTGGTCCTCAAGCGACTGACCGACGCCCGGCGCGACGGGGACCGGGTGCTGGCCGTGATCCGGGGCAGCGCCGTGCATCAGGACGGCCGGACCAACGGAATCATGGCGCCGAGCGGTCCGGCGCAGGCACATCTGCTGCGGCGGGCGTACGACAGCGCCGGGATCGACCCGGCGTCGGTCGACTACGTCGAGGCGCACGGCACCGGTACCCGGGTCGGTGACCCGTTGGAGGCAGGTGCGCTCGCCGCCGTGTTCGGCCCCGACCGACCGGCGGACCGGCCGCTGCTGATCGGGTCGGCGAAAACCAACGTCGGTCATCTGGAGGCCGGTGCCGGGGCGACCGGGGTGATCAAGGCGATCCTGGCGTTGCGGCACGGCGAGATCCCGCCGAGCCTGCACTTCGACACCCCGAACCCGGAGATCGACTGGGACGCCGGACTGCGGGTGGTCACCGAACACACGTCGTGGCCGGTGGGGTCCGGCCCGCGCCGGGCGGGCGTCTCCGGGTACGGCTACGGCGGCACCATCGCGCACGTGATCCTGGAGGCGGCCGAATCCGAGACGCCCACGGTCAGCGACGCGGCGGCCGACCTCGACCCGACGGCCCAGCGGCCCGACCACCTCGACCCGACGGCCCAGCGGCCCGGCGACCTCGACCCGACGGCCCAGCGGCCCGACCACCTCGACCCGACGGCCCAGCGGCCCGACGGCCCGGCGCTGTTTCCGATCAGTGGGGCGAGCCCGGCGGCGGTACGAGCGTACGCGGACCGGCTGGCGGACCGGCTGGCCCGACCCGAGCGCCCCACCCTGGCCGACGTCGGGCACACGCTGGCGCACCGCCGCACCCACCTGGCGTACCGCGCGGCGGTGGTAGCGGCCGACCACGCGCAGCTGGTGTCCCGGCTGAGGGCGCTCGCCGCCCCGGACGCCGCCCCGCCACCGGCCCGGACGCTCCCCCACGCCGGGCGCGGCGTCGTCTGGGTGTTCTCCGGGCACGGTTCACAGTGGATCGGCATGGGCCGCGAACTGTCCGCCCACGATCCGGCCTTCGCCGACGTGATCGACGCGCTGGAGCCGGTGTTCCGTACCGAGCTGGGCGTCTCACCAGGGGAGGTCCTGCGGCAGGACACCGCCCAACCGGTCGACGTGATCCAACCGATGATCTTCGCGGTGCAGGTGGCGCTCGCCGCGTCGCTGCGCGCCCGCGGAATGCGACCGGCCGCCGTCATCGGCCATTCGGTCGGGGAGATCGCCGCCGCCGTGACCGCCGGGGCGCTGACCATGGAGCAGGGTGCCCGGCTGGTCTGCCGACGCTCGGTGCTGTTGCGCCGGGTCGCCGGGCAGGGCGCCATGGCGATGGTCGACCTGTCCGCCGACGAGACCGCCCGGCTGATCGGTGACCGCCCCGACGTGAGCGTGGCGATCGTCGCCGCACCGACGTCGACGGTGATCTCCGGCGCGGCGGCGGCGGTCGAGCAGGTCGCCGAGTCGCTCCGGGCGACCGGCCACGAGGTCCGCCGGATCGACTCCGACGTGGCGTTCCACAGTCCACAGATGGATCCGCTGCTGGAGCCGTTGGCAGCCGCCGCGCACGATCTGCCCCCCGCCGCGCCCGCGATTCCGCTCTACACCACGGCGCTGGCCGATCCACGCTCCCCCGCCGCCCGCGACGGCGGGTACTGGGCGGCCAACCTGCGCCAACCCGTACGGCTGGCGCAGGCGGTCACCGCCGCGCTGGACGACGGACACCGGCTGTTCCTCGAAGTCGCGCCGCACCCGGTGGTCAGCCATTCGATCACCGACACCATCGACCAGCTCGCGATCACCGACGCCCACGTCGCCCACACGCTGCGCCGGCACCGCCCGGAGCGGGAGACGCTGCTGACCGCCGTCGGCCGGCTGTTCTGTCACGGTGCGCCGATCGACTGGACGGCGGTCTGGCCCGACGGCGGCCTCACCGGGCTGCCGACCACGGTGTGGCAGCATCGCCCGCACTGGTACGAGGAGCCGGTCGGCCGGTCGTTCCTCACCGAGCAGCACGACCCGCAGAGCCACACGCTGCTCGGCGGGCGGATCAACGTACACGGCACCACCGTCGCCCAGGCCTGGTTGACCTACCTGGACCGCGACTCCCGCCCCTACCCCGGCGACCATCCGGTCCGGTCGGTGGAGATCGTTCCGGCGGCGGTGCTGCTGAACACCTTCCGGAGCGCGGCGGCGTCCGACTCGGGCGCGCCGGACCTGACCGACGTCGCGCTGCGCGTACCGGTCAGCGTGACCAACCCGCGCTACCTGCAGACCGTCCTGCAGGACGGCACGATCCGGCTCTCCTCCCGGATCGCCGACGACCAGGCCAACGACGACCTGGGCTGGCTGACCCACACCACCGCGACCATCGAACCGCCGTCGAACCCGCAGATCGAGCCGCCGTGGGCGGTGAACGTCGACGAGGAACTACCCGACGGGTACGTGATCGACCGGCTGGCGACCCTCGGCGTGGCCGCGATGGGTTTCGCCTGGACCATCGACCAGATCAGTCGGGGCGCCGGCACACTGCTCGCCACGGCCCGTACCGCGGCCCCGCCGCCGGGTGCCCCGGCCAGCTGGGCCCCGATGCTCGACGCGGCACTGTCGACCGCGTCGGTGGTCTTCGCCGGCGCGCCGATCCTGCGGATGCCGGCCGGGATCGACCGGGTCTCACTCAGCGCGCGACCGCCGGACCAGGCACGGATCGCGGTCCGGGTCAGCGGCGAGGACACCGTCGAGGTACAGATCGTCGACGTCAACGGCGAGGTCCGTGGGCGACTGCGCGGGCTGCGGTACGGCACCCTCGACTCCGACAGCGACGGTGTCGCCGATCCCCGCCGCCTGGTTCACCACATCCGGTGGCGGCCCTGGACGGCACCGGATCCGACCCCGCCCCGCGCGGTGCTGCTGGTCGGGCCCGAATCACCACTGGCCGATCGGATCACCTCCGAGCTGCGCCACCGTGGTCTGCCGTACCGCCAGGTCGCCGACGCCGACGACCTGCGCGACGTCACCGTGGCGGGCGGCCACCGCGTCGTCGTGGTGCCACCGGCGACCGGGGCACCGGCCGAGACGGCGGTCGCGGCCGGGCTGCTGTTGGTCCGGGTCGCCCAGTGGCTCGGCGCGACCGCCCGGGACGGGACTGACCCGGTGGACCGGCCCCGGCTGTGGTGCGTCACCGAAGGCGTCCGGGAAGGTCGCGCCGGCTCCGCGCTCGGCCACAGCCCCCTGTGGGGTCTGAGCCGGATCATCCGAGGCGAGCACCCCGACCTGTGGGGCGCACTGCTCGACATCGGCGACGCGCCGTCCGACCTCGCGACGGTGGTCGACATCGTCGGCGCGGGTGGCGGCGGCGAGGACGTGCTGGTGATCCGCGACGGCGAGCCGACCGTACCTCGACTGCACCGCCTCACCGGTCCGGCGACCCGACCGACACTGGCCTGTGAACCCGACGGAACCTACCTGGTCACCGGCGGACTCGGCGCCCTCGGGCTGGAAATCGCCCAGTGGCTGACCGGGCGGGGCGCCCGGCGGATCGTGCTCGCCGGACGTCGGACCCTGCCGCCCCGGGACACCTGGGACGACCTGTCAGACCCCCACGACCGGGCGCGCGTCCGCACCATCCGGGCGCTGGAACGGCTCGGCGTCACAGTGGCCACCGTCCAGGTCGACGTCGCCGACGCCGACGCCGTGGCGAAGCTGCTGTCCCCGGCCGCGCTGGGTCTACCGCCGATCCGGGGCGTGGTCCACGCCGCCGGGGTACTCGACAACCGTACGGTGGCCGACCTGGACGAGGAGTCGCTGCGTACCGTGCTGCGTCCGAAGGTGGACGGGGCGATGGCGCTGCACGAGGCGTTCCCGCCGGGCAGTGTCGACTTCTTCGTCCTCTTCTCCTCCTGCGGCGGGCTGCTCGGCCTGCCCGGACAGGCCGCCTACGCGGCCGGCAACGCGTTCCTGGACACCCTGGCCGCTCATCGGCGGGCGCGAGGTGACCAGACAGCGGTCAGTTTCGGCTGGACCTCGTGGCGCGGACTCGGAATGTCCACCTCGTCGGAGATCATCGACCTGGAGTTGGCCGCCCGGGGCACCGGCGACATCACGGTGGCGGAGGCGTTCGGCGCCTGGGAACTGGCCACCCGCCACGGGCTGGCGTACGCAGCCGTGCTGCGGACCCTGCCGCCCGCGCCGGGCGCGTTGCGCCTGCCGCTGCTCAGCGAACTGCCCCGGGACGCGCAGGCCGAGTCGGCACCGCCGACGCCGGCCGTGTCGCCGTGGGCCGGGTTGTCCGGACCGGGACTTCGGACGGCGGTCGCCGCCGAGGTACGCCGCGAGGTGGCGGCCGTCGCCGGGCTGCCGGCCGACGAGGTGGACCCGCTTCGCCCGCTCAGCGAGATGGGCCTGGACTCGGTGATGACGGTACGGATCCGTCGGGGCCTGGAGCGCCGCTTCGACCTGCCGTTGCCGGCGACCCTGTTCTGGGACCGGCCGACGATCGACGCCGTCGCCGCGCTGCTCGCCGGAGAACTGCCCGACGCGGCCACCGCCCCGACAGCCGAACCCACCAGTCCCACCACAGGTCGACCCGAGGAGGCCGGCGCATGACAGCGGACCAGTTCGTTCCCTGGCCGGCCGACCTGGCGCACGCCTACCGGGTGGCCGGAGTGTGGCGTGGTCGCCCGCTCGGTTCCTACCTGTGGGAGTGGGCCGACCAGCACGGCGACTGGATCGCGGTCCGCGACGGCGCGCACCGGCTGACCTACCGGGAACTGGCCACCGCCACCGATCTGCTCGCCGAGCGGGTGGCCCGGCTGGGCCTGGGACGCGGCGACACCATCCTGGTGCAGTTGCCCAACTGCTGGCAGTTCGTCGTACTGACCCTGGCCTGCTTCCGACTCGGGGTCCGGCCGGTGATGATGCTGCCGCCGCACCGTGAGTACGAGATGGGGTCCATCGCCGCGCACGTGCGGGCCAAGGCACTGGTCGTGCCGAGTGTGTGGCGCGGCTTCGACCACCAACGGATGGCTCACCAGATCGCCGCCGGCCTCGCCGAGCCCGCACGGGTGCTGGTCGTCGGGGACGACGTACGCCCGGACAGCGTCGACCTGCTCGGCCTGCTGGATTCGCCGGCGGACGGCGACGACGACGGACAGCGGCGGCGACGCTGGCTCGACGAACGGGCGCCGGACGGTGCCGACATCGCCCTGTTCCTGCTCTCCGGCGGTACGACCGGAGTGCCGAAGCTGATCGGTCGGACCCACGACGACTACGAGTACAACATCCGTCAGGTCGTGGCCGCCTGCGGCTTCGGGCCGGACACCCGATACCTCGCGGTGCTACCGGCCGGGCACAACTTCCCCCTGGCCAACCCCGGAATCCTCGGGGCGCTGTTCGCCGGTGGACAGGCCGTCCTGGTGCCGTCGCCGAGACCGGACGTCGTGTTCGAGGCGATCGAGACAGCCCGGGTGACCGCCACCTCGGCGGTGCCCGCGGTCGCGCTCAAGTGGATGGAGACCGCCGCCACCTGCGGTCGGGACCTGTCCAGCCTACGATTCGTCCACGTCGGCGGCTCCATGCTCGCCCCGGAGGTCGCGGCGCGGATCGGTCCGGCGCTCGGTTGCCGCCTCCAGCAGGTGTACGGAATGGCCGAGGGCCTGATCTGCTACACGCCGATCGACGCGTCGGACGAGGTGGCGCACGGCACCCAGGGCATGCCGATCAGCGCCTACGACGAACTGCTCATCGTCGACGACGACGGACGGCCGGTGCCCCCGGGAGCGGTGGGCGAGTTGCTCACCCGTGGCCCGTACACCCCACGCGGCTACTACGGCTCACCGGCGCAGAACAGTCTGTCGTTCACCACGGACGGCTGGTATCGCACCGGGGACCTGGTCCGACGTACCGCCGAGGGCGCCGTCGTGGTCTGCGGCCGGGTCAAGGACCTGATCAACCGGGCCGGGGAGAAGATCTCCGCCGGCGAGGTGGAGGCGTTGGTCCAGGAGTTGCCGCAGGTCGCCGAGGCGGCGGCGGTGCCACAGCCCGATCCCGAGGTCGGCGAGCGGGTGTGTCTGTTCGTCCGGCTGCACGCGCCGGGTCAACTCACCCTGGCCGACGTCGCGGCGGCCTTCGCCCGCCGCGGGGTGGCCGCGTTCAAGGTTCCGGAACGGCTGGTGGTGCTGCCGGAGCTGCCGCAGACCGCGGTCGGCAAACCGGACAAGAAGGTGCTGCGGGAGCTGCTGCGTACCGAGGTGCCGGTCGCTGGCTGACCGTCGCTCGCCGACCGTGGTCCGCTGACCGCCCCTCGCTCGCCACCGCGCTGATAGGCCGGGTCGTCCCGACGACCCGGCCTCGCGCGTGTCCGTGGATCCGTACGGGGTGGATCCATCCGTACGAGCAGGTGGCCGACGACCGAAGATCCCACGACCGGTCGCACCGGTCGCACCGGTCGTCGGTTCCGGCGGGGCCGGACCCGACGACGCCGCTGCGCCCTCAGGCGGCAGCGGCGTCGATCGGTCGGCACGATACCGGTTCAGTTCTTGATCGGGCTGCTCTGGTGCGACATCAGTTCCAGCCGGCCGTCGGGCCGTTTGGCGATCACCCAGCAGGCCCGGATCAGGTTCTCCGGGGCGATGTCCGACTCCCCGGCATGGATGATCCCGCCCTCGGTCACCACCATCACCGCCTCGTCGGAGAGGAAGGTGATCTCGATGGGCCAGCCCTTGACGCGCGCGCCACGGTGTGGGCCCGCGAACGCCTTCGACATGAACTCCCGGATCTCTTCCCGGCTGGTCAGTTGGTCGTCGCGCATGAGCAGGCTGCCGTTTTCGGCGAACAGGTCGGCGAAGGCGTCGGCGTCGTTCGCCGCCCACGCGGCCTGGATACGCATCGGTACGGTGAGCGCGGCCCGCTCGTCCGGGTCCTCGTAGTTCCGGTAGTAGCTGGTGTCCTCCTCGATCCCGGCTTCCGCGAGAATCGTCGAGGCGTCACCCCACCCGGTCTTCGTCGTCATGGTTCTCTCCCTGGTTGCCGAGATGGTCCGGACCTGCCGGGCACCGGTCGGTGTCGCGGCAGGTCCGGTCGGGTCGTGCCGAATCAGTTGCGGATCGGGCTGGTCTGCTGGCTGGCGACCATCCACACGCCGTCGCGCAGCACGAGCACCCACATGGCCCGGGCCTCGCGCTGCGGCGGCGGCTCACTCTCCCCCGCGAGCACGACGGCGCTCTGGGTGATCACCGTGGCGACCTCCGGAGTCACGAACCGGACGTCGACCGGCTCCTCGACCAGGCGCGCGCCCTTGTAGACACCCTGGAACTGCTCGGCCATGAAGGTCCTGATGGCCTCGCGCCCGTCGAGCTGCTCGTCGCCGACGAGCAGGCTGCCGTTTTCGATGAAGACGTCAGCGAACGCGTCGGCGTCGTTGTCGTCCCACGCCGCCCGCAACCGTAGTGGGGCGCTGAGGGCGGCGCCTTCCGCGCCGTTGGGGAAGGCACCGTAGTGCCCTGCCCACTTCTTGGCCTGATCGACCAATGATGCCGCCGTTCCGGACATCCTTGTCTCCTCCTGTTCGTGACGTGTCTCGCCGGGGCGCCGGTTCACCAGCGCAGGGTCGCGCCCGCACCACGCGGGCTGTTCTGGTAGCCGGCGAGCTGCCACTCGCCGTCGCGCTTGACGACCACCCAGGTCGACCGGACCGCGAGCTCCGGCGCGATCTCGGTCTCGCCGGGCGCGAGGATCCCGCCGTGGGTGCGCAGCAAGGCGACGTCGTCGGAGATGAACCGGACGTCCACCGGGGCACCGGTGACGCCGGTGCCCTTGAACGGTCCGGCGTAGGCGGCGGCCATGAAGTTGCGAATCTCGCCGCGGCCCTTCTTGTAGACGTCACCGGGCAGGATCAGGGTGCCGTCCTCGGTGAAGGTGTTCGCGACGCCGTCGGCGTCGTTCTTCGCCCAGGCGGCCACGAGCCGCAGCGGGACGCTGAGGGCTTCCTTCTCCCGATCGCTGGTGAACGGTCCGTAGTAGGCATCCAGGGTGGAGGTTGCGGTGGACATGGGGTCTCCTTGTCGCGAAAGGGGTGGTGCATTCTTGCCTCGGATCCGGGTGCCGGGCGCGATCGGCGGCGGTGGCGAGCCGCGCCCCGGTGACCTGGTCGGGTGCCGTCGGTCGGGTGCCGTCGGTCAGCCGGCGCCGCCGATCTCCGCCAGCGCCTTGCGCCAGCCCTGCTGGTCACGGGGCTGCCGTGGGCTGTTCATCTCGACGAAGCGGACGACGCCGATACGGTCGATGAGAAAGGTGCCGCGGTTGGCGATCCCGGCGTCGTCGTTGAAGACACCGTAGGAACGGGCCACGGCTCCGTGTGGCCAGAAATCCGACAGCAGCGGAAAGGTGAACTTCTCCCGTTCGGACCATGCTTTGTGTGTCGGCCCGGCATCGACGCTGACGGCCACCAGCTGCGCCTCGTCGTTGACGAAGTCACCGATGTTGTCCCGGACCTCGCACAGTTCGCCCTGGCATATCCCGGTGAACGCCAAGGGAAAGAAGACCAGCAACACCGATCGCTTGCCCCGGAAGTCACTGAGCCGGACCTCCGCGTTGTTCTGGTCCCGCAGGACGAAATCTGGCGCTTGGGCGCCTACCTCGATCGGCATTGCCGCTCCTCTTGTCAGACGTTGTCAATGAATGGTCAGCCGGTCAGGACGTGCCGGAAACGACGAAGGTCCGCGACGACGAGGTCGGGTTCCTCGACGGCCGGGAAGTGGCCGCCCCGGTCGTGTTCGGTCCACTGGGCGATGGTCGGAAACATCTGCTCCGCCCAGGACCGGATCGGGCGTGCCGGGTCAGCGGGAAACACCGCCACTCCCAGCGGCACCGCGACCGGCGGCGGGGCGGGCGGCGAGGCAGCCAGCGGCAACAGATCAGCCGTTTCGAAGTAGAGCTGCGCCGCGGTGCCCGCGGTAGCGGTGAACCAGTAGATCGAGGCGTTGGTGAGCAACCAGTCCCGGGCGATGGCGTCCTCGGGGAGCTTGTCGGTGTCGGTCCATTCCTTGAACTTCTCGATGATCCAGGCCAGCTGGCCGACCGGCGAGTCGGCCAGCCCGTAGGAGACGGTCACCGGCCTGGTGGCCTGGACCTTCATGTAGCCCGACTCGTCGGCCATGAACCGGGAGAGCCGGCCGAGCCGACGGAGATCGTCTGGATCGAGGATGGACATCGCCTGCGGGTCCGACGGCGGTGGGGTGATCAGGAAATTGACGTGGGCGCCCGATACCCGGTCTGCGTCGAGTGCGGCGAGGGCCAGGGTGATCATGGCCCCGAAGTCGGTGCCCTGGGGCACGTACCGCTGGTAACCGAGGCGCCGCATCAGTTCGGACCACGCAGCCGCTATCCGGGCCACTCCCCACCCCGGCCCCGGGGGCGGCCCGGAGAAGCCGTAGCCGGGCAGCGAGGGAATCACGACATGGAACGCGTCGGCCTGTTCACCACCGTACGCGACCGGGTCGGTCAATGGCCCGATCACGTCGATGAATTCGACGAAGGAGCTTGGCCAGCCGTGTGTCAACAGCAACGGCGTCGCGTCCGGGTACGCCGAACGGACATGCAGGAAGTGCAGGGTGGTCCCGTCGATTTCCGTGGTGAACTGAGGTATCTGGTTGATCCGTGATTCCGCCGCCCGCCAGTCGAACTCGTGCTGCCAGTAATCGACCAACTCGCGCAGATAGGACGCTGGTACGCCGCGCTCCCAGCCGACATCCGGCACCTGGAGCGGCCAGCGTACTCGCGCGAGCCGACGCCGGAGGTCGACCAGGTCGTCCTGCGGAACGTCAATGCGGAACGGCTTCATTCGCTGCGCCTCCATACGGGCGGTGGCATTCAATGACATCGTGTCTCGGCCGGAGAGCTGGGACATCTCCTACGTTGCGGTCCCGGAACGGATTCGACGGACGTGACGACAACCGATGGCGGAAATGGACGGTGCGCGAGCCGCGCGGACGGGGCGACGGCGGCTGCCGGCCGACGGCGGTTGCCGGCCCGGACGGCGGTTGCCGGCGCGGGCGGGCGGGCGGGCGACGGCAGGATCCGGACCGCCGCCGGCAGCCGAAGAGCCCACACGCACGCCAGAACCCGGGCGGGCCGGAGACGACGGGTCCGCGCGTGTCCGACCAGGTCGTCCCGATGACCGGAAATGATCATGGTTGCCAGCGAACATCGGCCGCACCGCCGGCGCGACGGACATGTCCGACGAACCGATGGACCGCGCGGCGGCCACGAGCATCACGGTCAAAAGGAGCGCTTCGGCCGACCGTATCCCCGGAAATGGGACTGGGTCTTATCGATCAGCGATCACACCCGCCCTATTGCCCATCCCCCGAGCAGGCGCTAGCATCGACACCGTTCGTCCGGTGATCGTGTCCGAAATGCTTACCCATTCCACAACAACGCACCCACCAACATTTCCTTCACGTGACGATCGACCGACGGATCCCAGCACAGCGGAAGCCACGGGGGGAGACATGGCGGCGGATCCGATCGAACGCGCTGTCGAACGCTCCATTGTCACCATGTACGAGAACATGACCTCATCGGTGACAATAGATGTCATGGCGCGGGCGGCGATGTTCAGTAAGTTCCACTTCGCCCGGGTCTTCCACCGGACCACCGGTGTGTCACCCGGCAGGTTCCTCTCCGCCATACGACTACAGCAGGCCAAGCATCTGCTCGTGACCACCTCCCTGAACGTGACCGAAGTCAGCATGCGGGTCGGATACAACAGCGTCGGCACCTTCAGTTCGCGGTTCACCAGCAACGTCGGCCTGTGTCCCAGCAGCTTCCGCCGGCAGGGCGGCTTCACCCCGCAGATCGCCCCGGCGACCCCGATCGAGACCCGCCACCCCGTCGGCGGACAGGTGACCGGCAGCGTCTGCACTCCCACTGGTCGGCCAGGGCTGATCTACCTCGGACTGTTTCCCGATCGACTGCCGGCCGGCCGGCCGATCCGTTGCACGATCCTGGACCGGCCCGGACATTTCAGCCTCGACGACGTGCCCGACGGCCAGTGGCACCTGCTGGCCCATTTCGTCGGAACGACCCGGCTCGTGGACGCCGCCAGCCGCCCGTTCGGCGACGACGACGGGTTGGCGGTCGCCGCACACGGCCCGATCACCGTACGGGCGGGTGCGGTGTGCGTGGTCGATCTGCCGCTGCGGCCGATCACGCTGTTGGACCCGCCAGTCCTGATGGCACTGCTCGACCAGCGCAAGTTCGCGCTGGAGCTGGTGGCCGGACGACACGCCGCCTGAGCCGTCGCGGATCCGATGACCGCCGAGCACGCCGTTCACTGGGGCGCGTCCAGCCGATCGAGGCAGCGCGTGCGGACCCGGTCGCGCCAGATCTCGTACGCGGGCAGCCGGCCGGCGGCGGACTCGTCCACGGCGACGTCGTCGGCCAGTCGCGCGGCGGCGGCGACCGACATCGCGGCCAGGGCCGAGACCGCGGCCTCGGTGTACGCCGGTACGACCCCCGAGAACGACCGCGCCTTGGCCGCGAAGACCGAGCCCTGGGCGAGGTCACCCCGATGCCGCCCGGCCCGGTCGACCAGGATGGCCAGGCCTGACGGTTCGCATCCCCCGGCGAAGGTGGCCGCGAGGCCGACGCCGCTCCACAGGTCGGCCTGCCGATCACCGGCGAAGCGGTCCACCGCGTCGGCGGCCTGACCAGGATTTCCACCGTGGATGAACCAGAGGGCGCGCCCGATGCCTTGATCGATCGCGCGCGGGAAGTAGTCCTCGGCGCCGGCCCACGGGTAGCTGGGTATCCGTTCCTGGCGGTCCACCCAGCGCGCGGTCTCGAAGTACGCACGATCGAACCCGTAGCCGTCGACCGCGAGCCAACTCATCGTCGGGTAGTACGGTGTGCCGGTCAGGTCCGGCAGCACCTTCTTCCACAGCACGCGCGGCAGCCGGGCCATGGCGAAGCCGATGCCGATGTAGGTGAGGAACGTGTGCGGCACACCTGGTCCCCGCAGCAGATCCCGGGACCAGTGCCGGTATCCACCGGGCATCGCGTCGCGGACGGTGAAGGCCATCGTCGCGCCTTCGTACGCGAAGCCGCGCAGCTCGGGCTCGACGAGCTCGAGCCGCCGTTCGACCTCCCAGAGGTCACGCCCCTCGATGCCCCACTCGAAACCGCAGATGACGGCCTGAGGAATGGCTTCCAAACGACGGGTCGCGTCACTCGATGCAACAGGGAAACCACGTGCAGCGAAGGAAACCTCGGACAGGGACGGCGTCAACATCATCCGGCGCATCGCACCGAGTGCGCTCGACATCGCGTGCTCCTTGCTGTCGGTGTCCACTGTGATTCGGCAACGGGGTCGCCCCGGAGAGGTGACTGGCGACGGCGCCCGATCGCGCCGGACGATCAGGGTTTCGGCACCTCCGCCGGACGATCAGGGTTTCGGCACGTCGAACAGGCTCGGGAACTTGGCGGTCAAGGCCATGTCGCCCTTCGTCTTGAGTTTTCCCTTCATCACCAGCATCACCGCGCGGGCGTTCCCGGTCACCAGGTGCAGGAAGTCGACGGCGCCGAGCGACAGGGTGAGCTTCGGTTCCCTGTCTGGCTGGTCGGACAGCTGACATACACCATCGGCGATGACCAGTTCATAGACGTCCGTCCCCCCGTCCGGACGATCACCGATGTTCCAGTGGATGACGGCGTTCATCGCGCCGGCCCGGTCCGGTCGAAAGACACCGGGCATCCGGCGTACCAGTTCGTCCAGAACGTGACCGCGTCGATCGCCGTGCATCACGGCTCTGAGTTCGTCGACCGGGGTCCTTTTGACCAGGCGCGAGAACTCGCGGGGTTCCATGATGACCGGGTCGATCTGGTTGCCGGACATACGGCTCCTCACGCAGCAGCGGACTGGTTCGATGGTCCCAGTCCCGGTCTGCCGGCTGCCACTTCCACAGTGCCCCACACGGTCGGGTGCCCGCGCCGTACCGTGGGTTCGTCGACGGTGCCGGGTGAGCGGCCAGACAGGAAACGGCCTAGACTCACGTGATGATCATCTTGCCCCGTCGACGGCGTCGACGGCGTCGACGGCTGGTCGTCGACGGCGGACCAGAGGCTGATCACGTGTGGTCCACGCTCCGCCCGGGCGGGTACGGTGTGGTCCGGGGCGACGAGCGGCGCTCTGCCGTGGATGACCCATCAACAGCTGCAACGGCCTCGGACGGCACCGGTCCGTCCTCGCCCTCCAACCAGGCCGGCGCAGGGACGGCAAGGGGATTCGATGCGCATTTCAGACCTCAGTCGGCATACCGGCGTGCCCGTCGCCACGATAAAGTTCTATCTACGGGAACGCTTGTTACCACCCGGCACTCCGACCGGCCGCAACCAGGCCACATACAGCGACATGCATCTTCGACAGCTCCTCCTCATTCGGGCATTTACTAATATTGCCGATCTGGATCTGTCCACGGTCCGTGAGTTGCTGGACGCCATCGACAATCCCGCGCTCTCCCTGCCGGATCTCTACGACGTGACGGACCGCGCGTTGTTCGCCGACTGCTCGGCCAGTCGGGATCCCGACGGCGTGCAGCAGGCCCGGGGAGACGTCGACCAGCTGGTCGGCCTGATGGGATGGACCGTCGGCGACGACGCCCCCGGCCGGGATCGGTTGGCGGTGGTGCTAGCGGCGCTGCGCCGGCTCGGCTGCGACAACAAGATCACCTTCTTCGTTCCCTTCGCCAACGCCGCCGAGGGCCTGGCCGAGCAGGAGCTGGATCTGCTGCCCAGCGAGTGCGCCGACGACGACCGGGCCGCCGCGGTGATCCGCAGCGTGCTGTTCGGAGTGGTCTTGGCGACGATCCGCCGGCTGGCCCAGGAGCACGTGGTGGCGCAACGGTTCGGTGCGGCACAGTCCGCCGCCGCCCAGCCCAGCTGACCGCGACAGGATGCTGGCACTGGCACTGGCACTGGCACTGGCACTGGCACTGGCACCGAAAGCTCCGCGACGAGCCGCCAACCGTACGCCGATCCATCGCCTCGGCGCCCGTATCTGATCAGGCTCTCGGCCGAAGAAGCCCGAAGGCCGTCCCGCTGCTCCCACCGCCGAGACCCTCCCCCATCACCGCACACCTGCCCCAGCCACGTCACACCTGCGCGGCCTGCTTCGCCGGCCGCTGCGGATCATCCACCGTCGGCAACTCGCGCATCGTGCGCAGCGGAGACAAGAAGGTCGGCAGGAACACCAGGGTCTGACAAATCGCCGCCACCACCAGGGTGGTCCGGGCACCGAGATACTGTCCGAGCACCCCGCCAGCGAGCGCACCCAGCGGCATCGTCCCCCAGACGAGAAATCGCATGCTGGCGTTGACCCGTCCGAGCAGCCGGTCCGGGGTCAACCGTTGCCGGAAGCTCAGCTGCGTGATGTTGTAGATGACCGAGCCGAACCAGGCGATCGCGGCACCGGTCGCGGCGAGCCAGAGCAGCCAGCCGCGCTGCGCCAACGGGATCAGCAACTCGAACGGCGAACTGGCGGCCATCGCGATCCAGATCGTCCGCCCGTGGCCCAGCCGATCGGCGACGCGCTGGGCGGCGAGCGCCCCGACCAGAGCTCCGGCGCTGCAGAGGGAGAAGAACACCCCGATCGTACCCGCCGACAACCCGAGGTCCCGGGCGAGTAGCACGATCAGCATCGCGTTCGTCATGGCGGCGAGGAAGTTCGCCGCACCGCTGCACGCCGCGATCGGCCGGAGCAGCCGGCTGCGAAGGACGAACCGCAGACCCTCCATGATCTCGCGCCGCAGGTTCGCGTCCGGGGCCGGAGCCGGTTGCTGCTCGACCTGCCGGATCCTGGTGACGACGAACGCCGACGCGAGGTAACCCACGACGTTCACGACGACGGCGAAGGGAGCGGTGATCCACTGCACCAGCAGACCGGCGACGGTCGGACCGGCGATCTGGTTGACGCCTCGGGCTCCCTCCAACTTGGCGTTGCCCTCGAGAAGGTGATCGGCGCCCACCAGGTACGGCAGGTAGGTCTGGTGCGCCACGTCGAAAAAGACCGTCAACCCACCGGCCAGCAGGGCCACCACGTAGAGCTGGGGCATCGTGAGCAGCCCGGTCCACCACGCCAGCGGCACGCTGGCCAGGATCACCGCTCGGCCGAGGTCGGCGGCCACCAGGACGCGACGGCGGCGCAGCCGGTCGACCCAGGCCCCGGCGGGCAGACCGATGAGCAGAAACGCCGCGGTCTCGAACGCGGCCAGCAGACCGACCTCGAACCTGCTGGCCTCCAGTGACAGCACCGCGACCAACGGAAGCGCCAGACTGCTCACCTGCACGCCCAACTGACTGATGACGTCGGCCATCCACAGCTGCCGATAGTCGAACTGCCGCAACAGACCGAGGCGCATCTTCACGAAAGCAGCCTCGCCACTGATCAGCCAGACGTCAAGTATGTCCACTCAGCACCATTCAGCGCGTCGCGCTCGGGCAGCCCGCAGAGAGCAACCTCGAAGATGCGAGCCGGCTGCCGCGCCATTCAGGATTGGCCGCAGGTCGATGACAGGTTGTTGACGGATCGTTGCGGCACATTGTGTCCGCTCGATTTCATGGAGGCGGTTGCCCTGGACGCAATGGTGGAGTTCGACGCCAACAAGTCCTATCGCGACGGCACCGATCGGGCAATCTCCCCAGCGGAAACCCTGCGCCGAATCACACCTCATCTGCCGGCAATGGGAATTACCCGAGTCGCCAACGTGACTGGCTTGGACCACATCGGCGTACCGGTCTACATGGCCGTACGACCCAACTCCCGCGGCCTCGCTGTCGCGCAGGGAAAAGGACTCACCACCGAGGCCGCCAAGGTTTCGGCAATCATGGAGTCGATCGAGTCCCACCACGCCGAGCGAATCAGCGCGCCGCTGGTCCTCGCGTCGTGGGACGAACTCAGTCAGGACCGACGTCTGATCGACGCCGATCTGCTGCCGACCGTGAACGGTACGCCGCTGCGACCCGACCGGCGGATCCTGTGGATCGAGGGTAGCGACCTGATGAGCGACGAGCCCGTCTGGTTGCCCTTCGACGTGGTGCACAACGACTACAGCGGTGCCTCGTTGGCCGTCCAGTCGCCGTTCCCGATCACCTCGAACGGTCTCGCCTCGGGCAACCATCTGCTGGAGGCGACCAGCCACGCGATCTGCGAGGTGATCGAACGCGACGCCGAGGCTCTGTGGCTGATCACACCGCCCGACGTCCAGGACCGCATGCGGATCGACCTGAACACCGTGGACGACCCCGCCTGCCAGCACGTACTCGCCCTGCTGCAACGGGCCGGCCTCGCCGTCTCCGTACGGGACATGACCACCGACATCGGCCTGCCGTGCTTCATCGCCGACATCGCCGAGAACCCGCGAATCGCGGTGAGTCCGGTCGCCGTGTCGCAAGGACAGGGCTGTCATCCGCGTCGCGAGATCGCGTTGCTGCGAGCCCTGACCGAGGCGGTCCAGAGCCGGCTGACGGTCATCGCCGGCTCCCGCGACGACTTCTTCCGCAGCGAGTACCTGCGGGCGACCGATCCGCGCAACCGGGAAGCCGCGTGGACGGCCTGCGCCAAGGGCGACACCCCACGGCGCTTCACCGACGTGGCGACCCGCAACAACACCAGCTTCGAAGCAGACCTCGCGCACGAGTTGGCCGCCCTTCGGGCGGCGGGGATCCAGCAGGTCGTCCGGGTACGGCTCGGCGGCGAGCAGCTCGGGATCTCGGTCGTCCGGGTGTTCATCCCCGGGGTGGAACACGCGGTGACCCCGGACTCCTACCACCCCGGCCCGCGCGCGCGACGACTGCAGGAGGTCGCATGACCGTGCACGTGTTCCTCGGCCCCACGCTCAGCGTCGACCGGGCCCGGGAACTGCTCCCCACCGCCACCTTCCTGCCCCCGGTGAGTCAAGGCGACGTACTGCGCTCGACCGCGCGCCGACCGTCCGCCATCGGCATCGTCGACGGCCGGTTCCACGACGTGCCGGCGGTCTGGCACAAGGAGATCATGTGGGCGATCAGCCGGGGCATCCCGGTGTACGGCAGTGCCAGCATGGGCGCGCTGCGCGCCGCCGAGCTGGCGCCGTTCGGGATGCGCGGCGTCGGTGAGGTCTTCGACGCCTACCACAGTGGTGCGTTGAACGACGACGACGAGGTCGCGGTGGCCCACGGCGACGCCGAGGACGGCTATCAACCGCTCAACGAGGCGATGGTCAACATCCGGGCCACCCTTGCCCTGGCGGTGACCCAGCGAGTGCTGACCGAGGCGACCGCCGCCGAGCTGGAGCGGATCGCCAAGGCGACCTACTACCTGGAACGCGGCTATCCGCAGATGCTGCTCGACGGGGCACAGGCCGGGCTGCCGACCGACGAACTCGACGCGCTGCGGGCCTGGCTACCGGGCAACCGGGTCAATCAGAAGGCCCGCGACGCCGAGGAGATGCTGCGGCTGATGGCGCGGGAAGCAGACGTCAAACCGGCACCGGCGACCTTCACCTTCGAGCACACCGCTTTCTTCGAACAGGCTCGGCAGACCGCCGGCGAACTCAGCGAGGCGGCTTCCGGCGACGGTGAGACACCGGCCGGGCCCGCCGCCGTCAACGCGTTGGAGATCCTCGACGAGCTGCGCCTGGATCCGGTGCGCTACCGGGCGGTCTGGGAGCGCGCCGGGCTCCGCGCGGTGGTGGACGGCTCCCATCCGGGCGCGCCGGACAACCTGCCGCAGGCGGCGGCACGGTTCCGGCGGGAACGCGGGCTGACCGGCACCGCCGAGACCCGGGAATGGCTGACCGCCAACGATCTCGACGTCGAGCACTTCGGCACGATCGTCGGGATCGAGCAACGGGTACGGGACGCAATGGATCAGCTCGGCGAGATCATGCCGCTGGCCGTCGTCGACCTGCTCCGCGTCGACGGCGAGTACGCCGCGATGATGCGACGGATCATCGAGAAGCGCGAGATCCTCGCCGCGCACGGCCTCGATCGGCCGGCCGACGTCACCGACGACGACACCACCCGGCGGGAACTCCGCTGGTATTTCGACGCGATCGGTCAACCGCAGCCGGAGGCGCTGGACAGCCACTGGCGCCCGCTCGGTTTCGCCGATCAGCGAGGTTTCCTGCGAGCCGTACGGCGGGAGTTCAACTACCGCCGGCTCGCCTGTTCAAACGGAGGGAGGGAATCATGAAGGACATCACCGTACCGGCGTGGGCGGAGGAGCCGGTCGCGCTCGTCGCGGCCAAGGGCAACTACGCGGTCATGGCGGGCAAGGGCCAGGCCACCCGCATGCGGGTGGCGCCGGGCGCTGCCGAGCTGGCCGCTGCCGACGCTGAGGCGCTTCTCGCGCCGCTGAGCTGACGCAACGTCTGAAGCCCGGGCGGGACGCCGCCCGGGCTTCAGCTTGCTCTCGCGTCCCCGGTACCGAGCACCGCGTCTGAGCTGCTTATCCTCGTCAAGCAGACGATCCTGGCGTCGGTGCTCGGTGCCGGGCGGGGCATCGCGACTGCCGATGATCACGGGATCGGCGGCCAGTAACCCGATCGGGTAACTCCGCCGAAAAGCTCGCCCGGCGCGGACGGCCGGTCGCCGTCGTCGTCGTCGGGGTGCCGGAACGATCGACAACGACATCCCGTACATCGATCAGAGTTCCAGGCCCATCCCACCGGTGACGACGGTACCGCTGAGCCGGCCACCGACGAACGAGCCGCCCGTCGGGTAGAGGACGCGACGACGGCCGTACGGGGGTGACACCCACATCGCGGATGGCACCGAGTTGGACGGTGACTCATAGCACGAGCCGTCCCCGCGTCGGCGACCCGTCGGCACCGGGCATCCGCTACCTCCGGCGTGCGTCGGGCCGCTGGCGGTGGCGGTGGCGGGTGCCAGCGGCTCCAGGACCGCGGCGCCCCGAGGTTGACGCAGGGGCACATGACGAAGGCCCGGTCGGGGTCACCGAATCCGGACCTTTGCCTAGTGATGTTCATGGTGGGCGATACTGGGTTTGAACCAGTGACCTCTTCCGTGTCAAGGAAGCGCGCTCCCACTGCGCCAATCGCCCTCGTCTGAGAGGTGGAGACGGGATTTGAACCCGTGTACACGGCTTTGCAGGCCGTTGCCTCGCCTCTCGGCCACTCCACCGAGGTTGCCCCCGACGTGCTGTGGCGGCATCTCCGAGCGGACGACGGGATTCGAACCCGCGACCCTCACCTTGGCAAGGTGATGCGCTACCAGCTGCGCTACGTCCGCTTGTCTTGCTCGACCGGATCACCCGGAGGTGTTCCTGCCGACGGATGAGAACTCTAGCCGAGTGCGCGGGCAAGTGCCAACTCGGGGGTCGACCCGGCACGCCAGCACCCCAAGACCCATCAAAAGGAACAAAAACCTCCAGCACCCGGCCGGCACAGGTGAGGCCGACTCACGATACCCTAAGCGATCGATTGCCTGAGTCAGGAAATTGACTGGTAACTCATCGTATCGATGATAGTGCGTTACCGTGTTCGCCGTGACAAGACGTTCGGCCGAGGTGCGCCTTGACTCGCTGCTACGGACCGCCTGCGAAGTGATCGTGGAGCGCGGTCTGGCCAACACGCGTACCGCTGACGTGGCGGAGGCGGCCGGAGTGAGTCAGGCGCTGGTCTTCTACCACTTTTCCACCAAGGATCGGCTGCTGGCGGAGGCCTTCGCCTACGCCGCCGAGCAGGATCTGGCCCGCCTCGAAACGGTGGTCAGATCCTCCGTCGCACCACTGGAGAAGCTCAAGAAGATCATCCGGCTGTACGCGCCGACCGGACGGTCGAAGTCCTGGGCGTTGTGGATCGACGGCTGGTCGGAGTCGCTACGAACGCCCGCGCTCAGCCGGGTCTGTCGCAATCTCGACCTGCGATGGAAGGAAGCGCTGACCGGCGTGATCGCCGCCGGGTGCGCCGACGGCACCTTCCAGTGCCCCGACCCGAAGGGGGCCGCTTGGCGGATCAACGCGTTGATCGACGGACTGGCCGTGCAGGCCACGATGCACGACCGGACCGTCCCCCGCCGACAGCTCGCCGAATGGATCCGGCTGGCAGTCGCCCGCGAAATCGGCTGCGAGCCACACGAACTCGGCTGAATCGGGACCCGGAGGACCTGCTGCCAACCGCCCCGGCGGCAGCCAGACGCCGTACTGGTCAGCCGAACGACGCCAGCGTCGACACCACGCCGTCACGGGTCGACCTCCCGTCGACGACCAGCACCCGGTGCCGGCGGCGCACCGTCTGCCCCGCCGGCACCGACAACGGCTCTTCGAAGGCGAGCGCGACGCACACACCGGGATAGATTCCGGTACGGACGAACCAGTGGTCCCCCGGGGACAGACCGGTGAAGATCACGCTGTACGGCTCACCGGCCGACCCTTCTCCGTTCACCGCCACCCAGGGCTCGGTGCTGCCGTTGACGGCGTCCTCCCCGTCCGCCGCGCTGGTGAACGCGAACGGACTCCCCGGGGCGAGCCGCCAGAAGAACCCGCCGTACCCCGCGCCGCCCGGACGGCCGTTCGTCGCCGGGCTGCCCAGGCTGATCTCCCGGTCCGCGCCGGCGGACAGCTCGTACGCGATGTCGAGGCACCACGCGTCAGACCGTCCCGGCACCGCACCGGCGGCGACGACACGCTCCTCGGTCAGCAAGGTGGCGCCGGTCGGGTCACACCAGCGCAGGCGCTGCCGGAACCCGGCTGGGCCACGATCGAGCCAGGCGTCGTGAGTGATTCGGCCGTGGTCGTCGCGCCAGGTGTAACCGGCGTCCCGGACATAGGTCCGCCCACCCCACAGGTTGGTGCCGGCGACGTCCTGCATGGTCACCGAGACCCCCAGATGCCAGCGGTGGTCCTCGGGAAGGGTGTCGGTGACCGGTACCCCGGCGAGGGTACGAACCGGGTGCAGGTACGGACGGGGCGAGTACCGGGGATCCACGTCGGGCCAGACCACATACTCGGCCACGGTCCGCCCATGCACCGCGAGGGTCACCGGGTCCGCCGATTCGTCCGTACCGTTTGTCGACACTGCCACGACACCACCTCCGGAAAGCGCTTGCCCAGATCGTCGAGCGTACCCGCTCAGACCAGACCTGCAGCCGGACCGCCGCCCGGACCCGCGGGCAGACCGCAGCCCGGACCCGCGGGCGGGCCGTAGCCCGCACCCGCGGGCAGACCGCAGCCCGGACCCGCGGGCGGGCCGTAGCCCGCACCCGCGGGCAGACCGTAGCCGGGCCGGCGACATCGGCCCGGACCGCTCCGGACGGGTGCTGGGTCGGCGCATGAGCGCCGCCGGGCAGGGTAGGTGGCGGGATGCGGCTACCGGACGGGGGCGAACTGGTCGCCCGGTTCCGCCGGGCCGCGCCGGACGGTGCCCGACTCGCCCGGCGACGGCTGCGGCATCTCGGCGGCCGAGCGATCATCCCGGCGCAGGCCGGGGTCGCCGCAGCGCTGGCCTGGCTGCTGGCCAACGACGTGTTGCGTAATCCGGATCCGGTGTTCGCCCCGGCGGTGGCGGTCGGCACCATCGTCTCCGCGCTCGGCCAGCGGCTACGACGCACCGTCGAGACGGTGGTCGGCGTGGCGGTCGGTATCGGTGCGGGGGACCTGTTGATCCTGGTGATCGACACCGGCCCGTGGCAGACCGGACTGATCGTGGCGCTCGCGGTGGCGGTGGCCATCCTGCTGCGGGGTGGCAGCACGCTGTTGGTACAGGCCGGCGGCACCGCCGTACTAGTCGCCACGCTGGCTCCGGCCGACGCCGACATCGAGATCCCCCGCTTCGTCAACGCGGTCGTCGGCGGCCTGGCCGGGCTCGCCGTGGTGCTCGTCCTGCTGCCCCTGAATCCGCTGCGCCTGGTGCAACGGGCGGTCGGGCCGGCTCTGGACGCCCTCGCCGGTCAGTTCGATCTGGCCGCCGAGTCGCTGGCCAGCCGGGACCGGGACCGCGCCCAGCGGGCCTTGGACCAGGTTCGCGCGATGGGACCGCAGCTGTCCCGGCTGCGAGAGGCTCTGGACGCCGCCAACGAGGTGGTGACCCTGGCACCACGCCGCTGGTCCAACCGGCACGTGCTGGAGGAGCTGACCGACGGCAGCGAACACCTCGACCGGGCGGCCCGCAACACCCGGGCGATGGTACGGCGGATCCTGTCGATGATCGACGACGACGAACCGGTACCCACCCGGCTACCCACCGCGGTACGGCAGCTGGGTGCGGCGATCCGGGCCATGCACCGGGAACTCGACCGGGGACAGGAGTTCCGGCGGACCCGGGAACGGGTGCTGCGGGCGGTCAGCGAGGCCGGCGAAGCGTACGCCGAGGGGATCGGCTACTCCGGCAACGTGGTCGTCGCTCAGATCCGGACCGCCGGCAGCGACC
The DNA here is from genome assembly GCF_029626025.1 of Solwaraspora sp. WMMD406. Lineage (NCBI taxonomy): Bacteria > Bacillati > Actinomycetota > Actinomycetes > Micromonosporales > Micromonosporaceae > Solwaraspora > Solwaraspora sp. WMMD406. The sequence goes on from NZ_JARUBF010000001.1 coordinate 5,215,762, forward strand.
TGCTGCGAGCGACCGGGATTCCGCAGCGGGAGGCCAACCGGATGGTCCGGCGGGCCGCCGGCCGGAGCCGGCCGCCGTCACCGCCACCGGCTCCGCCCCGACCGTGATCCGGACAGCTGGTCGTCGAACGCGGCGGAGAGCTGGTCGTCGTACGCAGCGGTGTCGACCCGGTTCCACCCGTCGGCGGCGCGGCCGACGCCGCGTACCGGCGACCGGGTCGGCATCGGCCAGCAGGTGAGGCGGGGCTGGCCGGTGAGGCGGGGCTGGCTGGCCACTGGCAGCGGAGAGTCCGGATCGGCCGTGGCCCGCAGCAGCCGGGCGCGGACCCGCAGTAGCAGCCCGAAGCCGACGAAGACCATCGCGCCACCGGCGACGAACCACGCCACCGGAATCCCCGACGCGTCTCCGGCCGGGATCGCGTCGACCGGCTGGCCGGCGCCGCCGCCGATCCCGTCGTCAGCCGAGCCGCCGGTGGCGGACCCGCCCGCCGGTGGTTCGATCCCCGGTTCCTCGGTCGCCTCGGCCGAGGGCGACGGTGTGGCGTCGGCCGCGCCCGACTCCGCGACCACCGGCACGGTCACCCCGGTATCGGCGAGCAACCGCAGATCGACGGTGTACGCCTCGGCCGTGAAGGTGACCTTGCCGCCCGCGGTGTCCTCGGCGAAGCTGAACTGGTATTCGGCGGTGACCGTCCGGTCGCCGCAGAGGGTTCCCGGATCGAGCCGCACATCGGTCAGCCGGGCGCTGTCCCCGTCCGTGCGCACGTCGATCGCGAACGCCTGGCCCTGTTCGATCCGTGCCGCGCGGACCTGCTCGAGACCGAGCCCTTCGGTACGCAGCACCAGCGACCAGCGCACCTTCTCGCAGTCGCCGCCGAAGTCACGGCTTACCACGACGGTGAACGGGACCGGGCCGCCGCCGGCGAGCGCCTCGTCCGGCACCTCGGCGATCTCCAGGCGGTAGCCGGGCTGGGCGAGGACCGGCCCGGCGGTGGTGACCAGCAGTCCGGCGGCACCGGCCAACCCGAGGACCGCACGAGCCGCGAACCGTCCCACCGTGACCACCACGTTCGTCCCTCCGTAGCTGGAGCGATGTCCCGCCGGCACCGCCGGATCCGGTCCCGTCGGATCCTGTCCATCGGCAACGGTACGGGCGTACCGCTGTGCCGGACAGTGCCCTTTCTTCTCACCCACCGCAAAGGAAAGGGCGGGTTTTGACTACCAGTGGTGAACCGGTGACACCGACCCGGTGCCAGTGTGTTCCGGCGGGCCGGGACAATCCCTGGGTGTCCACTGATCCGGTCGATTTCGTCCGTGCCCACGCCCGCCTCGCCCCGGTCGCTCACCTGCCGGAGTTGCGGCTGTACCAGGCCGACGAGCCGATCGGGCTGTGGGAACTGACCGAGGGCGAGTTCCGCGGCGAGCAGCCGCCACCGTTCTGGGCATTCGCCTGGGCCGGCGGCCAGGCGCTGGCCCGCTACGTGCTGGACCAGCCGGACACCGTGGCCGGGCTTCGGGTGTTGGACCTCGCCACCGGCTCGGGGCTGGTCGCGATCGCGGCGGCCAGGGCCGGCGCGGCACGCGTACGGGCGGTGGACGTCGACCCGGTCGCGGTGGCCGCCGCCGAGCTCAACGCCGAGGCCAATGAGGTACGGCTGGCCGCGACGGTGGCCGACCTGCTCGACGGTGACCACGGCGACGCTCAGGTCGTGTTGGCCGGCGACGTGTTCTACAGCGAGGCGATGGCCGCGCGGATGCTGCGGTTCCTCCTGCGCGCCGCCGCCGACGGCGTACGGGTGCTGGTCGGTGACCCGGATCGGGCGTTCCTGCCCCGAGACCGCTTCACCGAACTGATCGGCTACCAGGTGCCGGTGCCGACGGCGTTGGAGAGCGTACGGGTCCGCCACGCCCGGGTCTGGCAGCTGCGCCCACCGGTCCGTCGGCCGGCGCTCCGATAGCGTGCGTCCGTGCTGTTTCGCAACTGGGAGCTGGTCGACGAGGCGCGGTGGCCGCCGGCCGCCTGGGTGACCGACCACACCGGGGTGGCGCACCTGCTGGTCACCCGGCACGCGCTGGTCCGTCGGGTGCTGGCCGACCCGGCCACCTTCCGGCCGGACAACGCGCTGGACGCGGTCACCCCGATCCCGGTGGCGGCGCTGCGGATCCTCACGTCGTACGGTTTCCGGCTGCCGCCGACGCTGGCCAACAACGGCACCGCCAGCCACCCGGCGATCCGGGCGCTGGTGGCCGACGCGCTGCATCCGGTGCGGGTCGCCGGGCAGCGGGAGTGGTTGACCGGGCTGGTCCGCGACCGGGTGGCCGCATTGTCCGCCGAGCTGTCCGCTGGCGGGTCGGTGGACCTGCACGCCGGACTCGCCGCCGACCTGCCGCTGCTGGTGCTGGCCCGGATGATCGAGTTGCCCGCCACGACGACCGCGACGGTGAAGGCGTTCGCGCGGGCCGCGCTGGAGCTGTTCTGGGCTCCGGTGGACACCGACCGGCAACGCCACCTCGCCCACGTGGTCGGGCGGTTCCACACCGTACTGCGGGACTTCGCCGCCACCGGGGGTGGTCTGGCCGCGGCGCTGCGCGCCGACGGACACCGACCGGACACCGTCGTCGGCGTGTTGTTCTTCCTCCTGGTGGCCGGGCAGGAGACCACCTCGCAGTTCCTGACCCTGTTGTTGCATCGGTTGGTCGGTGAGCGGTCGGTGATCGCCGGGCTGCTCGACGATTCGGTTGAGGTCGACGACGTGGTGGAGGAAGGGCTGCGGTTGGTGCCGCCGATCGTCACCTGGCGCCGTACCGCCGCCGTCGACACCACTGTCGACGGAGAGCCGGTGCCCCGGGGGACCAGTCTGGTGCTCTGGTTGGCGGCGGCCGGGCGGGACCCGGCGGTGGTGGCCGATCCTTGTCGGATGGTTCCGGGTCAGCGCGGATCCCGCCGGCACCTGGCCTTCGGGGCGGGCGCGCACCGCTGCGTCGGGGCGCAGTTGGCCCGGATGGAGAGCGCGGTGGTGCTGGCCGAGGCCGCGCCGCTGCTGGGACCCGCCGAGGTGGTACGGGCACCATGGTCACCGGACAACCTGTCGTTCCGGATGCCGGACACGTTCGTGATCCGTTGGCGGGCCGGCCATGGCGGACCGGTCGGTGACGCACCGACCAGCGGCGGACCGGTCGGTGACGCACCGACCAGCGGCGGACCGGTCAGCTGACGTCCTCAGCCCAGGCCCGCCAGTCGTCCAGCACACCGTAGAGCGCCGGGGTCAGCCACCCCGGGGCGGATCGGCGGAACACGCCCGGGTCGAGGCCGCCCGCGCCGTCGGGCAACGCGCCGACCATCGTCGGCACCAACTCGCTCAGGTTGGCCCAGTGCACCAGTTCGGGTTCGGCCGGCCAGGCCCCGAGCACCACCCCGGCGGGGATCGCCCGGCGGTCCAGCGCCTCCAGGGTGAGCGCCGTGTGATTGAGGGTGCCGAGACCGGCCCGGGTCACCACGACCGCGGGTGCGCCCAACGACACCGCCAGGTCGGCGATCGTCCAGGGCTCACCCGACGGACGGAGTCCCATCGGCACCAGCAGCCCACCGGCGCCCTCGACGAGAACCAGGTCGTGCTTGTCCGCGTCGGCCCGGACCGCGTCGACCGCCGCGTACAGCTCCAGCGGCTCGGCCTCGGCGACCCGCGCGGCGGCCAGCGGCGCCAGGGGTTCCGGATAGCTGGCCAGGGTCCGTACGGTGCTCGGTTCCGCCAGTCGGCCGACGATCTCGGCGTCCGGCCGTTCGCCGGTCACCGTACCGGTCTGCCCGGGTTTGATCATGGCCACCCGCAGACCGGCGGTCTGCGCCGCCGCGACGATGGCCGCGGTGACCACGGTCTTGCCGACCCCGGTGTCGGTGCCGGTGACCACCACCGGGCCGCGCCAGCCGGTCACGGCGCGCACTTCGCGATCACGTCGAGTGCCTGTTCGAAATCGGCTCGGGCGATGCCCACGTTGACTGTCAGCCGCAGCCGGGCTCGCCCGTCCGGCGTGGACGGCGGACGAAAGCAGCCGACCGCCACGCCCTCCTCCCCGCAGCGTCGCGCCCAGTCGAGCGCCGCCTGCGATCCGGGTGCCGCCACCGAGACGACGCCACCGGCGGGTGGGCCGCCGACGGTCAGACCGGCGTCGGTCAGTCGGGACACCGCGAGGTGGACCCGGGCGGCGAGTTCGGTGCGCAGCGACTCGCCGGAACGCGCCAGGTCGACCGCCACCCGCACGCCGGCTGCCACCGCCGGTGGCAGCGCCGTGTCGAAGATGAAGGTCCGGCCGGTGTCGATCACGTGCCGGATCAGTGGCTCCGGGCCGGCGAGCAGGCCGCCGGCGCCGCCGAGCGCCTTGGACAAGGTGGCCGTCACCAGCACGTCCGGCGCGCCGGACAGCCCGGCGGCGGCCACTCCGCCCGCGCCGTGCGGGCCCATCACCCCGAGCGCGTGGGCGTCGTCCACCAGCAGCAGCGCGCCGTGGCGACGGACCACCGCGTGCAGGTCGGCCAGCGGCGCGAGGTCGCCGTCGACGGAGAAGATCGACTCGGTCACCACCACCGCCGGGCGTCCGGGGTGCGCGGCCAGCACCGCCTCGACCGCCGCCGGATCGGCGTGCGCGACGACCTCGGTCCGCGCGCCGGAGAGCCGGCAGCCGTCGATCAGTGAGGCGTGGTTGTGCGCGTCGCTGATCAGCAGCGTACGGGGCTGTGTGACGGCCCGGACCGCGCCGAGGTTGGCCAGGTAGCCGGACGAGTACACCAGCGTGGCGTCCGCGCCCAGCCAGTGGGCCAGGGCGGTTTCGACGGCGGTGTGCGCAGCGGTCGAACCACGGACCAGCCGGGAGCCGGTGGCGCCGAGTCCGTACTGCCGCAGCGCGTCAGCGGCGGCGGCGGCGACCTGCGGGTGCCGGGCCAGACCCAGGTAGTCGTTGCCCGCCAGGTCGACCCCCGCGTCGGTCGCGGCGCGGGGACGCAACTCACGGGTCAGCCCCGCCTTGGCGCGCAGGGCGGCGCGCCGCCGCAGGCTGTCCAACCAGTCCGCCACGTGTCCCCCTCGTCGTCGCACCGCCTTGTAGGGTACGACCATGGCTGAGATCCTCGACCTAGCCCGCGCTCAAGTCCTGGAGCGTGGCGTCGGCCTGGACGAGGCAGGCGTACTCGCGGTGTTGCGCCTCCCCGACGACCAGTTGCCGGCCGCCCTGCAACTCGCCCACGAGGTCCGCATGCGCTGGTGCGGTCCGGACGTCGAGGTGGAGGGCATCGTCTCGGTGAAGACCGGGGGCTGCCCGGAGGACTGCCATTTCTGTTCACAGTCCGGCCTGTTCGCCTCGCCGGTACGGGCGGTGTGGCTCGACATTCCCTCCCTTGTGGAGGCAGCGAAGCAGACCGCCGCGACCGGCGCGACCGAGTTCTGCATCGTGGCCGCGGTCCGTGGTCCGGACGCGCGGTTGATGCGCCAGATGCGCGAGGGCGTCGCCGCGATCAAGGCCGAGGTGGACATCCAGGTCGCCGCGTCGCTGGGCATGCTCACCCAGCAGCAGGTCGACGATCTCGTCGAGATGGGTGTGCACCGCTACAACCACAATCTGGAGACCTGTCGGTCGTTCTTCCCCAACGTGGTCAGCACGCACACCTTCGAGGAGCGGTGGGAGACGCTGCGGATGGTGCGCGAGTCGGGCATGGAGGTGTGCTGTGGCGGCATCCTCGGGCTGGGCGAGACAATCGAGCAGCGCGCCGAGTTCGCCGCCCAACTCGCTGAACTCGACCCGCACGAGGTGCCGCTGAACTTCCTCAACCCGCGGCCGGGCACGCCGCTCGGCGACCGCCCGGTGGTCGACGCGCGGGACGCGCTGCGGGCGATCGCCGCGTTCCGGTTGGCGATGCCCCGCACCATTCTGCGGTACGCCGGCGGTCGGGAGATCACCCTCGGCGATCTCGGCACCCGGGACGGTCTGCTCGGCGGGATCAACGCCGTGATCGTGGGCAACTATCTGACCACGCTCGGTCGCCCGGCGAGCGAGGACCTCGCCCTGCTCGACGACCTGAAGATGCCGGTCAAGGCCCTGTCCGCGACGATCTGAGCGGTGCCGTGGACGTCGACGTGCTCTGGTGCGACCGGTGCGGCGAGGCCGCCGACACCGGTACGCACGATTCCTGCGCGGCCGCGCGTGCCTGGGAACCACCGCGTTTCTGTGTCCGGTGCCGGCGCCGGATGAAGGTGCAGGTACTGCCGGCCGGCTGGTCGGCCCGGTGCGTCGCCCACGGCGAGAGCCGACACGACGGCACGGGCGCCGGTCGTTGACGACCGTACGGTTGTCGATCCGGGCGGCGCGTGACGCGGACTGGCCGGGTATCTGGCGATGCCTGGCTCCGGTGATCGCCGCCGGGGAGACGCTCGCCTGTGATCCGGCGATGTCCGAGGAGGCGGCCCGCGACTATTGGCTGGTCGTGCCGGCACGTGGCCGGGTGGTGGTGGCGGTGGACGACGACGGCACCGTGCTGGGCACCGCCCGGAGTCTGCCCAACCAGGGCGGCGGCGGCGATCACGTGGCGAACGCGTCGTTCGTGGTCGGCCCGCACGCGGCCGGGCAGGGAGTGGGCCGGGCTCTCGGCCGGCGGGTGATCGATCAGGCCCGGCTCGACGGTTTCCGGGCTATGCAGTTCAACGCGGTGGTCGAGACGAACGCACGGGCGGTCCGGTTGTGGCGCTCGCTCGGGTTCCAGGTGTTGACCACCGTGCCGGAGGCGTTCCGTCATCCCCGGCATGGTCGGGTCGGACTGCACGTGATGCACCGACGCCTCTGATCTGTGCCCACCACCGGCTCCAGCCGTCGCGGCACCGGGACGGGGACGTCCCATGACGCCGACGCCGACCCGGGCAGACCCTCGACAACGACGATTACCATCGATGTTGATCTATCGCATAGCCGACACGAAGAGCCACCGACCGATAGTTTTGCGTCACCCTTCCTCTGGCGGACCGCCCGGCCCGCCAGAGCCACGAGGAGGAGACGTGACAGGTCACCGAGGCCCGACCCGCACCAGGACGCCGGGCAGCGTCCTGCGCATGCTCGGCAGTGTCGGCGCCAGCGCACTACTCGTCACCGCACTGGTCGCCGTCCCGGCCGGAGCGGCACCGTCCACCAGCGCGAAGGCACCGCTCGCCAGTGACACCGGCCGGTCCACCGACCTGACCGCCGCGATGGCACAGGCGTACCGCAACACCTACCCCGGGCTGAGCGCCGACGCCGCCGCCAGGGCCGCCACCGTCCAGTCCAGCGGCGAACAGCTCAAGGCCGAACTCGTCAAGCGCGCCGACACCTTCGGCGGTGCCTGGTTCGATCCCTTCTCGGCCACCTACCAGGTGGCGGTCACCACCGCCACGGCGGAAGCCGAGATCGCCACGATCAGCCGGGACCTGCGCGTCCCGGTCCGCACCCACCGGGTCACTCGCACCTACGCCCAACTGGAACAGCTGGCGGAATCGCTGCGGACCGGCACCGACGCGTTCAGCCGGGCCGCCGCGGGTCTGGTCGGCATCGACGTGGAGACCAACCAGGTCGTCGTCGCGATTCCATCCCGCCAGCGGGCCGCCCTGGCCGGAGCCGTCCCCGCCGGGGTCAGCCTGGTCGACGCCCAGAACCGACCGTTCGACCTCGACGTCTGCAACTCCCGCAACGACTGCAACGACAGCCTCCGGTCCGGACTGGTCATCCGACGGTCCGGCGGTTCCTGCTCGGCCGGATTCACCGCCCGGGGCAGCACCGGCATCCGGTTCCTGCTCACCTCCGGACACTGCGCCGGACTCAACGCCGCCTGGTCGACCGGCACCACCACCCCCACGACGATCGGTACGATGACCGACGCGATCGACTCCGGAGTGGTCGACGCCGGCGCCATCCAGGTCACCAACGCCAGCTACAGCGCCGACACCGTCGGCCGGATCTACATGCACAACATGGCCGGCCGCTTCGTGGGCGTCAACGGCGCCGCTCCGTCGATGTCCTTCATCCTGCAGGGCGAGACGGTCTGCCTCGCCGCCCGGATCATCGACCCGGCCAACCCGGGCAACCCGTGCGGCACCATCACCTCGGTCAGCGACCCGAACAAGCGCGGCATGGTCCGCGTCGGCGGTTACGACGCCTGCCCGGGTGACAGTGGCGGCGGCTGGTACTGGCTCAGCTCCAGCGGCAGCCGCTGGGCGTACGGGCTGCACAGCCGCAGTGAGAGCGGGTGCAACGCCGCTCCGAACAACTCCTGGTTCAGCCCGCTACCGTCGTTCTGGACCGGCCTGACCTACGAACTCGGCTGAGCTCCCGCCGGCTGACAGCCGGGCCGGCCCGGGCGGGTGAACCCCGCCCGGCCGGCCCGGCCACGTCCGGGCTCCGATCGTCGTGGCCTGCGCTCGGCCCAGCACCCGGCTGTCATCGCCGCTCGGCGACCCGTCGGCCCTGGCTGCTGCTCAGCGACACGACGCCGGCGGATGGTCCCCGACCGTCCGGGCCGCCGGGCCGACCACGTCGCACACCATCCGGACGGCCTGTCCGGCGTCGAGCCGCCACAGCGCCAGGGTGGTGTCCGTGGAGCCCGACAGCAACACGCCGTCCGGGGTGAAGGCGAGCGTGTTGATGTCGCTGGCGTGCCCGCTCAGTACGCCGGTCAGCTGGGTGCTCCCGGTGTCCCAGAGCCGCACCAGGTCGTCGGCGACCAGGCTGCCGGCCAGCACGGTACCGTCCGGGGAGAAGGTGATCCGCTCGACGGTCGCGGTCTGCGGCGCGGTGGCCCGCAGCAGCCGGAACCCGTCGACGTCCCGCAACTCGACCCGCCGGTTGGTGCCGGCCACCGCCACCAGCCGTCCGTCCGGGCTGACCACCAGAGCGGTGATTCGCTGCGCGCCGACCGACTGGGAATCCAACGGCGACAGGTCGGTCGAACGCCAGGACCAGATCTCCGCCCGCGTTTCCGTGTCGAAGCCGGCGACCGTGGTGTGGTTCACGGCGGCGAGCAGCCGGACGCCGTCCGGAGTGAAGGCCAGCGCGCCCACCGTACCGTCGCCGGTCGGCAGGAACGTCGCCACCGGCGCCCCCGGATCGGCATCGGGCTCACCCGCGGCACCGCCTGGCCCCCGCGCGCCGAGGTCCCATACCGCGACGCCGACCTGCTCCGTACCGTCCGGCCCGGTCCGGGTCACCCGCGCCGCCAGCTGCCGGCCGTCCGGGGAGTACACCGGCCACCGCGCGTCGGTCACCGGTCCGTCCGGTCCCTCCGTTTCCTCCCGACCGTCCGCGATCCGCAGCGCGTCACCGGCGGTGCCGTCGGCCGTGTAGCGCAGCACTCGTCCATCAGTGGTGGCGACCGCGACGGTGCCGTCCGGGGCGGCGGCGAGACCGGTCACCGTCGCGTCGGGGCGGACCGTCGCCACCGTCCGGCGGCCGGGGAGATCCCAGATCCGCAGCGCACCGTCCCCAGCGGCGGTGGCCAGCCGGTCCCCGGCCGGGTCGACCGCCAGATACCGCACCGACTCGGGATGCGGCAACCGGCTGGCACCCCGGCGAAACAGCATTGTCGGCGCGTCCGGGCCGGTGACGGCCACGACCCGCCCGTCGGCGGAAACGGTCAGATCCATCAGCGCCTGTCCGGCGAATCCGACGTACGCCGGGCCGACCACGTCCGCGCCGATCGACCAGCCGTCCACCCGGCCCGGTTGCCAGCCGCCAGGGGTGAGCAGTGTGCCGTCCGGGGTCATGGTCAGCGGCGCCGCCGGCCGCTGCGGTCCGGTCGTCAACGGTCGCGCCGGTTCGGCGGAGCCGATGGTCCAGACCGCCAGGTCGCCGTCCGAGCCGCCGACCACCAGGGTGCCGGCGGTGCCGAACGCCACCTGACTGACGGCGGGAATCGCCCCCACCTGCACCTGGTCGGCGAGCCGCCATACCTGGCCGCCGCCGTCGGCGGGGTTGGCGATCGCCAGGAACCTGCCATCGCCGCTGACACTCAGGTCGAACGCCAACATGCCGGTGGGTAGCGCGAGGACGAGTTCCCCGCTGGTCACGTCCCACCCGCCGACCTGGAGTTCCGGGGTGAGGTCGGCACCGACCCGGCTCGCCACCACGGTCGTGGTGCCGGGCAGCCACCCGAGCGCGCCAGCGGCGGGCAGCCGACGCAGTAGGTCACCCGTTGCCACGTCCCACACCTGCACCCCGTCGGCGGCGAACGAGCCGGACGCCAGGAACCGGCCGTCCGGGGAAAACGCCAACGACACCACCGCCGCCCGGTCCGCATGCCACAGCACGACGTCCCGCTGACGCAAGGTGGCGACCTCCCAGAGCCGTACCGTGCCGTCCGGGTGCCCGACCGCGGCCACCGATCCGTCCGGGCTCACCGCGACCGACAGCCCACCCGGTTCGGTGCCGAGCGGCCCCAGCGTGACGGCGGACTGCGCCGAGACCAGTGCGCCGTACGCCTCGATGGTCGGTGCCTGTGCCCACGCGTCGAGCGCCTTGCGCATGGCCAGCAACTCGTCGCTCTCGGCGGCGATCAGCGACTCGGCGGCGTACTGCCGGGAGGTCGCCTGCCGACGTTGCTCGTTCGCGGTCGACTGGAGGTCCAGTGCGACGAGACCGCCCGCGACGGCCAGCAGCAGCGCCACCGCCAGCCCGACCGTCAGCCGGCGCAACCGGCGGACCCCGCTACGCCGGGCCGCCTCGGCGGCGTCGGCCGCCGCGACACTGGCGTGCAGGTAGTCGGTCTCGGGGGGTCTCAGGTCGTCACGGCCCGCGGACCACTCCCGGACAGCGACCAGCCGGGTCCCCCGCAACAACAGGTCCGGGTCGCGATCGGCGGCCTGCCAGTCGTGGGCCGCGACGACGAACCGTTGCCGCAGGACCAGCTCGTCGCGGGCCTGCGCCAGCCAGCCGGTGAGCCGGGGCCAGCTCGTCAGCAGGGCCTCGTGAGTGATCTCGACCGTGTCCTCACCGGCGGTGACCAGCCGGGCCGCGACGAGCCTCGACAGCACCCCGGGTTCGATCGCGGCGCGGTCACCGCGCCGACGCAGCACCGTGCCGGTGTCCGCGACGGTCACCAGGGTGAGCAGGGCCGACCGCAGCGCCCGTCGGCCGGGCTGGTCGAGGTCGAGGTAGATCCGTTCGGCGGTCTCGGCGACCGCGCGATGAATCCCGCCAGTCGCGCGATACCCATCGACGGTCAGCCGACGGCCGTCCCGCCGCACCCAGGTGGCGCGCAGCGCGTGGCCGAGCAACGGCAGCGCGCCCGGTTCGTAGCCGGCCGGGTTCGCCGCCCCGAGATCGGCGAGGAGCAGTTCGACCAGGCCCGGGTCGATGTCGAGTCCGGCGCGCTCGGTCGGCCGGCGCACAGCTCGCCGCAGCTGGTCGATGGTCAACGGGCCGAGCACCAGGTGACCGGCGGACAGTACCCGCGCCAACGGGGCCAGTTCCGCGCAGTCGGCGTAGAAGTCGGCCCGGACCGCGATCACCACCAGGGCGGGAGCGGCGTTGGTCAACGCCGTCACGTACGCGAGCCGCTCGGCCGGGTCGGTGCAGTGGGTGAACAGTTCTTCGAACTGGTCGACGACGATCACCAGGCGGTCGGCCGCCGCCGGACCGACCATGGTGTCCGCCGCCGGCTGCTGGATCACGTCAGCCGTCTCGGCCGCGATCGCGTCAGCCGGGTCCGCCGCGATCGCGTCAGCCGCCTTCGCGGCGATCGCGTCAGCCGCCTTCGCGGCGAGTTCGCCGAATCGGGTCGGTTCGGCGCGGACCGTCTCGATGCCCGGCTCGTCGGGATCGACGCCGGCCCTGGCGACGGTCCGGGCGAGCAGCTCGTCGAGCGGGTCGGAGCCCGGTGTCACCAGGATCCAGGGCCATCCGGACGACTCGCCGAGCGCGCCGCCGGCGACGGCCGGCAGCACCCCGGCCCGCAGCAGCGAGGACTTACCGACCCCGGAAACGCCGGTCACCACCAGCGGCGGTCCGCCGGCGGCCTGTTCGGCGAGATGCCCGAGGACCTGGGCTATCTGCTCCTCACGGCCGTGGAACCAGGCCGCGTCCTCGGGCTCGAAGCTCGCCAACCCCGGGTACGGACAGACCGGTGCCAACCCGTGCGGGTCGGTGCCCGACCCGGTCGTTCCGGTCGGCTCGACGGTGCCTGCCGTACCGCCCGGGTCGTCGGCCCGATCCCGGTCGATCCGCGACGTCAGGTAGGTGATCGTAATCAGCTGTCGCCGGATTCGTTCCATCTCGGCACGTTGCTCATGGCTGCGTTCGGCGAGCTGACGCCGTACGTCACCGAGCACCCGGTGCACGTCGGTCACCATCCAGCGCAGCGCGCCGATGTCCTCGCCGAGCAGGTGGAAGGCCGCGGCCAGCTCGTCGCGCAACCCGGGATCCCCGCGTACGGCCTCGGAAAGGGCGACCTCGACCGCGTCGACGGCCCGCAGCAGCCGTCCGACGTCGGCGCGAAGGGCCTCGGACTGCTCGTCGCCAGCGTCGAGCCGGGACAGCAGCTCCTCGGCAACCGCGTCGCGCCATTGCTGCTCGGTGACCGCACGTCCCCGCATCCGGCCGGCCGTACGGGCGAGTACGTCCGAGAGGTAGCCGCCACCGACGTCGCCGAGCTGGTCAAGGGTGGCCGCGAAGACCCCCGAGGCGCCCAGGCCGGCCCCGGCCACCGGGGCGACGGCCGACGCGGCGAGAAAGGCGAGGATCCCGTACGGTGTGACGAGGCCCAGCCCTCGTCCGGTCCGACGGCCCAGCTCCCGGACCCAGCCCCGTACCCCGCGCCTGGCCCGGTCGACCGGGGCGTCACCGTCCTCGACAGACATTGCTGCTCCGTCCTGAGAGGGCATCACTCACTGGCGGTCGAACCCAGACCCTACGCAACGAAGACCGATTGGACAGCAACGACGCGCGAACCGGACGTAGTTGTCCAGCTACGATGCCGCGCGCAGGCGCGCCCGTGAGCCGGACGGCCGGGACGAGGCCTCCGCGCCGAAACGCCGCCTCGCGCCCGCGCCGGCGAGGTGGCCCCGCCGTCCGCACCGGCACCATAACACCAGGCATATATCGAAGCTGGTTGGTAGTCAGATCGCTACCAATAGCGACAATAGACGAATGACCAATTCCGCGTCACGGAGACTGCTCGCCGTCGGTCTCCTCGCCCTGCTGACCACCGTCGGCCACCCCGCCCCCGCCCAGGCCGCCGAACCGGTCGGTGAGATCCGCCGGGCCGGCGGTGCCACCGCCATAGCGGACAGCTACATCGTCGTCCTGAGGACCAACGCCGCAGCCGCCGCAGTCGGCACGACATCGCCGGCCACCGCGAACAACGCCACCGTCAACCGCCTCAGCCGGCAGTACGGCGCGACCGTCGAACGCGTCTACGACAGCGTCATCACCGGATTCTCCGCCCGCATGAGCGCGGCGACGGCCCGCCGGCTGGCCGCCCACCCGGCGGTGGCCTACGTCGAACAGGACCATGTCGTGGCACCCCTGACGGCCGGCGTACAGCTCAACCCGCCGTCCTGGGGCCTGGACCGGATCGACCAACGCAACCTGCCGCTGAACCAGCGGTACGCCTACCCGAACACCGCGCCGAACGTGCGCGCCTACGTGATCGACACCGGAATTCACCGTACCCACAGCGACTTCGGTGGCCGGGTGAGCACCGGATTCGACGTGGTCGACGGCGGCCCGGCCGACGACTGCAACGGACACGGTACCCATGTCGCCGGGACGATCGGCGGACGGGCGCACGGCGTCGCGAAGGCGGTACGACTGGTGCCGGTCCGGGTGCTCAACTGCAGCGGCTCGGGCTCGATCTCCGGAGTGATCGCCGGGATCGACTGGGTGACCGCCAACGCGGTCAAGCCCGCCGTCGCCAGCATGGCCCTCGGCGGTGGCGCCAGCGCCACGCTCGACGCGGCGGTCGTCGCCTCGATCCGGTCCGGTGTGACGTACGCGGTGGCGGCCGGCGGCTCCAACTCCAGCGCCTGCAACACCTCACCTGCCCGGGTGCCGGAGGCGTTGACCGTCGCCGGCACGACCATCACCGACGCCAGGATGAGTTCGGCCAGTTACGGCTCCTGCCTCGACCTGTTCGCCCCGGGCGCGAGCATCACCTCGACCTGGCACACCGGCAACTCCGCCGTCCGGGTGCTCAGCGGCAGTTCGATGGCCACCGCACACGTCGCCGGCTGCGCGGCGGTCGTCGCCTCGGCTCATCCGACCTGGACCCCGGCCCAGGTCAGCGCCCACATCACGAGTACGGCCACCACCGGCGTCGTCAGCAATCCCGGCACCGGCTCCCCCAACCGCCTGCTCTACTGCGCCTGACGAATCGAGGATCAGCGATGACGGAGACCTTCTCCACCGACCTGTCCGGATCCCGCCGGACCCGATGGCTCCGCCGGTTGCTGGCCAGCGGCACGGCGCTGGCCATGACGACCGCCGCCCTGGTCGCCGGGACCACGGCACCGGCGCAGGCGGCAACCGTCGCGGGGATCGACGTATCCCACTGGCAGGGCACGATCAACTGGGCCAGCGTACGCAACAGTGGGGTCGAGTTCGCCTACATCAAGGCCACCGAGGGCACCAGCTACAGGGACCCCCGGTTCAACACCAACTACGTCGGCGCCTACAACGCCGGGGTGATCCGGGGCGCCTACCACTTCGCGCTACCGGACCGCTCCTCCGGCGCTGTCCAGGCCAACTACCTGGCCAGCAACGGCGGCGCCTGGTCGGCGGACAGCCGTACCCTGCCGGCCGCCCTGGACATCGAGCACAACCCGTACGGGGCGATGTGTTACGGCAAGAGCCAGTCGGCGATGCGTACCTGGATCAACGACTTCCTGGCCACCTACCGGTCCCGGACCGGCCGGTACGCGGTCATCTACACCACGACGAGTTGGTGGACCAGCTGCACCGGCAACTGGACCGGGCCGTGGGGCAACCATCCGTTGTGGATCGCCCGCTGGGCGAGCGCTCCGGGGACCCTGCCGGCCGGCGCGCCGTACTGGTCGTTCTGGCAGTACACGGCCACCGGGCGAGTGTCCGGCGTCTCCGGTGACGTCGACCGTAACCACTGGAACGGAACCCGGGCCCGGCTGATCGCCCTGGCCAACAACACCTGACCCGACCCCCGGTCGGCACCGGATCGCACCGGCTGGGCAGCCGGTGCGATCCGGTGCCCACCAGCCCGGTGCGATCAGGTGCCCACCAGCCCGGTCACAACGGTGGGTCGGGGGGCACCGGATTGCGCCGCCCCCGCATCGACAGGTCGAAGGCGACGATCGCGACCAGCACCAGATTCGCGCCGCCGGCGACGACCAGCGGAGACGACCGGGCCAGGGCCGGCGTGGCGACCAGCAGCGACGCGACCGCGACCAGCAGCGGCCAGGCGATCCGGCCGAACACCTCGTATTCGAGCCGGCTGCGGCCGATCAGGAAGATGACCGGGCCGCCGACGATGACCACCACCCAGGCCGGCGTAGTGGTCCCGGTCGGCTGGTCGATGATCAACTTGGCGCTGGTCGCCGTGGCCACCACGCCGGCGATCATCAACAAATGGGTGTACGGGGCGGTCCGGCTGAACCGACCCGGGGTCGCGGCCGCCTCGATGGCCCGGGGAAGTTGTGCTCCGGCGCAGTGCACGTAGATCCGGAACAGCAGCGCCGCGCTGAGGAACGCGACCACGAAACCCAGCGACCGGGCGGTCGTGATCTCGTCGCGGCTGAACGCCATTCCCGCGACCAGGATGATGTCGCCGAGAGCGATGATGAAGAACTGGTGATAACGCTCGGCCAGGTGCTCGGCGGTCGGGTTGAACTGCGCCGCCGGGATCCGTCGCCGGCCGGGGAACGGGTAGCCGATCGCGAAGATCAGATAGTCGATGGCGAGGCCGAGCCCCCAGAGTGCCAGTCGAAGGTGTTCGTCCGCGAGCCCGCCGACGATCCAGGGCACCGCCGAGATGGCGAACCAGGCCCAGATGCGCAGGGCCCGCTGCCGCGCCTGTCGTTCGTGCAACGCGACGTAGAAAAACAGCCCTCGGCCCAGGTGGATCACCACGTACGTGCCCGCGAACAGCAGCGCCCGGTCACCGAATGCGTGCGGCAACGACGCCGCCATGAGCAGCGCACCGAACATGATCCCGACAGTGACCACCTGGATGGCCCGGCTGTCCGGGTTGTAGAGGTCGGTGACCAGGGTGGTGATCACCCACACCCACCAGATCGCCAGCAGCAGGATCCCGGCCTCGGCGGCACCGATCCAGGTGAGCCTGGCGACGAGGGTCTCCGACAGCAGCGCCAACGCGACGACGAAGACCACGTCGAAGAAGAGTTCCAGGAGGGTGGCCCGGCGTGGCGCCGCAGGGTCACGCAGCAGTTGCGTACCCCTGGCTACGTCGGTCATCCGGGTCCGGCGCCGGTCAGGGCGTGCCGTGCACCGGGCACGCCGTATCGGACATCCACCGCCATACACCGCACGTTACGGAGGACGGAGGCGGCCGGCACCCGATCGACCTGATTTCACCCGCGTCAGAACGCGCTCGGTCCGCGCTGCCGGGCGTCAGGCGCCCACGGCGCTGGTGGTGATCGCCGGCTGCGAACGATTAGTCGGACCCGGCGAGGAACAGCCGGGGCCGGCGAGGAGTTCCTCGCCGGCCCCGGCCCGGGTACGGCCCGGGTACGGCCCGGGTACGGCCCGGGTACGGCCCGGGTACGGCCCGGGTACGGCCCGGCCGTGGACGACTCAGCCGACCGTACAGGTCACGCCGTTGAGGGTGAACGACGTCGGCCGGGGGTTGCCGCCGGAATGCGAACCGTTGAATCCGACCCCGACGCTGGCTCCCGGTGCCAGCGCACCGTTCCAGCTCGCGTTGGTGGCGGTGACCTGATTGCCACTCTGCGTCCAGGTGGCCGACCAGCCCTGGGTTACCTGCTGGCTACCCGCGAAGGCGAACCGCAGCTGCCATCCGTTGACCGGCGACGAGCCGGTGTTGGTGATGGTCACGGTGGCGGTGAAGCCGGTCGACCAGTCGTTCGTGCTGTAGCCGACCCGGCAGCCGAGCACCGGCGGCTGTCCGGTGGGGTTCGGGCTCGGGGTGGGCGACAGCGACGGCGTCGGGGTGGGCGACGGCGACAGCGACGGCGACGGGCTGGGGCTGGGTGACAGCGACGGAGTGGGGGTGGGCGACGGCGGCGGACCGTCCGGTTCCTGACCCCAGATCAGCACCCCGTCGTCGTACAGCGGCACGCCCGGGTTCGGTCCGGCCGTGGACCGGTAGGACGGGTCGTTCGCCGGGTTCCAGGTGCCACCTTCGGCGACACCGATCTTGAGCTGTACCTCCATCCGGTGGGCCGACTGGCCGGCCGGGGCGATGGTCAGCCCGGTGCAGTCGACCTCGACATACCACAGATCGCCGACGTGCTGTCGGGCGGTGGTCGGCTTCGGACAGCCCTGGCTGTACGGGCTGGTCACCTCGATCGCGCCGGCACCGTCCCGGACGAAGTAGTAGCGGAAGGTGGCCCCGGTCAGCGCCCGGGCCGGGAAGGCCGACTTGTTGTAGATGATGACCTTGACGCCGGTGGACCGGGTCTCGTTCTGCATCACGGTGGTCTCGACGGAGATCTCGTCGATGTCCGGCGACTCGGGTTGCGGGAAGTTCGCCAGCGGGGACCCGCCGAACTCCTGGTAGAGGCGGACCACTGCGGAGGTGAAGCCGGCGTTGTAGTCGGTGGCTACTTCGTTCATGATGTAGTCGTCACGCCGGTCGGTGTAGGCGTCGTCGGGTGCCGACGGGCCGCCGACCAGGGCTCCGTACAGCACGTGCCGGGTCTCGTCGGGCACCTGGGAGCTGTCCCACCAGGAGCCGTGTGCGGTGCGGTGGTGCGGGTTCTGCGGCGGATTCGCCCCGAAGCCGATGACGTAGCTGGAGTTGCGCGGGTTGTCACCGAGTGCGTAGTTGATCTGCCGTACCGCGAAGTCGTGGTAGCGGGTCTTGCGGGTCGGGTCGGTGAGCTGATCGCTGTAGACCAGCGCGGCGAACGCCGTGTTCGCGGCGTAGCGCAGCGCGCCCCAGGTGTCGAGGACGGCCATCCCGCCCGGCGAGGTGCGGATCTTTTCCCCGTTGACGCCGACGGTCCAGTAGTCCAGCCACCGGTTGGCGTCGTCGACGTACTTCTGCTTGCCGGTCAGCTTGGCCAGCAGCACGTACGCGCCGAACTGCTTGTTGTCCCACGCGAGGGTCCACTTGTAGGCCCGGGTGGTGGTCTGCGGCTCGGTGCCGAGACTGTCGTACTCGGTCTCGGCCTTGGTCAGGTAGGACGCCTCACCGGTGGCCCGGTGCAGCCAGATCGCGCCCCAGACGAGTTCGTCCTGGTAGCCGCTCCAGGAGCGGTAGAAGCTGGTCGCGTCGGTGATGCACTCGTGGTACGCCTTGCGTACGGTGTCGGCGAAGGTGTACAGCTGGCGGGCGTGCCGGACCAGCGTGTCGGCGTACGCCGGGTCGGTCGGCCGGAACACCATCGACGAGGCGGCCATCGCCGCCGCCGTCTCCGCCGCCAGGTCCGAGCCACCACAGCTGGCGTCGATCTTGTACGCCGGACGCGCCATCGGCATCACCTCGGCCGGCCCCCACCACTTGTGGTCGTCGTCGCCGTTGCCGACCTGACCGTAGAGCACGTTGGGCGACGGGTGGGCCTTGATGAAGTAGTCGTTGACGAACCGCAGGTTGTTGAGCAGGTGCGGCAGCTGCCCTGAGGCGGCGTACCCGGCCCGGTACTCGACCGCGCCCCAGGCGAGCATCGTGGTGGAGAAGGCCATCGGGAAGCCGAACTTGACGTGGTCGCCGGCGTCGTACCACCCGCCGGTGAGGTCCAGGCCGACGTCGGCGCCGTCGGTCATCGCCGAGTCGCCGCGCCAGGAGACCCGGTTCCACTCGGGCAACGGGCCGGACTGCTGCGCCTCGTAGAAGAGCAGCGACTTCTGCAGCGCCTCACCGTAGTTGAACGGCGGTGCGGCGGCGGCACCCGGGTTGGGGACGCCCCACACCGCGACGGCGGCCGCGAGAAGGGCGGCGGTCGCGGCGGCGGCGAGCCGGCGGTGCCATCGGTTGCGGCCGGCTGGGCGGACCAGCCATGTGCCGTGGTGGTTCCGGCCGGATGGCCGGACCGACCAGGTGCCATGACGCATTACACTCGCTCCTGTCCGTGGAGCCGCGCGCGACATCGCGTAGTGGAGGACACCGAGGGGACGGATGTGGGCGCATCCGTCCCCTCACCTCGTCGTACCCGTGTCGAGAGCGGGTATCGGGCCGCGATGCCCGTACGGGACGGCGGCCTGGTCAAGGGTCGTTTTCGCAGGCAGAACCACACGTGGGAGCGCTCCCATCGATAGGGAGCGATCACCCCGTACCGATGATTTAACCGCCTCGTTTCGACTTTGTGAAGAGCTACCGAGCCAGTGGTTACGCCGCGCACGAAAGAGGCGGGGTCTCCTCCTGCCGTCCTACAGGAGGAGACCCCGCCATGCCACCAGGATCCAGCCGTCCGGCGCACCAGCCCCGCACCAGGACCGGGCCGCCAGGGCAACCGACTAGGTCGTGGTGGCGGGAGTCGGTGCCGCGACGTCGATCGGCCGATCGACCAACGGCACCGTGACGCTCATCAATTCTCCATCACGGTCCACCGAACCCGGACGGCGCAGCCGGGCCAACGTCCGCAGGATGCCGAGATCATCGGCGGCGACGTGCGCGACCAGCGCCACCTGACCGGACCGGCCAGCGTGCGCGGCCAGCCGCCGCAGCAGAGCCGTACCGACGCCTCGACGCCGCCAGACGTCTTCGACCAGCAGCGCCACCTCACCGACGGCGCCTTCGACCACCAACTGTCCGACGCCGACGATCCGGTCACCGTCGCCGGTGCCGCCGGACTCCACCGCGACGAGCAGCAACCCACGCGGCTGGTGCACCAACCGCCGCAGCCGGACCATCGTCGCCGGCACGGACCTGCCGAACGCTCCCACGGTGCCTTCCGGTGCGGAGCAGCGGTCGAGCATGGCACGCAGCGCGCCGAGGTCGTCCGCGCCGGCCGGCCGGAGCACCAACTCGGCGCCGTCGGCGAGCAGCAGCGTCGCGTGGTCACCCGAACGACGGCTGACGGCGGTGGCCAGCTCGACGAGCGCCTGCGCCCGGGCGAACTCGGCGGGCGTGAAACTCGGCTCCCGCCGGACGACGTCATAGCAACCGCCAGCGGGATCCGGCAGGCGCATGGTGTCGGCGGCCCGCCCGGCGGTCGCCGTGGTGGGTGCCGGACGCCACGTCACCGAGCTGGCACCGAGCATCGTACGTAGGACGTCACCGAGCGCCTCCGGGTCGCGGACCAGCCGGTTGGCCAGCGCCAGCGCCCGGGTCGGCTGATCCGCCAGACCTCGGGCCTCGGCCCGAGAAACCCACGAATCCCGGCCCCGGCCGCGCTCCACGGCGGCGATCAGGTCGGCTTCGGTCATCGATTCCGGCGCGTCGACCAGGAAGTCGTCCACCGCGCCAGCCTCGGTGGTGTGTACCTGTACAGCGAGGATGTTGACCGCACGCAGTGCGAGGCTCGCGGTCAACACGGCCAGGTAGCCCGGCCGGTCGTCCACCGTTGCCCTGATCCGCCACAGCGCCATCGGCTGCTCCTCTCCCCCATCGGCTCGGTGCCCGCTTCGTCAGCGCCACGCCGCGCCCAGATCCCAGCTTGCCGGCCCGCTGTTTCCCTCAGATTGCCCGGCGGTGACTTCTGGCTCGGCTCACTGCCGCAGCGGCACCGGATCGGCCGTGACCAGATCGAGCCGGTCACCCAGGATCACGGTCGCCGCCCGAACGAGCTGGGCGATCCGGTCCACCTCGGTGACGTGGAACGCCGCCGCCGGCACACCGTCGCCGCCGTCGGACCGGGCCACCATCAGCACCAGGCCGGCGCGGCCGAAGGGCACCGAGGCATACCGGACACCGTCCGGTCCGTCCATCGGACGGGCCCGCAACGGAGTGACCTCGGGCAGCCGCAGCGGCACTGGAGCCCGCCAGCTGGCATAGGCGACCGCTGGCTCGCCGCCGGTCGGCGCATCGTCGATCGGTAGCACCAAGGCACCGAGAAAGGCATCACCGACCGGCCCGGGATCGTCGAAGCGGAGCTCGGCACCGGCCGCTGGATGCTCCCCACCGACCACACCGGTCGCGGTCGGGGCACCGGCCGGCGACCGGGAACCGCTCCGGATCGCCCAGTCCGCCGGTACCACCGCGGCGGCGGCCCAGTCCGCCGCGAGCAGTCCGGGTACGGCGTCGACCAGGGTGGCCAGTCCGTCGATCGGGTTGGCCGCCACCTGGGCGAGCAGTTCGGCGTCCTGGCCACCGGTGACCGGCGTGCCGATCGCCCGCCAGACCCCGTCCACCTGCACGCCCGGAATCGCGGCCAGGCCGGCGAGCAGCCGGTCCACCCGGGCGGCTCCCGGCCAGACGACGGTGAAGTCGTCAACGGCGCGCCCGCCCAGACGTTCCAATACCGTCACCTGGACGATGTCCGCGCCCGCCACGCCCAACGTACGGGCGATCTGGCCGAGTGCACCGGGCCGGTCCGGCAGGGTCACGCGAACCCTCAGCAACATGTCAGTCCTCCCGTCGCGCAGGCCGGCCCTCCCCCGGTCGTCAATCAGCCTGCCCGATGACCATTTCATCCCTGTTGCAATGCCATGACCCGGCAGGAAACCCCCTCTGGAACAAGGTCACACGAGGGCCGCTATCACCCGTTCGGATGATCTTCGAGATCCACGTTCTGCGGCCGGGCCGGCCACCCGCGCCGGCCACCCGAACCGGTCACGCCGACGCGCGCGGCACCATGTGCGTTTGCAGCAGGACATAGGGCACCGGGAGTTCGTCGCGGCGAATTCGCGACAACAGCAGCCGGGCCATCTGCCGGCCCATCTCCTCCACCGGCTGGTAGACGGTGGTCAGCGGCGGATCCGACTGGCGGGCGATCGGCGCGTCCTCGAACCCGACCACCGCCACGTCGTCGGGGACTCGACGGCCCGCCTCCCGCAGTGCCCGTAACGCCCCGCAGGCCATCAGGTCGGAGGCGACGAAAACCGCGTCCAGGTCCGGGTTGTACTCCAGGAGCCGGCGCATCGCGGCGGTGCCGCTGCCCTCACTGAAGTCGCCGTACGCGATCAGGCTCGCGGTGGCCGGTTGACCGTTGTACCGGATCGCCTCGTGGTAGCCGGTCAACCGGGCCACCCCGACGCCCATGTCCTGCGGCCCGGCGATGGTCGCCACCCGACGACGGCCCCGGGCGAGCAGGTACTCCACCGCGAGTCGCGCGCCCCCGGCGTTGTCCACGTCGACGAAGTATGCCGGGCGGGCGTCCGGATGCAGCATCCGCGCCGGCCGCCCGCCGAGCACACTGGGCAGTCCACGCTGTTCGAGCAGGGTCGGCAACGGATCGGAGTCGTGCAGCGACAGCAGCAGGACCCCGTCCACGTGCTGATTGGTCAGGTGATGCTCGACCCGCTCCCGTTCGGCCGGCGACTGGGCCATCGCCAGCCAGAGCTGCATCGTAGTGTCGAGCAGACCGGAGCTGATCCCCCGGACGATCCCGGCGAAGAACGGCTCACCGAACACCCGTTCCTCGGACTCGGACACCACCAGCGCCACCGAGTCGGTCCGCTGGGTCACCAGCGCCCGGGCGGCCCGGTTCGGCACGTACCCCAACTCGGCGATCGCCTGCTGGACCGCGGCTCGCGCCTCCGGACTGACCTGGGGCGAACCGTTGACGACGCGGGACACCGTACCCCGTCCCACCCCCGCCCGCGCGGCGACCGCGTCGAGGGTGGGCCGCCCGAGTGACCGGGTGCGCTGGGTTGTCATCGTGTGTTCCTCCGACCCTGGACCGGCCGCGCCGGCCCCCTCGCGGGGACCGGCACCGCCGCCCGTTATTGCTGGCTGACCACGCCTATTGTGCGGCCAGACCGTTACGTCGGATCACATCGGCGTACCACCTGGCGCTCGACTTGGGGATCCGAAGCTGGCTGTCGTAGTCGACGTGGATCATGCCGAAGCGCTTCGAATAGCCCCAGGCCCATTCGAAATTATCCATCAAAGACCACGCGAAGTAGCCCCGCACCGGCACTCCGGCCGAGATCGCTTCGTGACAGGCCCGCAGATGCGCGTCGAAATACGCCAGCCTGTCCGGATCATCAACTTTGTCGTTGGTCACCTCGTCGACGTAGGCCGACCCGTTCTCGGTGATGTAGATCGGCACCTCGGGGTACTCGTCGTGCACCCGCCGCAGGACCTCGACCAGTCCCGGCGCGTCGACCTCCCAGCCCATGTCGGTGACCGGCAGCCCACGGGCCACGAACCGGACCTGTTCGCTGCCCGGCCAGTTGGACGGCTCGTCCCCGTCCGGCGATCCGGTTGGCGCGGCGACCACGTGCCGGGTGTAGTAGTTGATCCCGAGCACGTCGAGCGGGGTGGCGATGACGTCGAGATCCCCGTCGCGGACGTGCGCCAGATCGGTCACCGGACGCAGGTCCTCCACCACGTCCTGCGGGTACCGCCCGTGCAGGATCGGGTCGAGGAAGATCCGGTTGGCCAGGCCGTCGATCCGGCGGGCGGCATCCCGATCGGCGTCGGAGTCCGTCTGCGGCGACACCGCGTACAGATTCAGGGTGACGCCGAAGTCGTGGTCCGGCCGCGCCGCTCGCATCGCCTGCACGGCGAGGCCGTGGCCGAGCATCAGGTGGTGCGCGGCGCGGACCGAGTCGCCACCGTCGGTACGCCCCGGGGCGTGCACCCCGGAGCCGTACCCGAGGAACGCCGAGCACCAGGGCTCGTTCAACGTGGTCCAGTACCGCACCCGGTCGCCCAGCGCGCCGTGCACCAGTTCGGCGTAGTCGGCGAACCGGGCCGCCGTGTCCCGCTCGGGCCAGCCACCCGCGTCCTCCAACGGCTGCGGCAGATCCCAGTGGTAGAGGGTAAGCCACGGCTCGATGTCGTGCTGCAACAACTCGTCCACGAGCCGGCGGTAGAAGTCGAGCCCGGCCTGGTTGGCCGCCCCGCTGCCACCGGGCTGGACCCGCGGCCAGGACACCGAGAACCGGTAGGACTTGAGCCCGAGCTCGGCCATCAGCCCGACGTCGTCGCGGTACCGGTGGTAATGGTCGCAGGCCACGTCACCGCTGTCGCCGCCGAGCACCTTCCCCGGGGTGTGACTGAAGGTGTCCCAGATCGATGGTGTCCGGCCGTCGACGCTCGCGGCCCCCTCGATCTGGTAAGCCGCAGTGGCGGCACCCCAGAGGAATCCGGGTGGGAAGAAAAGCTGCCCGGAACCCTCCCCGAGCTCAGCTGCCTGCGGACTCGTTGCTTTTGTCACGACTTGACGGCACCTTCCATGATGCCACCGATGATCTGGCGGCCAAAGATGATGAAGACGACGAACAGCGGAAGCGTGGCGATCAGCGTTCCCGCGAAAATCTGGGAGTTGTCGGCGAAGTACGCCGAGTTCAGACTGCGCAGGGAGATCTGCACGGTCGGGTTGGTCGGATCAGCGAGCACGACGAACGGCCAGAAGAACTGGTTCCACTGCTCCATGAAGGTCAGCAGACCGAGCACGGCCGCCGCCGGCCGCAGCGCCGGAGCGACCACGTGCCAGAAGATGCGCCAGGTCGAACAGCCGTCCACCCGGGCCGCTTCGATCAGCTCGTTCGGCACCGCCTGTTCGGCGTACTGCCGCATCATGAAGATCCCGAAACCGCCGATGAGGAACGGCACGATGACCGATGGCATCCGGTTGAGCCAGCCGAGCTCGGACATCAGGATGTACAGCGGGAGCACGCCGAGCTGGATCGGGATCATCATCGACGCGAGCACGATCAGCAGCATGGCGTTCTTGCCCCGGAACCGCAGCTTGGCGAAGGCGAAGCCGGCGAGCGAGCCGAAGAAGACCGTGGCGATGGTGATCGTGCCCGACACCAGGACCGAGTTCATCAGCCCCTTGAGGATGTTGGCGTCCTGGTTGGCCAGCACCCGGCCGATGTTCTCACCGAGGTTGCCGCCGGGCAGGAACGGCGGCGGCCAGGCGTTGGCCGCGTCGTTGGTCCGCGAGGCGATGACGATCATCCAGTAGAACGGGAAGAGCGACAGGATCACGCCCATGACGAGCCCGATCCAGGTCAGCGGGCTGGCCTTGAACAGCCGCTCCGAGGTCGACGACGGGCCCTTGCCACGGCGGGGTTTGCGCGACACGGGTTGCAGGGTTGCGGTGGTCATCGTGCCTCACTTGTCCGAGCTGATTCGACGGGCCAGCAGATAGTTGACGAGCGACATGCCCGCGATCAGCAGGAACAGCAGCAGCGACACCGCCCCGGCGTAGCCCCACTGGAAGCGCTGGTTCATGACGTCGAGCAGATACATCGTGATCGTCTGGAACTGCCCCTGTGACCCACCGGAGATGCCGCCGGGCCCGCTGGTGAACAGCAAGGGTTCGGTGAACAGTTGCAGGCCACCGATCGTCGAGATGATCAGCGTGAAGATGATGGTGGGCCGCAGCTGTGGCACGGTGATCGACCAGAACTGCCGCATCCGGGTCGCGCCGTCGAGCGCGGCGGCCTCGTACATGTCCTTGGGGATGGCCTGCATTCCGGCGAGGTAGATCAGGGCGTTGTAGCCGACCCACCGCCAGTCGACCATCGTGGAGATCGCGAACCAGGAGGCGAGCTTGCTGGCCCGGAAGTCGATCGGATCGACACCGAAAATCGACAGCAGCCAGTTGACCAGGCCGAAGTCCCGGGCGTAGATCATGGAGAAGATCAGCGCGACGACCGCCGTGGAGGTGATGATCGGCATGGCGATGGCCATCCGGAAGAAGGTCTGGCCCTTGATCCGCCGGTTCAGCGCGTTGGCCAGCATCATCGCGATCACCAACTGCGGCACGGTGGCCATGACGAACATGCCGAAGGTGTTGTAGACGGCGTTCCAGAACTGGGGATCGTCGGTCAGCAGCCGGACGAAGTTGTCCAGGCCGACGAAGCTGATCTCGGCGTTGAGCGGTGACCGGTCGGTCAGCGCGATCCAGACGGTGTAGACGATCGGATAGACGCCGAAGATCGCGAAGATCACGAAGAACGGCAGGACGTAGAGGTATGGGGAGAATCTGAGGTCCAGGCGGGTGAACGAGTGGCGCCGAGCCGTCTCGCCGCCGCCGGCCGGACCCGCCCGGTGGCCGCGCCGCTGCGCCGGCGCGGGGGTGTCAAGCTCCAGGCTCATCGGGAAGTCCTTCAGTTGTACGGCGGCCGGCCGCCGTTGGCAAGGGGTTCCACGCGCCGCAGGCACCGCGACGCGGCGGGAGAGGTGGCGTCGGCAGAACCCCGCCGACGCCACCTCTCACACGGTGTGTCGCACCGCTCTATCGGCCGGCGGCCGTACCGTTCGTGACGGCGTCCTGCCAACCCGCGTCGGGCGCCTGACCCTGCTCGACCGCACGCAGCGCGTTCTCCACCGCCGTACGGACGGCCTGGTTCTTCGGGCCGAGGTAGACCGGCTTGAGCTCGCTGGCACCGGCGGCGAAGATCTCACCGGTCGGAGCGTCCGAGAAGTACTCGTTGACCGCCTCGGCGACCTTCGGGTCCGACAGCGCCTGCGGCGACGACGGCAGGTTGCCGACCGCTTCGAAGGCGGCGATGTGACCCTCCGGGCTGGTCAGGTACTTGACCAGCTCAGCGGCGGCCTCCTGGTGATCGCTGGAGGTCGGCACCGCGAGGAACGAACCACCCCAGTTGCCGCCGTTGCCCGGCGCGGTGGCGATGTCCCACTTGCCGGCGGCCTCCGGACCGGCCTGGCCCTCGATGACACCGGTCATCCAGGCGGGGCAGGCGATGGTGGCGAAGCTGGCGTTCTTGAAGCCGGCGTTCCACTCGTTGGAGAACGACTGGAGGTTGTTCGACAGGCCGGCACCGATCATGTCGGTGGTCAGGTCGAACGCCGCCTTGACGTCCGGGTTGCTCTCCAGGACGAACTCGTTGCTGGGGTCGTAGTAAGTGTGCCCGCTGTTGGCACCGGCGATCTGGCTCAGCACCAGGTTGTAGAAGCTGGTCGCCGAGTCGACGAACGCCTTGTCCGGGGTGGCGGCCTTGAACTGCTCGCCGACCTCGATGAACTCCTCCCAGCTGGACCACAGCCCGCTGACCTCGTCACGCTCGGTCGGCAGGCCGGCGGCCTCGAAGAGGTCCTTGCGGTAGCACAGCGCCATGCCACCGACGTCGGTGCCGAGTCCGAGCACCTTGCCGTCGGGCAGCACGCCGGCTTCCCACTTCCAGGGCAGGAAGTTGTCCTTCAGGTCGTTGGCGCCGTACTCACCGAGGTCGACGAACTTGTCGGCCTGGGCGAAGAACTGCGACATCGTGCCCTCTTCGATCGCCACCACGTCTCCGGCACCGGAGCCGGCGGTGATCTGCTGGGTGAGTCGGGTGTTGTAGTCGCCCAGACCGAGACCCTTGCCTCGCTGCTGCACGGTGACGTTCGGGTTGTCCTGCTGGTACTGCTCGATCAGTTCGTCATATCCGAAACCCGCGTCGCC